>JAVBOI010000065.1:0-6624 GCA_031550695.1 Desulfovibrio sp. | reverse complement strand
CCGGAGCCGGAACCCGCGCCTTGCGCGCCGGCGTTTCCGCCGCCAGCCCCTCCCGCGCCTCCGCCGGGCGTACTGGCAAACTGCCCCTGATTATCCCGGCTGACCTTTGATTCATCAAAATGCTCCTTCGACCACAAGCCTGTGGGGTCCACGCGGCTGACCGGATCATCCATGCAGTAGTCGTACAGGTCGCCGTCGCCGCGACGGTCTTTGGCCGGGTCGAGGGCGGTGAAACGCCCGATCATGGGGTCGTAGTCCCGCCAGCAGCGGGCCATCCCGCCAGCCGAAGCGGACCAGCCCCGTATCGGAATCAGTCAGGCCGCCGGCAAAACCGATGGGCAGGTGGAAGTCCGGAAAGCTGTCATGATAGGGGATGTCGAAGCTGTCGCGGCGGATTTCCTTGATTATGCCGCCGCTCAACGTTGTGATCGCGCGTAATGTGCCCACCTGATCCGTGCAGCAGAGGAAGTTCGTGTTGCGGGCTGTAGCGGAACCGGATAGATTGAAAGACAACGGCCACGCGTTTTTGGGACATCGCGAAAGAACAGGAAGCTGGTTGCATGCAAGATATCCTATTGCTCCTCAATGATGATTGGAGAGGCGTCGTTATGACGGGTCTTTTCATTGTTCTTTCAGTCTCTCTTGGTGCTGTGATGAATAAAGCTGAAAAAGATAGACCCGCCGTGAAAAATATGCACAAACTGCTAGGTGCGTATGCCCTTATCGCGATATTGTTATGTATTGGTGTGCTTGGTCTTGCTTTTCGCGAGGCTGTTTTTCTGCTTGATGTTTTTCCCGGCTCAGCGATATTCGGGTGGATCGCCATCGGCGTGGCCGTAACGTATATTGCGGGCCTTTTCCGCTCTCTTTGCAAGCTGATGACATTGCAACCGGGAGCGCTACGGCTGACAAGGATATTTTTGCTCAGCTTTGCCCCGTTCATTACCTTTTTCCCTCTGGTCGTATTTGCCTTATGCGCCTGGTGGACGGGCGGCGACTATACCTTTTCCGACTACAGCTACTCTATGGAACCGGGCATTATGTTTTTCTCGGGCTGCGTGTTTTCTCTGCCGTGGTTACTCTATTTCACGGTGTCGTCCAGGGTGAAAGAACTGGCTTTATAGCGGGTGACGGCGTTTTGCCGACAGGTCACTTGGATCTCCATATCCCGCCCCAGGACAGGTTTTTGGGACGGGATATTTTTGTACGCGTGGAGTTATTGTTTGCTGCCCTGCTTTTTTTGCTCTCTTTCCTGTCGCTGCCGCTCCATGGAGCGCTCTGACCCCGCAATACCGATGGGCGTTTTTGAACGAGCTGCGGCTGTACCTATTTTGGGATTGTTACGAATGAATTCGGGAATATATTTGTCTAGCCCTGTCTTTTCTGCCGCTTTCCTTGCGAGGGAAAGCGGATCTGTCTTCGTCCCTATACTCTTCATGCCGGCTTCGACTTTGCCCAATACTCCCGCCGCGCTTTCCATGCCTCGGGCGGCGAGCCCTCCGGCGGGCAACATTCTGGATGCCTTCAGGCCTACTTTTGCCCCGCCGCGCGCGAGCCCGGCGCCACCAGTAAACACCAGGGACAGATCAGCGAAAAGTGCGGCAGGATCCCTGGCAATGGTTTTTTTGATGTTCTCATACGTGCCGTAATTATCGTAGAGGGTTTGCGTCATGGCACCGGAAAATTTTTGGAAGTCGCTTTCCACCCCGAAGAGTCGGCACCCGTAACCGGCCAAGATTTTACCGATGCCTGGTATTGTTTCATCAAAATTCCAGACTGCTTGGCCGAGATCACAGACAAGCCTTATGAATGACTCCGGTATATTGCCAAAGCCGATCACAAGCGCCTCGCCCAGGCCGAGTTCTTCTTGCTCCGGTATCGCTTTCAGCGACTCACGGAGGTCGCGGTCATGCTCGAAGGCCTGTTGCATCGCTTGCCTGGGTATTCTGGTGCCGGGAGCATAGTCGTGATCGGCCGCGCTGGTTGCCTGGCTACTCTCTGCCACGCCGATACCGCTCCTCCCACCGGAGCCCGCTCCCCCCGCGCTGCCGCTGATATCGCCGATACCGCTAGAGAACTGACCGAGGTCATCTCTGGTAATCCGTGATTCATCAAAGTTTTCCTTGCTCCACAAGCCCGTGGGGTCCACGCGGCTGACCGGATCATCCATGCAGTAGTCATACAAATCCCCGTCGCCGCGACGGTCCCTGGCCGGGTCGAGCGCGGTGAATCTGCCGATTGCCGGATCGTAATCGCGCCAGCCGAAGCGGACCAGCCCCGTATCGGGATCGGTCAAGCCACCGGCGAAACCGATGGGCAGGTGGAAGTCCGGAAAGCTGTCGTGATACGGGATGCCGAAGCTGTCGCGGCGGATTTCCTTGATTACCGCGCCGTTCGGGGCCACCAGGGCGCGCAGGGTGCCGACCTGATCCACGCAGCAGAGGAACTCGCGCGGCGCATAGCTTTCGTCGAACAGGCTGCGCGGGGATTTGCGGTTGTTGCGGGCCATTTCCTCGCAGAGCCAGTCCATGAAGGTGTTGGGCTGGGAATCGGCCCAGGTGCAATTTTCGAGCAGGCCGTAGGGGTCCTTGCGGGCGTCGGCAGGCTGGTTCGAGCCTGAATTTCCCCACGCGTTGCCGGCCGGTTTGGGGTTGCCCCACGCGTCATCCTCCGCCGGGGGATTGCCCCACATGCCGGCGTTGGCCTGCGGGTCGATCTGGCGCAGGTTGACCAGGCGCAGGCGGTCGAGCTTGCCGTCCGCGTCATAGATAAACTGGTATTCTATATCCTTGTTGTGGTCGCGGCACGCGGACAGGCGCGAATCGTCCAGCCAGTGGTACTCGTGGGTCAGGCGGCCGGATCTGAAGCGCCGGATTGGCTGCGGGGCCAGCGGGCCGTATTCGTAGCGGATTTCCCAGCCGTCGCGCCGGTGTACCTTGTCCAGGCGGGAACCGTTGCCGTACTCGAAAAACGTGGAGCCGCCGGTGTCGCAACGCTGCCCGAGGGCTCCGTTGCGATCGTAGTAGAACTCCGTCCGCCCGGCCTGGGAGAGAGCGCCATTGCCGTTGTAACGGTATTGACGCTCGTTTTGCCGCAGGCCGCCGTGAAGGCACACTTGCAGGATGCGCTGGCCCGAGGCGTTGTAGCGGTAAGATTCCAGGGGGCGGCCGTTCAGGCGCGCGTTCGTCAGGCGTCCTTTGTTGTCGAATGTGTAGGCGTATTCGTCGGTGTTGCCGTCAAGGCGCTCGATTTTGCGCGACAGTTTGCCGTCCGGGGCGCGGATGCATTCGACGGTCAGGCCGTTGTTATTTTGGGTTTGCGGGCTATTGAAGCTCATGGCGGGAGTCCTCCATGGATTGCGCGCCCTTGAGGCGCAGTTGCATTTCCACGTCGGACACGCCCAGGTGTTTCATTATGTGGGTGGCGATTTCGCGTTTGCCCTCGGCGGCGGCCAGGGCCAGCGGGTCCAGGCGGCCGTCCTGGCCGTAATAATTGGTGTTGCCGCGCCAGAATCCGCAAGATGACAGAATGTCGTCGATCAGGGACTTGCCGTCCGGAGTGGCGTAGACGCGGCGGTAAAGCCGGCGTTTGCGGTCGAAAAAGCTGAGGATGTCGATGGTGTTGCCGGGCATGGTGGTTTCCTTTTTGCGTGTGGGGGAGTGATGATGGGCGAGGGTAAGGCGAGGGTAAGGCGATGGGATGGTGGGGGGGATGGCGGGGCGATGGTGTGGTGGCAAGCGAGGACGCGGTGTTGGGCGCTGGGGTGGTCGCGGATGAGCGAGGTGTAGGGCGATGAGGCGGCGGCGGGTGGGGAGGCGGCAACGGGTGGGGATTCCGCTGCGTGTTCGCTGTAGAATGCCCTGAGCGGACGGTTTTTGTCATCATCCATGCCGGTGAATTTCATTGCTTCGTCGTCGCGCGGACACTTGACTCGGCGTTTCGGCCCGGCGCGCGAAAAGAAGCGCCGGAGGCCGGGCGCGGGATGCGGAATGGGCGCGGAATGGCGGAACGGGTGAAAAGCGGCGGAGCGGGCAAAGAGTGGCGGGTGGCGAGAAATGGCGGGGTAGGGTATCCGGCGCTGTAAACCGGCCCACCGTGGGATCGTAATCCCGCCGGCAGCGGGCCATCCCGCCGGCAGCGGGCCATCCCGCCAGCCGAAGCGCACCAGGCCGGTGTCGGGATCTTCCAGTCCGCCTGGCAGCGGGCCGTCCCGCCGGCAAAGCCTATGGGCAGGAAGAAATCCGGAAAGCTATCGTAATGGGGATTGCCGAAGCTGTTGGTTTTGCGCTTTTTTCACTGTCGGGCCGGCGTGATGTTTTCAATCATGCCGGCCCGACGCGCGTTTGTCCGCTCAGGGAGTGGGAGAGGCTCTACCTTTTTGGGATGCCTTGTGGCGTTCGATCCACTCGTCGTGCTCGCGGAGGAAAATGAGAGCCAGGGCTTTGGCCTTGGGCAATTGCTCTTCGGAAAGCCGCGTTTCGGCAATGAGCCGCATTTGCCGGGCCAGGCTTTTCAGGTCGGCGTCTTTGACCTCGACCTGCTCCGCTATGTAGGCCCAGGCCCAGGGCACGACAGACCCTCCGGCCGCCAGTTGATCGGCGGCCAGAAGAAGCATGCAGTGGGTGTTTCCCCCCAGGGCCGTGTGCTGGAGCCAGGCATTGGCCAGCGTGGCATCTTTGATGAAGCCGGAACCGCCGCCCCGGTATGTGTCGGCCATTATGTGGGCCGCGCCCAGATTGCCGTCGTGGGCGGCTCGAATGAGCCCTGTGATTCCCGGGGGCGGCTTGATCCGGCTGTACATGCCGGTGCGGAACGCCTCGCCGCCGGCCGCGACCAGAGCGGCCAGGCCCGGAAGGTCGTCGACGGTGTTCCCGCTGATTATGGCCTTGTACTGTGTGTCTATGAATTCCAGCAGGCGGTTCGGGCTCCAGTCCGGAGCCTCCTTGTCCGGATCGTGGGTGGTGACGGCATAAAACAGCAGGGTGCGCGCAACTATGTCCTGGTCGGGCTCCTGGCCGGCGGCGTCGCGAAAGCGCGCAATTTCCAGGGCCAGGCCGTTGTCGCGCAGGTATTCCATGTCCGCGACCGTGGCGGGCCGCAGGCGCAACTCGCGCATGAGGGCCATGGTTTTGCGGGCGGCGTCCTTCAATGATTTGCGTTCTTGAATGCGGCGTTCGTAGGCCTCTTCCCAGCCGGGCCGGCGGTCTTCTTTTTCCCAACTGGCGCAGAGGGTTTTTGCGTCAAAAACGCCGACCGAGGCGAACAGGTCGAACCAGGGAGTTTCCCGGGCCAGGGCGCAGTCGGCCAGACGCTGGGGCAAGTTTTCCGGCGCGAGTTGCATTTCGGGCCAGAGTTGCAGGGTGGCGGCAGACAGGAATTCGGCAGCGCCCAGATACGTCAACTGAACGCCCCACACGGTCGCCAGGTAACGCGACTTGGGAAAGCCGCCCAAGCCCTGGTTGTACCCGGTCGCAGCCAGGAATATGGCCCTGATGTCGAGCCGGTGCGCCCTGACCAGGATTTCCTCGGCCGTCTCGCCGGGATAGGCAAGCAGGCCGGTGGCGGCAAAGGGGGATAGGGGCCGCGTTTGGTCGGCGGCATGCGTGGCGGGTGACATGAGGCAAAGGCAGAGAAGCGTCAGAGCGGCCAGATTCAGGCTGTGACGGGGCATTACGGGTTCTCCTGGTTGAGAGCTTGCTATGCGATTGGTCGGACTGTTTGTCCGTATTTCAGCGGGAGCCGCTTCTGGACAGGGTGCGGGTGATACAAGCGGCATACCCTATTATTTCCACTTCTTTCTGGCGTTCTCCATAGCCTCGTCGTAATCTTTTTTGAACTCGGGGCTAACAAATCTCAATCCTTCTATGTAGGGATCAATAGAAGGTCCATCTATACCAGACATGCCTCTGCCAAAAGCCTTCAGCGGTCCTTGAAGACTTCCGGTGGCGTATTTATATTCTGGCGTACCATCGGGTGCCCAAAGCGTGGCTATTTGCTGCAAAAAATTAGCTTCGTTTTTTGCTTCGTTTCTCTCACGCTCTGCCCCACCAACACGAACCCCATGAGTATCGTGCCTCGTGCCATTGTCACCGCTGAGATCGTCAATACCACTGGAGAATCGGCCGAGGTCGTCCCTGATTATCCGCGCTTCGCTGAAGTTATGCTGAGTCCACAACCCCGCCGGGTCCACGCAACTCACCGGATCATCCACGCAGTAGTCGTAGAGATCGCCGTCGCCGCGCGGATCTTTTGCCGGATCGGGCGCTGTAAACCTGCCCACCGTGGGGTCGTAATCGCGCCGGCAGCGGGCCATCCCGCCAGCCGAAGCGGACCAGGCCGGTGTCGGGATCTTCCAGCCCGCCGGCAGCGGGCCGTCCCGCCGGCAAAGCCTATGGGCAGGAAAAAGTCTGGAAAGCTATCGTAATGGGGCTGTCATCGTAACAGGGATTGCCGAAGCTGGTGCTTTTTGCGCCCCTTTCACTGTCGGGCCGGCGTGATGTCCTCAATCGCGCCGGCCCGGTTGTATCGCGGGTCGTCCCGCATTTTACGATCGCTCCACCAATCCCACGGCCAGACGGGTCAGGCCGACCAGGAGCAGGGCGATGGCCGGAATCAGCAGCAGCG
>JAVBOI010000125.1:0-7863 GCA_031550695.1 Desulfovibrio sp. | reverse complement strand
TGAACTTTTGTTTTTACCAGCCTATAGCCCTGATTTTAATCCTATTGAAAAGATGTGGAGCAAAGTGAAACAGATATTGCGAGGCATAAAATCCAGAACCCATGAAGACCTCTTTGCAGGAGTTGGAAAAGCCCTGGACCGTGTTTCTGCAAGCGATGCCCAGGGCTGGTTCAAGTCTTCTGGTTATATATAATTTTAAAGTTGAAATGCTCTAGAGCATTACACGAATGAAATGAGTGAATTGCAATGCAAGGATTTGTCCTCAAATTCTTGCCGCGAAAGAGGCGTAGGCGGGTCGCGGACACAGGCTCTGTGCCTTGCCCGAAGTTTCGCGACTCTTTCAAGCGTTAATTGCTCTAAATGCGCGGGTCAAGGGGGCCGTTGCCCCCTTGCGGGGCGTGGGGCAGAGCCCCACTTCGACCGAGTTGGCTTCATCACTACTGCCTTTTCAAATCCCCCAATATAATCCCGGCGGCCCTGTCGGCGGCGCCGGGTTGGCCGAGCAGACGGCGCACTTCGTCCAGGTCCTGGCGCACGCGGTCCAGGGGCTGCTCGCCGGGCGGGGGGAGCAGCCAGCGCAGGGCGGTTTCGGCCAGGGGGGCGGCGTCGCACTGGTCCTGGAGCAGTTCGGGGAACACACCCCGGCCGATAATGAGGTTGGGCAGACTGATGAATGGCACGCGCACCAGCAGCCGGCCCACGGCGTAGCTTAAGGCGGAGACCTTGTAGGCCACGATGGTGGGCGTGCCGATGATGGCGCTTTCCAGGGCGGCCGTGCCCGAGGCGGCCATGAGCATCTGGCAGCGGCGCATGAAGGTCCAGCGGTCGTCGGGGTCCACGAATCGTAAGGGGAGGTCGTCGGGCCAGAGGGAACGCAGCAGGCTTTCGTCCATGCCGGGGGCGCGCAGGCAGGCGAACTCGAGATCGGGCAGGCGCTGGCGCATGATGCGGGCCGCGCCGGCGAATTCGCGCAGCAGGGCGGTCACTTCCCTTTTCCGGCTGCCGGGCATGAGACCGATCAGGCCGGGTTCCGGGGGGAAGGCTTGCAGGGCCGGGTAGTTGATCATGTCCACCAGGGGATTGCCCACGTAGTCTATTTCCATGCCGAAGCGGCGGTAGAAATCCTGCTCAAAAGGCAGGATGGAGAGCAGCCGACGCACGTTGTCGCGGATGAACCTGGCCCGGCCCTGGCGCCAGGCCCAGAGTTTGGGGCTGATGTAGTAATAGACGGGAATGCCGAGGCTCCGGGCGGCCTTGATGACGCGAAAATGAAAGTCGGGCGCGTCAATGACCACGATGGCCGAGGGTTTTTCCCGTACCAGGGCTTCCTTGATGTTGGAGAGCATGCGCAGGATGCGCGGCAGTTGGCTCAAGACCTCGGTAATGCCCATGACGGACAGATCCTCGGCCCGGAAAAAGGTTTCCAGACCGGCGGCGCGCATGGCCGGCCCGCCCATGCCGATAAAGCGCAGATCCGGGGCGTGTTGGCGCAGGGAGTTGAGCAGATGCGCGCCGTGCAGGTCGCCGGACATTTCGCCGGCGCTGATCCAGAGGCTTTGCTGTTTCATGCGCTATTCCGGAGGAAACTCCTTGAAAATATACTCGCGCAGGGCCTGGGGCCAGGGGCGGGGGCTGATGCCTGTCATGCGGGTCAAATCGCCGCAGTCGAGCACCGAGTACGCGGGGCGGGTGGCTTTTTGCGGGTAGGCCGAGGACGGGATAGGGGTGACGACGCATTGGGCCTGGGCCAGTTGCACGGCTTCGGAGGCCAGTTCGCACCAACTGGCCTGACCCGAGTTGACGACGTGAAAAAGGCCGCTGGCGCCGGCTTCCACCAGTTTCAGGGTGTATTGGGCCAGATCCGCCGTGTAGGTGGGCGAGCCGATCTGATCGTGCACCACGTTGATCCCTTTCTTTTCCTGGCAGCGCTGGAGAATGGTGCTGACGAAATTTTTCCGCCCGGGGCCGAACAGCCAGGCGGTGCGTATGATCAGGCCGTTGGGCAGATCGAGGGAGAGCAGGGCTTCTTCGCCGGCCAGTTTGGTTTTGCCGTACACGCACAGGGGGTCTGTGGGGTATTCTTTGGTGTAGGGCTGTTGTTTTTTGCCGTTGAACACGAAATCGGTGCTGAAGTGGACAAGGCCGCAGCCGCGCGCTTTGACCAGGCGGCCGAGCAGGGCCGGCAGGGTGCGGTTAAGCAGGGTGGCGGCCTCGGGGTCGTCTTCGGCCGCGTCCACCTGGGTGTAAGCCACGGTGTTGAAGACAAGGGCGGGTTCGATGGCGTCGAGCAGGCCTCTCAGAGTGTCGGAGGCGTCCGGGGCGCGAAAATCCACATCGGAGCGGCTTAAGGCGCGGACCATCCACCCGGATGCCTGAAGCGCTTCGGTCAGGGCCTGGCCGACAAGTCCGGTCACGCCGCCCAGGACGACGGCTTTTTGGGCGCTTGTCATACTCTGTCTCCGTACCATTCCTGCATGAAGGACAGGTAGGCCCCGGAAGTCACCCCCCGGACCCAGTCCTCGTTTTCGCCGTACCAGCGCAGGGTTTGCTGAAGACCGTCCTCAAAGGACAGGGAGGGCGAAAAGCCCAGTTCTTCGGCGGCAAGGGAATAGTCCATGGCGTAGCGCCGATCGTGGCCCGGCCGGTCGGTCACAAAGCGGATCAGGCTTTCCGGCTTGCCGCAATAACGCAGAATTTCGCGCACTACGTCAAGGTTGCCGCGTTCGGCGTTGCCGCCGAAGTTGTAAACCGCGCCGGGCCGGCCTTTTTGCAGGGCCAGCAGAACGCCCTGGCAGTGGTCGTCCACGTGAATCCAGTCGCGCACGTTGCGGCCGTCGCCGTACACGGGCAGGGGCTCGTCGCGCATGGCCCGGGAATACATGAGGGGAATGAGCTTTTCCGGGAACTGATAGGGGCCGTAATTATTGGAGCAGCGGGTCACGATCACGGGAAAGCCGTAAGTTTCGTACCAGGCGCGGCAAATCAGATCGGCCGAGGCTTTGGAGGCGGAGTAGGGGCTGTTGGGCGCCAACGGGGTGATTTCGGAAAAGCGGCCTTCAGGACCCAGGGAGCCGTAAACCTCGTCGGTGGAAACGTGCGCGTAGCGGGCGACTCCGTGTTCCCGCGCGGCCATCAGCAGGGTTTGCGCCCCAAGCACGTTGGTATGGATAAAGGGCGTGGGGTCGGCGATGGAGCGATCCACATGCGATTCGGCGGCAAAGTTCACCACCGCGTCAATGGCGTGTTTGTCCAGTATCCGACGCATGGCGTCGATATCGGCAATATCGGCCTTTTCGAAGAAATAGCGGTTCGGGTGTTCTTTGGCCGTTTGGGCCAGGTTGGCGGGGTTGCCGGCGTAAGTAAGCTTGTCCGCGTTGCAGATGACGACGTCCGCATCGTCACGCAGCAGCATTCTGATGAAATTGCTGCCGATAAATCCGCAACCGCCTGTCACGAGTAAGCGCATGCACAACCTCTCTGTATCTGGCGCCCGCCGGTTCGCGGCGACTTCAGGCCACTGTCGCGGCAATGCGTCCGCTCGCGGCTCTGTCTTCCCTATACTAGGCAAAGGCCGGGCAGGTCAACGGAACACATGGTTCTCTCATTGTTCGTCCGGCTGTTCCTTTTCCAACTCCGGCCGGATGATTTCCATGCGTTCGTCAAGCAGGGCGGTGATCAGGCCGTTGCCGGAGCCGTCCACGCGCAGCAGGGCGAAACGGGCTCTTTCGTAAGCCTTTCCGTGCCCCTCCTGAAAAAAGAACGCGCCGGAGCTTACCTGAACTTCTCCCTCCCGGCCCCGGAACACCAGGCGTTTTTCCCCGTCCGCCAGGGAAGAGCCATTGTCCAGACGTTTGAAGCGGGCGGGCTTGTCCTTTTCAATTTCCACTACGGCCACACCTTTAGTCAGGGCGCGATCATTGTCGGAAAGGCCGTACAGGGCGTGCCGGATGTCGTTTTCAACAGCCAGCCTGAGGACCATGTAATCGCCCTGCATGAGAGAACGGGGGTCAACGGGGCGCAGGGCCAGGATTATCTGATCGCCGGAAGCGAGCAGCCGCTCCTTTTGCATGACCGACCAGCCGAACAGGGCCAGGAAAAGGCCAAGGCAGGCGGCCGCGATGCCCCGGCGCGGGATGGCCGGGCCGCCGGCGGGGGAGGGCGGGAAAATCGCGCCCGGGGGCGTATCCGGCGAAGCGACCGTTGCGGGGACGGTCGCGCTTTCGCCGGCGAGCAGAATCAGCGGATCCGGCAGCCGTCCCGTGCGGACGGCGGTCAGCAGCAACCTGTGCAGAACAAGGGCGGCCGCGGTCAGCAGCAGACCGATGGCGGCCAGGGACGCGGATTTATGCAGCAGGCTGGTGCCGAGGCTGTAATATTCCAGGTTGACGCCGACGGCCAGGCCGAGAATCGCCAGCCCCATAAGCGGCGTGGAGCCCGCCCGCCGGGACAGGGCCAGGGCGAAGAGGCCCGTTCCGAACCAGGGCAGGCGCAGGGAAATACAGGCCACGGCCGCACTGACGATCAGGAAAAAGGCTTGCTGCGAAAGGGGCAGGCCCAGTTGCCGGGAAACGCGAAACGCCAGGTAGACCAGCCCCACGCCCGCGCCCGCGCCGATCATGCCGAACAGGGGAAAAAAGCCCCCGAACAAGAGAAGAAAGCCCCCGAGCGAGGGAAGGCCCATGAGAAAAAGCGCGGCGTGACAACCGGCAAGACTGGGGTTCCAACGGGGATCGGCAAGGCCGCCGGAATCCGATCCGCCGACGGCCGGCATGGTCCGGACATGGGCCAGAGCGACGCAGAGCAGGGAAAAAAAGAGCGCCGGGGTGACCGGAGATACGGACGAATTCTCGACGCTTTTGAAAAAGTAATAAACACTGGAGCCGTCCAGGCCCGGCATCAGCACGGTCAGGGCGAGAACGGGAATGCCGATGGCGGCGGCAAAAAAGCGATAGATGGCGTTATCGACGACAAAGGTTCCGACAGCGAACAGGGCCAGCAACAAAAGGCAGGGAAGGTTCTGGGAGTGGTCGTGGGCATATAGCATTCCCGCACCCAGAGTGCCGGCCAGGGCCAGGCACAGGGCGGCCTGATCCTTGAACACTCCCCCGTTGGGCAGGCGGGACAAAAACGCCCCGGCCGCCGCCGCCAGAATCAGCAGGCCGATCAAGCCTCCCGTGCCCGTGGCGAAGCCTATCAGCAGGCCGATAAGGCCCACGACAAAGGGCGCGGCAATCCAGGCGCACAGGCCGGCCAGCACTCTGGCCGGCCATGGGGCTCCGGCCGCGTGGTCGGCGGTAGCGCTTTTTCGCCCGTCCGGTAGCGTTCCCGACAAGGTAAAACGCATCAGGTCGGGCGTATACACCGAGCTTAGAGACAGGCCGTCTTTCGGCCGGGCGGCCTGGAATCTTGCGGCGTCCGGTTCTTGCGTCGGGTGGGCATGCGGCACCGTGTCTTCCGGCTGCCGTTCCTCCCCGTCGGTTTCCGATTCCTTCACTCCGGCTTCGCGCCCGGCCGCGTCCTCCGGCCGGGCCGTCGGAAAGCTCCCCGCATGGTAACGCATCAGGACTTTAACCGATGCCGCCGCTCCTCCGGCCAGAATCAGCACCACCAGCAGAAAACGGGCCGAAAGGCCTTCAAAACGCTCCAGATCCATCAGCGGCAGGGTCGTGGCAAGAGAGAGCAAGCTCATCAGGCCGTAAGCGACCATGAGGGCGTCGCGCTTTTTTTGCGTATAGTGATAACATCCCCAGCCCATGAGGGCCAGATAGAGCGGCAGATGCAGCGACCCGAAACGCATCTCCCTGGGGAACAGCATGCACGCCGCCAGAATGCAGGTCAGAAAGGTCATGAGTGGAAAGGCTATCACGCGCGGCAGCCAGCGCGACCGTAAAAACGGGCGTTCCGGCCCGGCAAATCGGGCGGCGGCCGTTTCCCAGAGCATCAAGGCCGCCGCCTGCCCGGCCGCCAGATAAAACATATAGTCGGACAGGAACAGGTCGTCGCCCCAGCGGCCGGAAAAGCGGGCCAGATCGCTTAAATACAGCCCGGCCCAAAGGCTGGCCGTCACCCACAGGACAAACCAGAGGCCGGTGCGCCGCCCCACGAGCGCCAATGGGATCAAAAACAGCGACCAGGCCCGGAACAGTTCCCAGGGATCGGCCCCGGTCTGGTAAGCCTGCCCGTACACGGCCAGAAGCGGGCCGGCCAACAGGCCGCATGCCAGCAGCCCCAGGCCTCCCGCCGTCGATTCCAGCCCGCGCCAGAGCGCCAGGCCGGCCGAGCACAGCATGAGCAGGATGATTAGCCCGAATTTGGCCATTACCGGCATGGCCGCCCAGTTGTAAGCGAAAAAGCAGATGACCGCCGTCACCAGAAACAGGGGCGCGGCCTGGGCAAACACCATGCGCCAGAACAACCCCCAGGAAAGAACCGCCGGGCGGTTGTCCCCCCGAATACGTAAATTTTTGTCCCGCGCTGCCCTGGTCACACCGTCGCTGCCCATACCTTCCCCTGTATCGCATGATTAAATAAAATGCTGGACCGTCATGCGGTCCGGCCCGCCACCATGGCACAGAGCCGGGCGTTTCGCAACGGTGGCCTGAAAGTTCGCCAATTCCTTCTCCTGCAAGCGGTACTTTCTTCCCTCTTTACAACTACCCGTTTTTCACTCTATTATTTCGCCCTTTCAGGCCGTGGGCGGTTGCACCGCTTCCGGCTGCCTATTTTTTCCCGCCGACAAAAACGCACGTCGCGTCCCCACGGCGGGATGGAGAACCGTATGGCAAAACATTTCATCAGTATACGTGACTTGACGCCGGAAAACGCCCTGAACCTCGTGCGTCGGGCCAAGGCCATGAAAGAAGCCCGCCACTTCAGCACCCTGCTCCAAGGCAAGGTGTTGGTGCTGATTTTTGAAAAAGCCTCCACCCGTACTCGCATCTCCTTTGAAGTGGGCGTGCGCCGCCTTGGCGGGCAGTGCATCCTTATGACTCCGGCCGAAAGCCAGCTTGGCCGCTCCGAGCCCCTCAAGGATACGGCCAGGGTTTTGTCGCGTTACAACGACGGTATGATCGTCCGCACATTTGGCGAAGAAAAGCTGCAACAGCTCATGCAGTACGGTTCCATTCCCGTCATCAACGCCCTGACCAATGAAGGCCACCCCTGCCAGGTCATGAGCGACGTGCTCACCATGTACGAGCGCCACCCGGACCTGACCGCCCTTAACGTGGCCTGGATCGGCGACGGCAACAACATGGCCAACTCCTGGATCGAAGCCGCCATCCGTTTTTCCTTCGCCCTCACCCTGGCCTGCCCCCAGGGCTACGATCCGGACCCCGCTCTCCTTGATCTGGCCCGCGAAAGCAACGCCCGGGTGACGCTTTGCCGCGACCCCCGTCAGGCCGCCGCTAATGCCCACTATATCAATACCGACGTCTGGGCCTCCATGGGGCAGGAATCCGAACAGCGCGCCCGCGAAAAAGCCTTTGCCGGCTACTGCGTGGATGCCGACCTCATGCGCCTGACGCAGCCCGACGCCAAATTCATGCACTGTCTGCCCGCCCATCGCGGCGAAGAAGTCACCGAAGACGTCTTCGAAAGCCCCGCCTCCATCGTCTTCGACCAGGCCGAAAACCGTCTGCACATGCAAATGGCCATAATGGAGTGGGTGTTTAGCTAGAGCATTTCACGAATGAAATGAGTGAATTGCTCTGCAAGGATTTGTCCTCAAATCCTTGCCGCGAAAGAGGCGTAGGCGGGTCGCGGACACAGGCTCTGTGCCTTGCCCGCCGTTAAGTGACTCTTTCAAGCGTTAATTGCTCTAGGATGATGCCTCCGGCGGCCGGGGGAAGGGGGAACCCCCTT
>JAVBOI010000089.1:0-22991 GCA_031550695.1 Desulfovibrio sp. | reverse complement strand
ACGACACCGCGCCGGAGATCACTGGCAAATCACGGCCGCGCGCAGGGAAAAAGCCAGAGTGCCCCGATCCGTTCCATAGCCACAAATAAAAAGTGATGAAGGCATAGGAATGGGGTCCGGGGGACGGAGAGGGAAACTTTTGATAACGTTTCCCTCTCCTTCCCCCGGACCCCCTTCCTCTCCCTTCAAAACTTTTTATTTGTGGCTATGGAACGGATCGGGGCAATCTGGCTTTTTCCCTGCGCGCGGCCGTGATTTGCCAGTGATCGCCGGCGCGGTGTCGTCTTGACCCTGCCGTAAAAGCTGGTACATACAGCCAACCGTTTTAGAGCAATTAACGCTTGAAAGAGTCGCTTAACGGCGGGCAAGGCCCGCCTACGCCTCTTTCGTGGCAAGGATTTGAGGACAAATCCTTGCAGAGCAATTCACTCATTTCATTCGTGAAATGCTTTAAAAGGAGACAATCATGGCCAAAATTCTGTTCACCCTTGTTCTGCCGGAGCCTGAGATCCGCAAAAAACAGGCCCCTCCGGCCAGGGCCCACAAAAACCACCAGGCCTATTCGCGCAAACGCAAGCACAAAAAGGAGGCGGATGCCGATGGCTGGAGCCCCGGAGCCCCCGATTGTTCGGGGGCTTTTTTATTCCGGCCTGTTTTTCCCGGACGAGTCACCGCTTAAGTAAATTACCACAAATATTTATCCACTTGAGCCATGCCCGCAAAATGGGGTTTTCAAAGGGGGTCACCCCCTTTGGCCGCCGGAGGCAATACGACTCTTGGGCAACTTCAAAAGGAATCTCCCGGCATAAGAAATTCCCTTTTGCCCGCTCCCGCGCTATGGTGGGTGCCGCGCAAAGGCGCAACGCGGCTGGAAACCCGTCGATGGACGCGGCGAACGTCTTTTCAGGACTGAACAAAGGATTCCGCCATGACAAGAGGCCGTCCCAAATATCCCCGGAAACGGAAAACGCAGCCGTCGCGGCTGCTCGCGCCGGGTCTGGCGCTTCTGGTCCTGGTGGTCGCTCTTGGCGCGTTTGGCGTCTACAAGTACACGAGTGCGGACCGGCAGGCGAATCGGGAGCTTGAGCGTCTGGCTGACAGCCTGACCGCCCGACCCGGCCAAACGGCCGAAGCCGCCCCCGCGACCGGCGCCGGATCGGCCGGCGGCAAGAATGCCCCGGCCGCGAACACTGCCGGCCGGAAGTCGCCCGCTTCGGCGGAGACCGCTTCTCCGGCTCCGCAGGAGCAGGGCCGTCCCGTTCCGCCGCCGGTTGCTTCGCCGGAGAACCGTGCGCTGCCCACCGGCCAGGCCGGCGTTCCGGCTCAAGGCGGCGCTTCGGCCCAGGGTGGCGCTCCGCTCCAGAGCGGTGCCGGCGCTTCCCCGTCCGCGCGGGCGGCATCTTCCGGCGCTCCTTTTGCCGGGCTCTCTCTCGAACAACTCGGCGCGACCTTTGCCCGCGCTTATGGCAGCCTCAGGCCCAAACAGTGGGGAGAGCACCTTGCCGGCGTCACCCGGCATCTTGATCCGGCCGGCGGCCTGCCCGCGCCTTCCGGAACGGAAGGAACCGCCCCGGCCCCGGCGGCGACAGCCCCGGCCGGCGGCAGCGGCCGCCCGACAGTGGCCCTGACCCTGGACGCCTGCGACGGAGGCCGGGGAACCAGCTACGACGCCGGCATCATCGCCCTGCTGCGGGAAAAGAGGATTCCGGCCACCATTTTCGTCACCTCCCGCTGGATGCGCGGCAACCCCGAAGCCCTGCGCGATCTGGCCGCCGATCCCCTGTTTGAAATCGCGGCCCACGGTTCCCGGCACAAGCCCTGCTCGGTGAACGGCAACAGCGTTTACGGCATCAAGGGCACGGCCTCCTTTGACGAACTCGCGCGCGAGGTGGAGGGCAACGCCCGGGACATTGCGGCGGCCACAGGCAAGCGGCCGCGCTGGTTCCGCTCCGGCACGGCCTATTATGACGACGTGGCCGTGCGGGTAATCCGGGATCTGGATCTCGGCATTGCCGGCTACAGCATTGCCGGCGACGAGGGGGCCAGCCTCCCCGCCGCCAAAGTGGCGGCCAAAACCCTGGCCGCCAAAGACGGCGATATCCTGCTCTATCACCTGAACCACCCCCGCAGCGGCACCCGCGAAGGCCTGGAACGCTCCCTGCCCGCGCTGTTGGAAAAGGGTTTTGTCTTTGTGCGCCTGTCGCCGGGACAGTGAAGGCCAAACAGTCTGAGGATACCATATGAACAACGCGGCAACGGCCCACGAGAGGGGCAAGGTATGGTTCATCGGGGCCGGTCCCGGCGATCCCGAACTGATCACGGTCAAGGGCCGGCGTTTGATCAGCGAGGCGGATCTTGTGCTCTACGCCGGCTCCCTGGTGCCGGCGGAAGTGGTGGCCTGCGCCAAAGCCGGGGCCAGGGTGATAGATTCCGCGCCCCTGAATCTGGACGAAACCCACGCCTTGTTGCGCGAAGCCGCGTTATCCGGCCGCATGACGGCCAGGGTGCACACGGGCGATCCCATGCTTTACGGCGCGGTTCGCGAGCAAGCGGCCCTGCTGGATCGCGATGGCATACCCTGGGCCGTGGTGCCCGGCGTGAGCGCGGTTTTTGCCGCGGCCGCGGCCGCCGGGGTCAGCCTGACCGTGCCCGAGCGCGTCCAGAGCCTGGCCGTGACCCGGCTGGACGGCAGAACCCCGGTGCCCGAAGGACAGCGGGTGGCGGACTACGCCCGGCACGGCGCGTCCCTGGCTGTGTATCTCTCAGCGCGGGAACCGGGCCTCCTGGCCGGGGAACTGCGCCGGGGCGGTCTGGCCGGGGATACGCCCGTTTTGCTCGCTCATCGCGTGGGCTGGCCGGACGAAAAACTGGTCCGGACCACGCTGGACAATCTGGAAACAGCCGTTCGCGAACAAGGGTTCACCCGCCAGACCGTCTTTCTGATCCTGCCGGGCGAAAAAGGGGAAAGCCCGCCTTCGCGCCTCTATGCCAAAGAATTCAGCCACGGGTACCGGGAGTAGAACCTGGAAAGAAGCGGCGAAAAAAGGGTCTTTTGAAAAAGACCCTTTCTTTTTCGCCTCGGGATTCCCCCAATTTTTATAACTCGGATTGTGTGAGTCTGATAAATTTGCTAGAGTTTGAAAAGGAGGTTTATTACTCCCGAAACCCTCACCGCGAGGCATTGTTATGTCCTGGTTCAAAAAGCTTCATCTCGATCCATTCCTTCTGGCGCTTGTCTGCGCGGTCGGCACGGCCACGGTGCTGCCCTGTACAGGCGCGGCCAAAGTCTTTTTCGAGCATCTCACGGACGCGGCCATAGCGTTGCTGTTTTTCATGCACGGCGCGAAACTTTCACGCGAGGCGATTATTCGCGGCATAAGCAACTGGAAGCTGCACTCATGCATATTCCTGAGCACGTTCGCCCTGTTCCCGCTGCTGGGCATTCTGCTTGGCCGCGTATCGGTTCCTGGCCTCACGCCGGAACTGTACCAGGGCTTTTTGTACTTGTGTGTGCTGCCGTCAACCGTGCAGTCCTCAATCGCCTTTACCTCCATAGCCGGGGGCAACGTGGCGGCGGCCGTGTGCAGCGCTTCGGCTTCCACCATACTGGGGGTGTTCATTTCGCCGTTTCTGGCAAAGGCGCTTATGGCCGCCCAGCAAGGCTCGCCGGATATCTGGGAGGCGATCAGCTCCATTATGCTCCAGCTTATGCTCCCCTTTGTGCTCGGCCATTTGCTGCGCCCGCGCATCGGCGCCTGGATGGACAAATACCGCGCGCTGATCAACAAAACCGACCGCACATCGATTATTCTGGTTGTTTACACGGCCTTCAGCGCAGCGGTGGTAAACGGCATATGGAGCCAGGTGAACGGATGGTCGCTGTTGGCGATCTGCCTTGTGTCAATGCTGCTGCTGGCCGTGGCGCTGACGATCAACACCGTGTCCGCCCGGGCGGCGGGTTTTTCCACGCCGGACGAAATCACCATGGTGTTCTGCGGATCCAAAAAAAGTCTGGCCAGCGGCATACCAATGGCTAAAGTGCTGTTCCCGTCCGCCACCGTGGGCATTATGGTGCTGCCGCTCATGCTTTTTCACCAGATCCAGCTTATGACCTGCGCGGTGCTGGCGTCGCGCTACGCCAGACGGCAGGAAAAGGAAAAGCCCTTTCTCGCGGAGAAAATGCGGGATCATCCCGCGTAGTCAACGCAAAAAGGGCTTTGACGCCGCGATTGTCCGCGAAGCGCTTATTTCCGGGCACGCTCCCACGGAGCCATGAACTCGCGGGCCGAGCCGCCGGAATCCAGATGGCGCAGCAGGGCGCTGCCGAACACGGCCGCGTGCGGTTTGACAGGCATGGCCGCGAGTTGGTCCGGGTTTTGGATGCCGAAACCGAGGGCCACCGGCAGGGGGAAGATCGTCCGCACCCGCGCCAGGGCCTTTGCCGCGGCTTGGGACATATCCTGCCTCACGCCCGTGGTGCCGAGCACGGACACCACGTAAACATAGCCCGTGGCCCGGCGCGCATAGGCTTGCATGCGTTCCTCGTCGGTATTCACACCCACCAGGGGAATGAGGTCGAGCTTGCGGGCCTCAAGGGCGCGGCGCAAGGGCTCGTCCTCGTCCAGGGGCAGATCAGGCACGATCAGGCCCTGGACCCCGACTTCGGCGGCGTCAGCGGCCAGCTTGTCCAGCCCGTACTGGAGAAAGGGGTTGTAGTAGCCCATGAGCACGAGCCCGGCTTTCAGGCGCGGTTTGAGGCCGGCCAGGGTTTCCATGATGCCCTTGAGGGTCACTCCCTGTTCCAGGGCTCGGCGCGAGGCGTCTTCCACCACCGGGCCGTCGGCCACGGGGTCGGAAAAAGGCACGCCCACTTCTATGATGTCCGCGCCGCATTCATCCAGTTCGCGCAAGATATGCGGAAAACGCTCCGGCGTGGGAAAACCGGCGGTCAGGAAAGGAATGCGGGCCACCCGCCCTTCGGCGTTGGCCGCTTCTATGCGTTGTTGCAGAGTCTTCATGCCGCGCCTCCTTGGAGCATGGGAAGATGTTCGGCCGCAATGCCCAGATCTTTGTCGCCCCGGCCGGACAGGGTGACGACGACGTGCGAGCCGGAAACGAAATCCTCGGGGTGTTCCAGCACCCAGGCCAGGGCGTGGGAGGATTCCAGGGCCGGGATGATGCCTTCCTTGCGCGACAGCGTGACAAAGGCGCGCAGGGCGGCATCGTCGTTGATGACGCGGTATTCGGCCCGGCCCTGGCTGTTCAGCCAGGCGTGTTCCGGGCCCACGCCGGGGTAGTCCAGCCCGGCGGACACGGAATGGGAAGGCTCAATCTGCCCGTCGGCGTCCTGGAGCAGCATGCTGAACTGGCCGTGCAGCACGCCGGGCGTGCCCAGATTGATGGGCGCGGAGTTGTAGCAGCCGGGTTCGCCGGTGCCGCCGGCCTCGATGCCGATCAGGCGGACGCCGGCGGCGTCCGGGTCCGAGGCAAAGGGATAAAAGCTGCCGATGGCGTTGGAGCCGCCGCCCACGCAGGCCACCACGGCGTCGGGCAGGCGGCCGGTTTTTTCCACGGTCTGGGCTTTGATTTCCCGGCCGATGACGGATTGCAGATCGCGGACCAGAGTGGGAAAAGGGTGCGGGCCGGCGGCCGTGCCAAAGCAATACAGGGTGTTTTCCTGGGCGCTTATCCAGGCGCGCAGGGCCTCGTTGATGGCGTCCTTGAGGGTTTTCGTTCCGCTGTCCACCGGGACCACCTCGGCGCCGAGCAGCTTCATGCGGGCCACGTTGGGGGCCTGGCGGACCACGTCCGTGGAGCCCATGAAAATGGTGCAGCCAAGGCCCAGTTTGGCCGCGGCCGCGGCCGTGGCCACGCCGTGCTGGCCGGCCCCGGTTTCGGCCAGCAGGCTCGTCTTGCCCATGCGTTTGGCCAGCAGGGCCTGGCCCAGGGTGTTGTTCATTTTATGCGCCCCGGTATGGAGCAAATCCTCCCGCTTGAGCCAGAGACTGAAGCCCAGGTCTTGCGACAGGGTTTCGCAAAAGGTCAGGGGCGTGGCCCGGCCGGCGAATTCCGTGAGCAGCGCGGCCAGATCTTTCTGAAATTCCGGGGAAGTCAGGATGGAGGCGCAGGCCGCCTCCAGTTCCCGCAAGGGAGGGATAAGCAGTTCAGGGACGAACTGCCCGCCGAACTCGCCGAAATAGCCTTTTTTCATAACGACATCCTGTATTGCTATGGTGAAGTTACCGGAAACTTTTGTCTCGCCACCGTGCTATCGTTGTCCATGCCAGCGTGAGCCTCATAAAGCGGAGAACCCTCGCCCAACCGCGACCGCCGCATCCCCAAATGGGGTTTCCAAAGGGGGTGACCCCCTTTGGTGGGGATTCTTAAGGGGCAACGCCCCTTAAGCCGCCGGAGGCGCTTTTCACTATTGCCGCGGCCGCGCGCATGCGGGCATGGTCTTTTTCGCCGGGGGCCGATTCCAGGGCCGAGTTGAGGTCAACGCCGTCCGGGGAGCAGGCGGCCAGGGCCGCGGGCAGGGTGTCAGGGCCAATCCCGCCGGCCAGCAGCCAGGGCCGGGGCGGGCGCAGGCTCGCCAAATCCCGCCAGTCAAGATTGTTGCCGCTGCCGCCGCCGCTTTGGCCCGCGTCCAGAAGAAACCAGGCGCAGACCGGGGCGAAGCGGCGCATTTCGTTTTCCAGCCCGTGCCGGCTGAGGCGTTGCGGCCAGAGCGTCTTGATCACGCGTTCCGGACGTAAGGCGCGGCAGAAGTCTTCGTCCTCGCCGCCGTGAAGCTGCAACAGGTCAAGCCTGGCCATGGAGGCAACGCGGCGTATTTCGTCCAGGGGTTGGTCGGCGAACACACCCACGCGCAGGGGGCGTCCGGCCGGCGAGGCCGGGTAATGGACCGGCAGGGCGGCCACGGCTTCGGGTTCCACAAAGCGGGGGCTTTGGCGGACAAAGATAAAGCCGGTAAAGCCCACGCCCAGTTCGTGGCAGAGGCGCAGGTCTTCTTCCCGGCGCAGGCCGCAGATTTTGCAAAGCGTTTCAGGCATGGAACCTGCCTCCGTGCAGAAGTTCGGCCAGTTCCCGTCCCGGATCGTTCCCCCGCATGAGGGACGTGCCCACCAGGGCGGCGTCAAAACCCAGGTCCAGCAGAGAGGCGAGCCGCTCATGGCTCTCGACGCCACTGGCGGTAATCCAGAATTCCTGCGCCTGTTTACGTTCCACAAGGGAGCGGGACACGGCCAGATCCGTTTTCAGGCTGTCCAGATCGCGGTTGTTGACCTGGATGATGGAAGCCGAAGCCCGTTGCGCCCGTTCGAGATCCGTTTCGGAAAACACTTCCACCACCGTTTCAAGGCCATGCCGCTTGGCTTCCCGCAGCAGGGTCTCGAAGGCGGCGTCATTGAGCATGCGCACGATGATCAGAAAGGCCGAGGCCGGGGTGGCGGCGGTCTGGACCACCTGCAGGGGGTGAAGGATGAAATCCTTGCGCAACAGCGGCAGCCCGGGGGCGGCCATACGGGCGAGGAAATCCAGGCTGCCCTTGAAGTAGTCCTCTTCCGTCAGCACGGAAATGGCCCCGGCCCCGGCGTTGGCGTAAGCGCGGGCGATGGATTCGGGCGTTGCCGTCAGGTTGATGTCGCCCCGGGAAGGCGAGGCGCGTTTGTATTCCGCAATTACCGGCAGGGGCCCGGCGGCTTTCAGACCGGCGACAATGGACGGGCGCGGGCCGGCGTATGGCGGCGGCATCTCTCCCCTGGCGCTCAGTTCAATGAGGGAGGCAACCTCCCTGACCTTGGCCGCGCGGAACATATCAAGCATGGCAGAACCTCCTGCCGGCGCCGCCGGCCACGGCCGTTTTCGCTTCTTGCATGGCGGCCGCCATTCTGGACTTGTCATAGCCGCAACCGGCGTCCGGCCGTTCCGCGCCCGGGGCCAGCAGGTACAGGGCCAGGCCCAGGTTCAGGGCCAGCATGTCGCGCATGGGGCGCGGCCCTCGCCCTTGCAAAAGAAAGCGCAGGATGTCGGCCGCTTCTTCCGGGTCTTTTACCGCCAAATCGTTTTCCTCGCAGGGGGCAAAGCCGTATTCGGCCGGGTCGAGCCGTCCGGGCCGCACCTCGTCGTCGCGCACGAACATCAGGGCGCATTCGCCAAGGGTTGTGGCCTCGTCGTAGCCGCCCGCGCCGTGCAGCACGATGCCCGTGGCCCCGCCGGACCGGGCCAGGGTTTCGGCCACCAGGGAAAGCTGGTCCGGGTCGGCCACGCCGAACAAATGGTGCGTGGGCCTGGCCGGGTTGACCAGCGGCCCCAGGATGTTGAACAGGGTGCGCACGCCCAGTTCGCGACGCACCGGCATGACGTGGCGAAAGGACGGATGGTAGCGGGGCGCGAACAGAAAGACGAAGCCCTGTTCCTCAAGGACGCGGGGTACGGCCTCCGGAGGCGTGTCCAGGGGGATGCCCAGCCGTTCCAGCACGTCGGCGCTGCCGCAGCGGGAGGCCACGGAGCGGTTGCCGTGCTTGAGCACCTTGTGCCCCATGCCGGCCAGGCAGAGGGAGGTGGCGGTGGAGCAGTTGAACGAACCTTTGTTGTCCCCGCCCGTGCCCACGATGTCAATGGTGGTTCCGGCCATGGGCGGCACGGGCACGGCCTTGGCAAGCACGGCGTTGACGGCCTGGTTCACTTCATCGGGGGTTTCCCCCTTGGCTCGCAGGCCCAGAAGCAGGGCCCCGGCCTGGGACGGGGACAGCTCCCCTTCCATAAGTCTGGTGAAGGCCGCGGCCGCCTGATCGGCGCTGAGATTCCGACCGGTTGCCAGCAGTTCGATGATGGTCGACATGCGGGCCGGCGGCGCGGCGCTTTGGGTCACGGGGGCGCGTCCGTTCGCGCGGCGGGCCTCCGTGCCGGTTTCCGCGATCAGGGCCGAGGGGAAATTCGCCAGCAGGCGCATCCCTTCGGGCGTGAGCACGGATTCCGGGTGAAATTGCACTCCGGCCCAGGGCCGGTCCAGATAGCGCAAGGCCATGACCTCGCCCGCGTCCGTCCGGGCCGTGACCGCGATCCGTTGCGGAGCATCCTCTGCCCGGACCAGCAGGGAGTGATAGCGGCCTACGGTCATGGGGCTGGCCAGGCCGTGGAACAGGCCCGTGCCGTCATGGCTGACAAGCGATTGCTTGCCGTGCATGATGTCTTTGGCCACCTCGCAGCCCGCTCCGGCGAAATGCCCGAGGACCTGATGGCCGAGACAAACGCCCAGCACCGGCGTGGAAGGCGGCAGGCGGTGCAGAAATTCCAGGCACAGGCCGGCGTTTTCCGGCCGGCCGGGACCGGGGGAGATGCAGACCATGGACAAAGAAGGCTCTTCCGCCAGGCCGGGCAGGGCGGGATCGTCGTTTTTCGCCACCACCGGGTCGCGGCCGAGCTGGAAAAAAGCCTGGACCAGATTGTAGGTGAAGGAGTCGTAATTATCGATAAGCAGAAACATGAAAATACTCCCCGGGTTACCGGATGCCGGCGGTATCGCCGTTGTTTTCGCCGAACACCACTTTGCGGATGATGGCCGCTTTGGCCAGGCATTCGTCCCATTCTTTTTCCGCCACGGAATCGTGCACGATGCCCGCGCCGGCCTGCCAGCGCACCCGACCCTGGCGAACCCACAGGCTGCGGATGGTGATGCCCAGATCCAGATGGACGGCATCCTTGTCCAGGCCGATCCAGCCTATGGCGCCGGCATAGGGGCCGCGCGGCGTCTGTTCCTCGTCGGCGATGATTTCCATGGCCCGCACTTTGGGGGCGCCGCTGACCGTTCCGGCCGGAAAGGCGGCGGCGATGACGTCCAGAGCGTCCAGACCCGGCGCCAGTTCCGCGCCGATGCGCGAAGTCAGGTGCATGACGTGGGAAAAGCGTTCGATTTCCATGAAACGCTGCAAGGAAACCGTGCCGGGTTTGGCAATGCGGCCCAGATCGTTGCGGCCCAGGTCCACCAGCATGACGTGTTCGGCTTTTTCCTTGGGGTCCTGCAACAGGTCGTCGCCGAACAGGGCGTCCTCGGCTTCATTGGCGCCGCGGGCTCTGGTGCCGGCAATGGGGCGGAGGCGCAGGTTGCCGGCCTCGCAGGTGACCAGCACTTCGGGGGAGGAGCCCATCAGCACGCCGTCCGGCAGACGCATGTAGAACATATACGGAGAAGGGTTCAGGCGGCGCAGGCGGCGGTACAGGGCAAAGGGGCTTTCCTCCAGGGGGGCGGCAAAGGGAGCGGACAGCACCACCTGAATGGCTTCGCCCCGGCGAAGCAACTCTTTGACCCTGTCCACGGCCGCCGTGTACCCGGATTTTTCCGCCAGAGGAGAGGGCGCGGCCGGCTCCGGCATGTCCTGCCGGACCAACGGGGCGGAATCCAGGGGAATAAGAGGGCGGCCGTCCAGGCGGGCGCTCAGGCGGATGACGCGATTGTAGCCGTGGTCAAAGAGGATGACGCTGCCCGGCAGGGCCAGGCAGGCCTCGGCCTCGTCCGGGGCCAGGCGGCCGGCCAGCTTTGGCTCGATTGTGCCGGCCAGGCCGTAGCCCAGGTAGCCGTAAAGGCCCCTGGTGATGGGGGGCAGGGGATAACGGGGGTCGGGAGTCAGTTCCAGCGATCGCAAAAGCTCGCGGAGGCCCTGAAAAAAGGGTTTGCCGTCGTGTTCCAGAAGGGGAGCAAGGCCGGGATCGGCCGTTTGCAGGGCCAGTTGGCCCCGGATGCAGCGGGCGGTGAGCAGAAAGTCGGCGGCAATGACGCTGAAGCGGCCCCAGCGGCCGTCCACCTCGGCGCTTTCCAGAAGAACGCCCTGGCGCTCGCCCGCCAGGCGCATGAAAAGCCCCACCGGGGTTTCCAGGTCGCTGTCAGGGAGTTCGGCGTGCTGGGTAAGACAAAGGCGCATACGGGTCTCCTTGAGGAGAGCGAGGCGCGGGAGGAATCGGTCGCGGCCCGTATGGCAAAGAAAAGAGGCCGCAAGCGTTTGCCCGCGGCCTCTGGTTTACAAAAAGAACATACTGTCAGATGCGTACCATGGCCGCGAAGGTAAAGCCCTGCCACCAAAGTCCGCACGCGACAAAACCGCCGAAGACGGCCTGGGCGCGGCAAGCGGGGGTGAACGGGGTCGCGGTCATAAAAATATTCCTGTTTTTCGCAGTAAGGGACAATTCCCCTATACGTAACGAATACAACGGGATTGAGAAATATGTCAAGCGAAAATCAAGCGATTCCGGGCGCAATGCAAAATTTGATTGACAGGGCGTGAAGAAGGCCAGTAGGGAAATACGTACCAATGCAATACCGAATATCGTCCCGTCCGGTCAGGCTGTTGCCGTAACCGCGCCGGCGGGTGTTGCATTTTTCGGGGGATCATCACACCACATCATTTTTGCGACGTCCGCTCCGGGGCGGACGGGAGGGAACATGCGTCTGAAGACCAGGATGTTGCTGCTTCTTGTGCCGGCCATCATCATCATTTTGGCCTGCATCAGCATATATAACCAGATCAGCGCCCGCGAGCAGGCCCACGCCTTTGCCGTGCAGCAGGCCGGGAGCATTGCCGCCAGGGAGTCCGCGCCGCTTCTGGAGCGCCTGCAGCAGGCCCAGGCCATGGTCAAGGCCATGGTGTCGGCCGCTGTCCAGTTCAGGGCCGAAGGCCACACCGATCGCGCCTATCTGCGCGATCTGGTGGGGGGCGTGGCCGCGGCGGAAAAGGGCTTTGTGGGCGCCTGGGTGCTCTGGGAGGCCAATGCCTTTGACGGCAAAGACGCGGAGTTCGTGGACAACGTCGATTACGGCAACAAGGAAGGCCGCGCCAACGCCTATTGGATGACCCCCGCCGGCACGCCGGAATACGACGTGTCCGAGGCTTACGATAGCGAGTCTTACTACACCACGCCCAAAAACAAGGGCCGAATATGCGTTCTTCCTCCTTATATAGATGAGGACACGCCCACGAAAATCTTCATGACCTCCATCGTCATGCCCATACAGGCGGAGGGAAAATTTCTCGGCGTCGGCGGCATCGACATTGAATTGAAATCCTTGAGCGCCCTTATCGCCAAGGCCAAGCCCTATGAAACCGGCTACGCCATGCTGATTTCGGACTCGGGCATTGTCATCGGCTCCCCGCGCATGGGAGACGTGGGCAAAAAAATGGCCGACGTGCTCAGCCCGGAAACCATCGCGGAAATGCAGAAGGCCGGAAACAGCAAGGAACAGCGCCTGTACACGGGCGCATCCCTTTTGAACAGCCAGGAGCGGATGCTGTTTTTCGTGTCGCAGGTGAGCATGGAAGCCTTTGACGCGCCCTGGAACTTCATCGTGGCCCTGCCCCTGGACAAGGTTATGGCCGGGGCCGACAAACAGTTTTACATCTCCCTGGGCGTGGCGGCGGCGGGCATTCTCGTCCTGCTGGTGCTGGTGTTCGTGACCGCCAACGGCGTGTCCCGCCCGGTGCAGCGGCTGGCGCGCGTTGCCGGCGAGGTGGCGGGCGGCAACTACAAGGCCTGCGGCGGCGAACAGGGCAATATCCGGGAACTGCGCGATCTGGACAATTCCCTGCGGCACATGCTTGATTCCCTGCTCAAGGTCATGGGGCAGGCGGAGCAGAAAGAGGCCGAAGCCCGGCGCGAGGCCGAGCGGGCCCAGGCGGCGGTGCGCGAGGCCGAAGAGGCGAAAAGCCACGCTTTGGACCGGCAGCAGGCCATGCATGAAGTGGCCGGCCGGGTGGAGGGCGTGGCCGGGCACCTGCGCTCCACCGCCGACGCGCTGGTGGAAAAGATGGGCGCTGCCCTGCAAAGTTCGCAGGCGCAAAGCCGCCTTGCCGGCGGGGCGGCCCAGGCAGTGACCCAGATGGCCGACTCCACCCGGCAGGTGGCCGCCAGGGCCGAAGACGCCGCCGGCTTTGCCGAGCGCACGCAAGAGCGGGCCGTGCAGGGCGCCGGCGTGGTCAACCACGCCATAGAGGCCTTTGACGGCATACGCGGCTCCACCGAGCGCATCGGCACGCAGATGCGGGACTTGTCCTCGCGGACCGAAGGCATCGGGGCAATCATCGACATGATCAGCGACATCGCGGATCAGACCAACCTGCTGGCCCTGAACGCCGCCATTGAAGCCGCCCGCGCCGGAGAGGCCGGGCGCGGCTTCGCCGTGGTGGCGGACGAGGTGCGCAAGCTGGCGGAAAAGACCATGCAGGCCACGCGTCAGGTGGACGAGGCCATTCGCGGCATCCAGGCCAGCATGAACGAAAGCGTCCAGGGCGTGAACCGGGCCGTGGAATCCGTGGAAAAAACAGTGGAAATCAGTGAGGAGGCGCGCACGTCGCTGCAGGACATCGTTTCCCTGGTGCAGACCGTGAGCGGCCAAATTCAGGACATTGCGGCCCTGTGCCAGGACCAGTCGGCCGCCAGCCTTCAGATTTCCCATTCGGTGGACGAGTTGGAAACGCTCAGCCGGTCGGCCGCCGGGGCCATGGAAGACGGCGCGCGCGCCGTGGCCGGCCTGCCGCCCCAGGCCAGGGAACTGAGCGAACTGGTGCAGGCCCTGACCAAAAAATAGCCGCCCGGATATTGCGGCTTCCGCCCGCGCTGGACCTTCGGGTCCAGCGTGGCTTGTCATTGTAAAAACGGTTGCGGCGGCGACGCTTCCTCATGCGCGATGGCGCGGACTTTCGCCTCCAGCGCATGCTTTTCTTTTCTGGCGGGGAATTAAGAATCCTCCTTGTGACGAAATTTTCTAAAAATAGAGGTATTTTTTCAAATCCTCTTGACATCGGATTGAAGATCTACGATATGCTTTCTACCGGACTGAAAGTCCATGGTATGATTCCAAATCGAAAGATGACGGTTATGTACGAATCATATCACAATTATTGCCGGGGGCGTCACTTCTTAGTGAGAGCTTCGGACCGAATGCGATAACAGCCAGCGCTCCGCGGGGGGAAACGCAGGGGCGAAGGTTACGCGGCAAGGTTCGAAGTGTTGGCAATAGAGAATCCCCACTCTTGGAATATTTTCTCTATCCACGTTCTCTATCGCCCGTGATGCGTCCCGTGCGCGGCTCTCATCTATTTTTAACAATCCAAGGGGGACACCATGGCTCCTGAATCCAACACTCCGAACACCACTGCGCCTATCCGTCAAAACGTCGCCGTGCCCAAGCCTGACGCCGGCGCCAACGTCACCATCGACTCTTCCGCCGGCGGCCAGTTGCAGCTCGGCTTCGATCCTTCGGTCGCCACCCCGACCCGCTCGGGCAACGACCTGTCCTTTGACGTCGAAGGCGGCGGCAAGGTAACCGTCAAAGACTTTTTCGCCGTGGGCGACGAAAGCCTGCCCTCGCTGCGCCTGCCTGACGGCACGGTTGTGGCCAGCACGGACTTCTTCTCCGGCTCCGGCCTTGACATGACCACCGCGGCCGGCCCCGGCGGCGGCGCCGGCGCCGCGGGCAGCGGCTCGGGCGAATACGCCGACGACGCGGGCAACCTTATCGCCGGCATCGACCGCTTCGGCAAACTGGGCACCGACTTCTGGGGCCGCGGCTCCGAAGTGCCCGATCCCTGGATTGGCGGCGAGACTCCCGGCGGCGATTTCGGGTTTGACGTGCAAACCGGACTGGGCGACGGCATGTTCAAGGCCGGCGCCTATGAAGACGCGCGGCCGTATCAGCACCAGCACGTTGACGGCGGGCAGCAGGTTCCCGGCCAGATCTACTTTGATTTCACGCCCACCGGCACCACCACGGTGACCTGGATCACTCTGTCCGGCTTTGATCCGGGCACCAGAATATTCGTAGGCGACCAGGAAGTGTTTCCGGACGATCAGGGCCGCTACCAGTTCACCGAGGACATGTTCAACACCAATATCAACGACTCCTCCCATTCCGGCGTGTATATCATTCCGCCCACCAACAGCGACCATGACATGACCATCAACGCCAGGGTGGATCTGATCACCGCCGGCGGCCGGACCGGCGCCGCGACCGGCACCTTCACCCTCGTGGTGGACGCCGTGGCCGACAAGCCGAACATCATCGAGCCCAGCCTGCACATCGACGCGGACGGCTACAACGGCTCCATGACGGTGGACGAGAGCGACAAGACCCAGAAGTACGAGGACGGCTGGGCTAAAGACAGCTTTGACAAGACCAGCGGCGGCACGCCCGACGCTTCGCACGTTGATCTGACCGTCAAGTTCAACGCTTCCCTTACCTTCGGCGACTTCGGCGACGGTTCGGAACACCACTACGCCCTGGTGGAAGTGCCCTCCAACGCCAACATCGCCAACAAGAACTTCGAGGCCGGAACCTGGACCTTCAAGGCCGGCACCGCTTCCGAGGGCCTGACCTATCAGGACCCGCCGGTGGTCATTCGCTACGTCAACGGCGTGGCCTATGACACCGAAGCCGACGCCCGCGCCCACGGCTGGACGGACGGCGACGCTGAAAAGACCTTCTTCCGCTTTGAAGTGGACAACGGCTACCTGCAGCAGCACCTTGACCCGCAGGATCCCTCCAAGGCCACCATCAACGTGAACTTTGAGATGGAAGGCAAGGGCAGCAATATCACCGGCGACGTGACCTTTAAACTCGACGCCGGCGCCCAGGCCAAGGAAGTTCCTGGCGCCAGCGGCGAACTGGATCTCGACAACAACAATTCCTACACCTGGGTGACGGACGGCGATTCCGGCCACACCGTGCCCCTGGACGTGGACACCGTTGACTCCAGGCTGGTCCTGAAGGCCGGCTGGGTGGCCGAAGGCAACAACCCGAACAAGAACCTGGCCAGCGGCAGCCAGAGCGCTGACTGGACCGATCAGGCATACGAAAACGACCTGGACAACAACCAGAAACCCGACGCTGCGGCCAACACCGCCAAAGGCGCGCCCCTGTCCCTGTCCATTGACGGCGGCGACCCGGCGTCCGCCGAGCACATCACCGGCGCGAGCTTCAGCTTTGACAGCGCCGACGCGATTCTGCGTCTGGCCGGCGTTGAAATCGCCAACGGCTCGCAAGTGGCTGTCGGCGGCGTCACGTACACCTTCACGGTCAGCACCGCCGGCGGCGAAACCACGGTGAGCATCGCCGTTTCCGGCCCGAACGCCGGCGGCGTGACGAACCTGGACGCCCTGGATCTGACCTTTGTGCCGAAAAATTACTACGAAGACGCGGACATCCAGTTCAAGTACTCGGTGGATGTGGAATCCTCTTCCGGCGCCAAGGCGCATTATTCCGGCGAGTCCTCGGTAGTCGTGGACGCCGTGGCGGACATTGCGGAAGACATCACCGGCAGCCTGGATAAGAGCCTTGAAACCGGCATCGGCGCGGGCGTTGTGGTGCATACCAGCGACGAATCCTTCAAGGACGACGCCGGGCACTTCAAGTCTGGAACCTTTGACCAGTACAAGGTCGACCTTGACGCTGACGGCAACACCCTTGCCGGGAACACGACGGAACCCGACTTCCATAACACCAAGGGATGGGAAGCCGACGTCTTCAAGCTGGATTACAGCGACGTCAATTATACGATCAACCTGAAGGTTTCCGCTACATTCCCGGATACCGACGGCTCCGAGGCGCACTACATCCTGGTGGAAAACCCCGGCGGCGCTTGGACCCTGGGCACACTGCCCGCCGGTTATGAGCTCGTCGGCACGTATACCGGCAGCGACAACCAGACCTATTTCCAGATCCAGGTGATGGGCGATAACCCGTCGTATGTCAACGGCGTGGTCAATCTGCCCATTTCCATGTCGCGCAAAGGCATTGCCGGCGACGACACTGTGGAAATCAAGACGGGATCTTTTGTTGAGGAAATGCTCAAGGGTGATTCGCATACCACTCATGGAACAGAGAAATCCGGCCGCGAATACGATCTTGGCAACAACACTGCCGAGTTCCTTGGCGGCAGCAAGCTGACCTATACCATCGACGTGCTCAACTCCAAGCTGAGCGTGAACACCGGCTGGGCTTCCGAAGGCGGCATGGACGGCAAGCACCAGTATACCGCCGAGCAGATAGCGGCCAACCCCGCCTTGGGGAACCTTTACGCGCTTTCGAACTCTAACGCCTATGCCGGTTCCACCAATGACGGCAAGGCCCCCATTACGTTCACCCTGTCCGACGCGGTTCCGGCCGGTTCGGAAACCTTCACCACCATCACCTTCACCCTGAGCGCCGCTGAGGCCGCGCGCGGCACGATAGTGGACGCCAGCGGCAACGCGTTATCCTCAACGGTTAATAGTGACAACTCCGTGACCTACACCCTGTCCAACGTCAATGCCGCCACTGCCACCGTGTATTTCGCCCCCACCAAGGGTGACTTCAGCTATGAAGACGTGCATATGGACTATTCGGCGACGGTGAAAAACGCCTCCGGTTCTACGTACATCTTCAATGGCTCTTCGCAGGTAGTCATTGACGCCGTGGCCGATAAGGCCACAGTGTCCATCGCCAATGACGGCAGCCAGGTGGATTACCCGCACATGACCGATCCCAAGACCGGCAACGACGTGGAACAGCCTGCGGCCAAGCCCGGCGACACGGTCACGGTGCACGGCACGGTCACCTTCCCCGACGTGAGCGGCGGCGAAAAGCACACCATCCTGATCGACGCCGGCGGCACGACGGCGAACAAGCACGTTACCACGGGCTTCACCATTGAAGGCGCCAACGGCGTGAAGCTGAGCTACAGCTTCACCACCGGCAAGTGGACCGACGCCGGCGGCAACGAAGTGTCGGGCCTGGCCGCGCCGGTCAAGGTGGGCAACTACTATGAAGTGCCTGCCGACAACTTCGCCGGTAACGGCGTTGCCGACGGCGACAAGCTGGCCTCCTTCAAGGTGGACATCGACGTCAAGATGCCCACGGCCGATTCGAGCGTCTTCGACTACAGCATCAACTTCGGCGGCCGGGCCGATGTGGCCGACGTGCCGGAAGGAGCTTCCGGCGGGGCAGCGGGCGGCAGCGCCAGCGACAACTACGAGTTCGACAAGAACAACAACACCTCGACCACTACCGGCTCCGTGAAGGTGGATATCCAGGTCGTGGACACCAAGTCCATCACCATGAGCGTGGGCAGCGCCTACGAGAACGCCGACCGTGACGCCCATCTGGATCAGGCCCACGCCACGGCCAAGTATCCCAACGCCCAGGGCTTCGTGGCCCGCGCGGACATGCTTGACGGGAGCGGTCAGTTCAAGGCCGAGTTCCTTGCCCAGGTCAAGGCCGACAGCGCCAAGATCGACTTCACCGCCCCCACCGGCGCCAATGAAGTCATCAACGGCCTGTCCGTGAGCTTCGACTGCCTGACGGACGGCGCTGGCAACTTCGTGCAGACCACCGGCAACTTCATGTACGGCGACAAGCTGATCCCGCTGGACTTCGACGGCACGGTCAACGGCGATCACGTCATCTGCTCGTACAACCCGGCCACCGGCCACGTCACCCTGACCATCATCCCGGCCGACGGCGTGTACGAAACCGCCGGCCAGAACCTGTACTTCGTGCCGGGCGAGTCCTTCCGCAGCGACGATATTCCTCTGGATTTCGCGGCCGTGGTGCGCGACAACGCCAGCGGCTACACCAAGGGCTTCTCCAGCGAGAGCGGCGAGGCGGCCCAGGACATGATGGAGGATCTGACCGACAAGATGAACCTTCCCACCGATGCCAACCACATGAGCCAGAGCATCGGCGGCCAGGACACCTCCAAGCCCATCGACAACACCGTGGAAGTGGACGCCGTGGCGCAGCAGGCGGGACTCTCGGTTGACGCGAGCGACGTGCACAGCTCGTACGGCGACCAGTACAACTCCGTGGTGCCGGGCACCGTGGCCAAGGTGACGCTGGACATCGACCTGCGCGGCGACGTGCTCGACAAGACCGAATCGCACTTCCTGTACGTGAAGGTGCCGGACAGCTTTGCCGTGGACAAGTTCACAGTCACCTACCTGGGCGTTGACGGCCAGATGCACACCGTCACCATCGACGGTAGCACCATGGGCCTGCAGAGGGTGGATACCAGCACCGGCGCCACCGGCGGCGTCTACTTCTCGTGGAGCTTCGGCAACCTCGTTCACTCTCCGGCCAACGGTGACATGGATGTGGACCTGTACATCAAGACCCCCGGCGGCGTGAGCGGCAAGGCCAGCTTTGAAGCGGGCGTGCGCAGCCAGGAGGAATGGTACAAAATCCAGAACCAGCCCACCGACAAGTGGGAAGGCGAGCTGAATAACAACCAGGCCAACACTTGGTCCAAGTTCGAGATTCCTTTCAGCACCTGCAAGCAGCCCGGCCTCAGCGTGAGCGGCTTTACCGTTGAAAACAGCAATATCGACGCCCACATGGGCACTGAAGGGCAGGCGCCCTGGTCTGATGCGCCCTATAACGCCAAGAACGGCGTTGAAAACTGGGACGTGCAGCTCAACTTCGATATGAACGACGGCAACGACAAGCTGACCGGCTTCAGCCTCAGCCTGCAAAGTGGCAGCGCGGCCCTGGGCGACCTGGTGGTGTACGCCAGCGACGGGACGACGGTACTGTTCCGTGGCGACGCCATCAACAGCCTGGACGAACTCAAGGCCATCTTCGGCATTACCGGCGACATGTCCAACATTCCGGGCAAGATCGTCTTCGAGCCTTCCGCGACCAGTTTCTCCGGCGTGGATCCGAAGATCGATTACACCATCCAGATGCAAGACACCGCTTCCGGCCAGCCCAAGGCGATCAGCAACGTTCCCTACACGGACGCCTTCGACGGAACGGCGAAGGGAGCCAACGCGGGCGACCTGACCATCACGGCGGACTCCGTGGCCCAGCGTCCTGAAGATCTGCACTTTGAAGCGGACAGCGGCGCGGCCGCCGGCGGCGTGCTGCACGAAGGCGAAGCCCGCACCGTGACCGTGGAAGCTACTTTCGGCGACCTGGACGGCAGCACCCAGCACTACATTCTCATCGAGGCTCTGGGCGGCTGGGGAGTGAAGGTGGGCGGCACGGTCTATGGTCCGGATGACCTGGTCACTTTGGAACAGGACGGCAAGACCTACTACAGGATTCCCGTCTCCCCGATTGCGGGCACGGGCGAAGGCCACCCCGGCGATATGAACTACGGCAAGGCTTCCGTGACCGTGGACCTGGTCGCGCCCAAGGGCCGGATGTTCCTTGGCGACTATGACATGGAAGTGAAGGCCGGCTCCACGGATAAGTCCGAAGGCGGCGAAATCACCTTCCACAACAACACGGCGATCATCGGCGGCGACGGCCTCAGCGGCAAAGTCACGCGCGAGGGCGGCGGCGGGCGCTGGTACTTTGAGCAGGACGCCCCGCTGTATGAAGACAACATGCCCAACCAACATACCGGCGACTACACCACCACGGCCAGCGGCCACATCGACGTGGCCGGCCCGGCCGGCGGCACGATACAGATCGTCGTGAGCACCGTCAACGGCCAGCCCGTGCTGGACATCAGCGGTCCCGGCGTGACCTACAACTCCGCCACCGGCACCTACAGCATTAACATCACCGTCAACGGCAACACGGGCGTGGACGTCAAGCTCAGCGACGCCTATATTCAGAACAGCGACGCGGATCTGAACTTCAAGTCCGTGACGCTGGTCGAACCCAATGGAGGCGGCACCCACAGCCTCGGCGGCGACAGCCTCAAGGTTCTGGTTGACGCCGTGGCCGACCAGACCGCCGCGACGGGCCATTCCGACCACTATACCGGCGCTGCTACCGACCACATCGGCGGCAACGACGCGCAGTACATCGGCACCGACGGCGTGGCCGGCACCAAGGGCGAGAGCGGCTCGGACTCTGTGGCGCACTTCGAAGTGGAGGCCAAGTTCGGCGACATCGACGGCAGCGAACACCACTACATTCTGGTGGAAAAGACCCCGGCCTGGGGCGCTCCGTCCGGCACGGCCGAAGTGTATATTGACGGCAAGACCTACTACATGTTCGATGTGACCGCTCAGGCCAACGCCGGCCAGACCAAGTTCGACATCGCTCTGACCTACCAGGGCGGCGCCGGCACGGGCGACGACATCTTCGGCAGCAACGCCAAGGGCGTGACGAGCTACGATCTGCGGTTCGGCACCATGTCCAGAGAGCATCCCGTCGACGGCGAGTTCCGCATCGACAACAACACCGCCATCAACATTGACGGCGAAATAACCCTGCAGTACTCGCCCATCGACTCCACCGGCGGCATGAGCATCAGCCAGACCGTGGTGGACGAATGGGGCGGCAACAACGCCATGCAGGCAGTAACCCTGGGCATCACCGGCATCGCCACCGATAAGAGCGACGTGCTGGCTGACCTCCAGATCAACTACACCGCGAACGCGGGCCAGCTCTACCTGGTCGACGGCAGCGGGATGAAGATCGCGGTTGCCACCGGCTTTACCGGCTTTACCGCCGATCAACTGGCCAAGCTTTCGAGCGGCGCATACAAGTTCTCGTTCGAGCCGAACCGGTTCAGCCACCAGGACGTGAATTTCTCCTGGTCCGGAACGGTGAAGGATACGGTGTCCGGCGTTTCGGAAACCATCGACGGCAGCCAGAAGCTGGTCATTGACGCCGTGGCCGACCACAGCGACAACACCTATGCCACCGATTACGGCGCCGGCCACACCGCCGCCCTGAGCGGCGCGGCCATGACCGTGACGGTGACGGCCGACTTCAGGGATAACGTCAACACCTCCGAAGAACACTGGGCGGTGCTGGAGCAGAAGGATCTGCGCTACAGCGTCACGGAAGTGAAGATCTACAACACCAACGGCGATCTGGTGGGCACCTACGGCCCGGCCGACATCGTCACCAAGTTCGACGAAGCGGGCAAGCCCTACTTTGCCGTGAAGATGCCGGATCAGGGCGACTACAAGGTCGAGTTCAAGGTCAGCACGCCCCAGCTTGACAAGGATACGTCCCTGTCTCTGGACGCCGGCACCATCGTCATCGACACAACCAAGAACGGCTCTGACGTGGAGCCGGACTACGGCGACAACTGGACCAAGGACACCAAGCCGGTCACCATCGAAACCGCCGTGGTCGAATCCACGACCATCAAGGTCACGGCGGAAAGCGCCACAATGAGCGAAGACAGCGGCAAGATGAAGATCAACTTCAGCGTGCCCGATACCGCCACCACACATGACTCCATCAAGGACGTCACCATCAAAGTGCCGACGGGCGGCAAGCTCATCGTGGACGGCGCGGAGTACTCCAGCAGTTCCGTCAAGATCACGGCGGATCAATTGGATAAGGTGTACTTTGAGCCCGGCAAGAACTGGTCCGGCACGGTCAACCTGGATATCACTGCGGGCACGCTGATCGACAACGCCTCCGGCGCCACCAAGGCCGCCACCGGCCTGACCGACGGCTCGTTCACCGTCCAGGGCGTGGCTGACGCGCCCGTGGCCGGCAGCGTGGATGCGACGAATAACGGCGAAGTGGCCGGCACCCACAACGTGACTGTGACCCTGACCGCTCAGTATGCGGACATCGACGGCTCCGAAAACCACTTCTTCGTGGTCAAGGTGCCCGCCGGTTTGACCCTGAACGGCAGCTACACCGCGCTGACCAATGCTGAAAAGCTGGCCATGGGCCTTGAAGCCAGCGCAACCTGGTACAAGGTGAATGCGAACAGCAACACGACGGCCGATGCCAGCGCAACGGTTTCCTTCAAGGTTTCGGCTGATTATGACCCGAGCAACGAGCTTGAGTACGCGGCCGCGGCCCAGGAAAAGAACGGCTATGCCAGCGGCAAGCAGTACGCGGCTTCCGATGTCCAGACCGTGACCATTCCGGACATCCCGAACACCGCCCCCATGGGTGTCGAAGCCGAAGTCACCGCCATCCTCAGCGCGGCGGCGGCCATGCAGGGCACTCTGGATGTAGCGGCCATGTTCACGGATACGGAACACGACGTGGTCACCCCGCTGGCGGTCAGCTTCGGCAGCGGCTCGGCCGTGACCCT
>JAVBOI010000079.1:0-6799 GCA_031550695.1 Desulfovibrio sp. | reverse complement strand
TTCCGACATACAGTAGGCTTTTCATGGGTCTGTCCTCCCTGGTTGTGGCTCTGTGCCGTTTGTGTTTCAGCATCAGCATAATCCACGGGTACAGGGATGGACAGACCTCTTGGTTATTCGCGTTCAATCATCGTATCTGATCAGCATACGTGGGGAAACGCTGATTTATTCCGTTTGGACTGCGTCAGGCTTCATTTTTGCTCCGGGGGAAGGCCCGAAGAGGCCGTCCCCCATCGCAAAACTTGCCTTCCTTGCCAAACGAAAAAACTCAGCGTTTCCCACAGGCGCATTAATCAGCACATACGTGAGAAGATACGTAAACGGGAATGCTGTGAAAAAGCGCTTTTGCATACTCATGATCCTTGCCGTTTTCATGCTTGCGGGCTGCGCGCTCGGCACAAGCAACATTGCCTATGCTCCTTCAGCGCCACCGGAAAAACTGTGTACCCTCAGAATAGTGCCAACGCTTACCGTTACCGAATTTGACGGCGCGCCGGTAAACTGGAACGGCGGTTTCGGCTCCTGGGGCGAAGTGAAAATACCCGAGGGAACCCATACCTTCATTCTTACATACAGCGCGGCGCACGGCTACCAGAGGGGCCTCAGCTTTACCGCCTCGTTCGCGGCCGGGCGCACCTACAGCATGGTTACCCAGCCCATATCACAAACCACGGTGCGGATAGGCATAGTTGACGGGGCGTTGTAAGGCGTTGCGGATCGCCGGGGCGCGGCGCCCCACGCGCCCACATTCGGCTTGTCTCGCATACGCATTCATGGCCCGGTTGAGGTAGCGTTCCTGGCCGGGCGTGAGGCCGGCGCCGGCCTGGGCGCTTGCTTCGCCCGCTTCACCCACTTCACCCACTTTATCCAGGCGTTGCTCCTCGGCGGCGGCGCGGGCGCGCATGCGTCTGGCGTCGGCCGCCACTGTGAAATCCTGGCCGCCCTACTCCGCCGCTTCCAGCTTTTGCAGCGTGTCCCGGTATTCCTTGGCCTCGTCTTTGCGGTTAAGGGCCAGGGCGGCCTGTTCCGCCCCTTCCAGGGCGCGCAGCAGTTTTTTACGCCAGTGGATCTGGCGGGGCTCCAGGGCGTACAGCGCCTGCCCGATGCCCACGGCCCGGCGGTAATCCTCAAGCGCTTCGACATAGTGCTTTTCACGAATGCGGGCCTCGGCCCGGCCGGCCAGCAGTTCCGCATACAGCGGTTTGGCCGTTACGCCCGAATCGTCCCGCGCCGCCGGTTCCCCGGACGCGGCCAGGGCCTTTTCGTACTGAGCCACGGCTTGGCGCGCGTTGCCGGAAGCCAGAGCCAGTTCCGCCTCCAGCCCTTGCAGGGCGGCCGCGGCCAGCCGGTTCAGGGCGGATTTTCCGTTGTCCTGCCCCGAAGCGGCGGATTCGTGCCCCAGGGCCAGCAGCGGGATCGCTTCCTCGGTGCGTTTCAGGGCGATCAGGGCGCGGGCCTGCAAATAGGGCCAGCGGTACTGGTACGGCAGTTCGGCGCTCATTTCGGCCGACTCCTTTCTGTCAATACCGCCGAAGTTTTCCGCTGCCATAGCGTTTTCCAGGGCTTTGGCGGGCTCCCCCCGCTCCAGCAGCACAAAGGCGGCCTGGGCGTACCCGGCCGCGTTGATGAACCGCCAGCCGGGCAGATAGCCCCTGGTGCGGGGCGCGTCACCCGACGCCTTGCGGGCCGTGGCGCTCAGTTCCAGGGCCTCGTCGGTCCGGCCCAGGTCGCCGGCCAGTTCGGCGGCGGCGAAAACAAGATTGGCCCTGCTTAAGCGCGCGTCCTCGGGTTCCTCGCCGCCGGATTTGGCGGCCGTCTCGTCCAGAAGCTTGCGCGCCTCGGCCAGGGATTCTTCGGCCTGTTTATAGTCCCCGTTCAAGCGCTGGGACTCGGCCAGGTGCGACAGGGACAGAGCCAGCCGTTTGCGCTCCGCCCGGCCTTGCAGCTTTCCGGCCATGGCTTTGCGGGCCAGGTGAGCGGAAAGGAGGTTGGCTTCCCTGTAGGCCGCCATGTTTCCGGACTCGTAAGCGGCCCTGGCCAGGCAGTCCGCCGCCTCGGAAGCGCCGCGCAAAAGCCTGGCCGAGCCCGGAAAGGTTTCCATGGCCTGACGCGCCGCTTCCAGCGCCCGGCGCGCCGCCCGGCCGAAGCCTTCCGTGTCCCCCAAAGCCGAACGGGCGTCCGCCATTCTGATGTAGCAACCGACAAGCACCTGCCGCAGCCGCTCGTCGTCCGGCTTTTGCCGGATTAAGCCCAGCAGCGCCGGCTCGGCTTTTTCGAAATACGGCAGGGCCTTATCAAATTCATGGCCGGCATAGAGCGAAGCCCCGGCGTTGAGCAGTTCGTCAACGTAGCGGCCGGCGGTTTCCGCGTTTTCGGGCTGGCGCGCGTGGGCTTCTTCCGCCTTGCGCGCGCTTTCGGCCAGTTCCGGGCCGCCCCGGTTGTAGCGTTGCTGGCGGGCGGCGAACTCCCGCACCTGCCCGAGCAGGCGCTCCGCCTCTTCCAGGTCCGCGCCCCGATCGCCGGCCCGCTTTTCCGCTTCCAGGCGTTGTTCGGCCTCGGCCAGCAGCGTCCGTCCTTCCGGGTCGTCCGGGTTCCCGGTCCTTGCAAAGCGCAGAAAGGCCCCCAGGGCTTTCTGCTTGATGGCGGCCGTCCGCCAGCCCACGTTGTCCCTGTCCCTTTGCTCCAGGTCGGCCAGCAGGGCCGAGGCCTCGTCCAGCAACGCGGCCGCCTTGTCCGGGTCCGCCTCCATCCACAGGCGGGCGGAGGTTTCCAGGCTGTGGACCAGCCGTATGGCGGCGGCAAAATTGCCCGGATCGCCGTCCCGCCACAGCCGGGCCAGATCCACGGCCTCGGCGCAGGTGGCCGGATCGCTGTCCGGCGTGCCTATGCTTCTGCGGCAGAGCGATTCCAGGGCGTCGGCAAACAAATGGACGTAGCGGTTGTCCGGGGCCTGGGTATGCAGGCGGTGGAAGATGCCCACCGCTTCCTTGGCGTGTTCCCTGGCCGCGCCCCTGTCGCCGCCCGCCAGCAGGCTGCTCAGGATGCCGTGGACGTTGCCGGCCAGACGCAGGGCTTCGGGATCGTCCGGCCGCAGACGCAGCAGGGCTTTTGTCCCGTCCAGGGCTTGCGAGCACAGGCGTAGCGCTTGCGGCGCGTCGCCCGCGAAATGCCGGCAAATGCCCAGTCTGCCCAGGACAAAAGTTTCGGCCCGTAAAAGCTCCACATCGTCGGGCGCGGCCGCGCGCAGCGGCCGCAGCAGCTCCAGGGCCTGGCGGGCCAGTTCCTCGGATTTTGCCAGATCGTTGCGTTCAAAGGCGTGGGTGGCCTCGTTGCCCAGGTGCATGGCCCGCTGGTGGGCCGTTTCCGGGCTGCCGCCCCATTTTTCGTAATATTTTTCCACCCGCCGGGTAATGGCCTCGCGCGCTTTGAGGGGAATGTAATTGAAGGCCTCGTCGCGCATGTCAAAGGTCATGAAGCGGACAAGGTTTTCCGCCTCGCGCCTCTGGGCCGTGGCCCGCTGTTCCGCGTCCAGCGCCCAGAGGGCCAGGCCCGTTACCGCAACCAGCACGGCCGCCACCGCGAAAAGCGCCCGCATCATGAAACGCCGCTGCGCGCGCAGGTGGCGCTGGTAGAGCGTGTGGTAATCCACCCGGAGCAGGCGGGCCACGGTTTTTATCAGGGCTTCCTCCCTGGTCCCCTCGCTTAAGGTCACGCCGAGAACCGAGCCCGGCAGGGATTCGGGGTAGCAGTTGTCAGCCCGGCCCGAGCCGGGAGCCGGCTGGCCGTCCACGATGAAGGGAATGACGTATTCCGTCCGGCCCTGTTCGATGAAGCGCCGCACCTCCTGATCCACATAGGCGGAAGCGGCCGAGCGCGGCGAGCAGATCACGATCAGGTAGCGACACTGGTCCAGGCTGCGGTGCAGGCCTTCGGCCACCGAGGGATGCGCGCCGAGATCGCTTTTGTCGCGAAACACCTTGAAGCGCCCGCTTTGGGGCGGGCGGGCCTGCTCCACCTCGGAAACGCGCGCGGCCGCGGGAATGCGAAAGGCCTCCAGCCGGCGCTGGAGCCAGCGGGCGCATTCCTCGTCCTTTTCACCGCGCCGGTAGCTGATAAAAGCGTGAAAGGCGTAGGTATCCGGGCTGTCGCTCATGGGGCCGCCTTCTCCTGGTGCAGAGGCCGGCGGCAATCGCGCGGAAACGGGCCGGCGCGATCGCCGCCGGGCGTGAATGATGATGGAAATCAAGGAAATTTCGGCGCAACGCGCCAAGCGGCGTGAAGCGCGCCAAGGCTGTTACTCCGGCCCATTGCAGGCCGGAGGGCGAAAACAGCGACTGCGAGATATGCCAATACGCTAACGAAATGCCGGCCCGCCGTCAAGAACGGGCGCGAAACCCCATTCGGGGGCGCGGAGCGGCATCCGTCTTACCGGCTGCCGCTTTTCGAGGGACTTTACGCGCCAACAGCCATGGCTTGCCTGGCATACGCCTTCATGGCCCGGCTGAGGTAGCGTTCCTGTCCGGGGGTGATGCCGGCGACGGCCTGGGCGCTTACGTCGCCCGCTTCGCCCGCCTCATCCAGGCGTTGCTCCTCGGCGGCGGCGCGGGCGCGCATGCGTCTGGCGTTGGCCGCCACTGTGAAATCCTGGCCCGAAGGGCCGCCGGGGGCCATGGCCGCGCGTTCGGCCGCGTTGGCGCTGCGCCGGGTGGCTTCGGGATCGCCCGGCACCAAAGTCATGACCACGCTTACCGAGCCGCCAACGGCATACTGCCGGCCGTCCGGCCCGGTCTGGTAGTCGTATTGGGCCATGCCGGCCACCTGGCCGCCGCCGGCCGTCATGTGGGCGTGCTCGTGAGCGCGCACCAGCCGGTCGCGCGCTTGCAGGCGGCTTTCAAATTCCCGGTCCTCTCCGTTGCCGGAACCGGGCAAAAGCGCCGGCAGGTTTGTGGACCCGCCGGCCTCAAACTCCCCCGAGGCCTCTTCGCCCTCCCTTACCAGATGCGGCGCCGTGCCCACGGCGTACTGCCGACCATCCGGCCCGGCCTGGTAGATGTAGGCGCGGCTGCCCACCGCTTCGCCTCTCGCTTCCTCATCGTGACGCACCTGGCTGTCGCGGGCCTGCAACAGGCTGAGCATGCGCCGCTCGGCCCTGGCCGCGTCGTCGCCCTGCCCGCCCCGGATCAGGGCGTCCGGCCCGTAGGTGGAAACTTCGCGGCCCTCCCCGGTAGAGGAAGAAATCTGAAGCGGCGGCCGCGCCGCCCCGTCCGCGCCGGAAAAACGCGGAACGTCGGCCAGCGCGACCGGTCCTCGATAATCGGATAGAATACGCATGACACACCTCGCTTGGCATGTGTGACGTAATGAATGCAATATCGCTTATAGGCTTATCGGCCGGGGTGGAGGAAAGTTTAGGGGGAAGGAGGGTGGTTTTTTTGGGGGGGATTGGGAGGGGGCGGTCCCAACCGCATCCCTATTATTCAGGATGCCCTGAGCAGAAGTGGTATTGGCCTGGCCGCGCTCGGCCCGCTGGAGAAAGCGCTTCAGTCGGACGTACACAGTCCGGTACACAGCGACGGTGGCGGAGAGAGCGGAATCGGGCAGTTGGAACAGGCCGTCAGCGGCCTGCTGGAAAAGGCAATGCCCCGGAAGCTGGAACCTTCCGAGGCATTTTGTAACCAGAACCATGTAACCAACATGGTTCAATAAGAGTTAGTGCATCTAACCCGTTGAAATCTCTGGCGTCCCCAAGGGGATATGTAGGTGTAAGGTAAGTATCTGAAATGTAGTATTATCTGTCGGGCAAAAATTGTCAATACTCATATAAATACTTACAAATCAAATATGTTAGAGCATTCCGTGCTGGACGGTGTTGGCCGACTACTTTTTGATTGAAGGCTTTTTTGCTATGGGTTTGCTCTGCTGGTAGTTTTGGGCTAACCATTTAAGCGCGCCTTCTGGTGATAGCCAAGCCGCTCTGTTGTCTTTTGCCATAAGTATCGCTTCGTCCTTGCCGCCAATACTGTAGTGAGATGGCATCCTTGCAGGGAGCTTCTTTTTTTGCAGCAGGTACTCAGGGACAAACTTGTTCAAGGAAATAGCCGATTTTAAACTGGAGGCGGCAATGTCGCCCACGCCATGTTTTCGGAAATCAAGCAAGGCGCGTGCATAAAACCATGTTGCGGAATAGTCGTCTTTATAGCGTTTGTAGAGAGCTTCCGCTTGCGTGTCTTTTCCTGTTTCAAGTAACAGTGCCATTAAGACGTCTCGCATCCCAAGGTTATCGTTCGTGCAGAGCTTAAGAAGTTCTTTACAGTGTTTTATTGCACTCTTTTTGTCGCCAAAAGCCAGCAGGCACTCGACGATGCCAGCTCGTGCCCTCATGTAGGGCCGTGTTTCCAGAATTCCCCAAAAGTCCCCCGTGCAGTTCCGGAAAAAATCTTCGCCGAGAAGATGCTCTCCAATGGCCGCAGCTTTCTGATATAATACAATGGCCTCATCGTATGTTTCCGCATGATCCGCAAGAATATTGTAGGCGTCTACACAGAACGGCGATACCTCCAGGGCTTTTCGTGCCAATTCGACACTTTTAGCTGGAGTCGCCGCGTCCCAGGCGTCATAAGCCAGTTCCTGAGCGGTGTTGAGCGCCTCTTCTTCATCCTCAAAGCGGACATCGATTTTTACTCGACCGTCTTCGGCCTGATAGATCAAGAACTGGCTTTTTTCAGGAAGATTGGGCATGTATAACTCTCACAACTCTATGAATTTTATTACGCTAACTACGAGAGTGCTCATTGAAGCA
>JAVBOI010000019.1:0-5988 GCA_031550695.1 Desulfovibrio sp. | reverse complement strand
GTCGAACCAGGCGCGGATGTAGCGGCGGTCGTTGCGTTCCATGTCCTCGCAGAGCTTGTCCATGAAGGTGTTGGGCCGGGAGTCGCCCCAGGTGCAATCCTCGATCGATTTGCCCGTCCAGGCGTCGTTAAAGGTGCAGTTGTCGAGCAAGCCGTAGGGGTCTTTGGCCAGGTAGTCGATCTGATAGGGATTTCCCCCGGCGTAGGCGGACCGGCCGGATTTTTTCCAGCCGTTGCCGGTTGAGCGCGGGCCGGAGTCCGCCGGCGTGCCGATGGGGCCGAGAATTTCCTCTATTATACTGCGGTCCGGCCGGAACTGCGCCCATATGTCGAGGTTCTGCTCGGGCATGACGCTCAGGCGCAGGCGCTCGAGCTTGCCGCGTTTGTCATAGAGAAACTGGTATTCGAGCTTGTTGGCGTGGTCGAGGCATTTGTCCAGGCGCGTTCCGTCCAGCCAGCGGTATTCGTGGGTTACGCTACCATTTTTGAGCCGCCGGGATGGTTGGCCGTTAAATACGCCGTACCTGTAGCGGATTTCCCAGCCGTCGCGCCGGGATGCTTTTTCCAGGCGGGAGCCGTCGTGGCTGTACTCGAAAAAAGTGGTGCCGTTGTCATCACAACGCTGGCCGAGAGCGCCATTGCGGTCGTAGTAGAACTTTGCCCGGCCGGCCTGGGCAAGGCGACCGGCGCTGTCGTAGAGGAAACGTCCACGGACGAACTCGGTCCCAATTATCAAGTATGGCTTCGCCTGGCCACACGCCACCACAAGCCCGAACGCATGCTTGCCGAGCGTGCCCTGGTGGCCGAACTCAAGCAGCACAAGCATTATGCCGACCAGGGCGCAGCCGACGGCATGCACCTTGGACGTCTCGCGGGTTTTCGAAACCTCGGCTTCCAGGGGAAGAAGGACCGGGATCATATCGTCCGTCTCATCGAAGCGACGGGAGCCGTCCTTTCCCATTCCGAGACCGACGACCTGATCGAAAGGGGCAGGGCTTTGCCTGCCCCGGTCAAGGAGCGGAGCAAGGAAGGCTTCGCCGTTGATCTGGACGAAATCAGGGCTCACGAATATGAGCGTTCCGGTATAGTGCAGTATTTTCAGGAAAAAATATTGCCCACCGTCTACGCCGACCAGACGGACAAGAGCAAGGTAGATTATTACCTTGCCCGTCAGCTTCATCGGGCAGGCTATTCCGAGAAGGACGCCCGGAAAGTGCTGGTCGAGTGCGGCCCGAATGACCCGGACCGGAAGCCCGACCCTGCATATTACATCTGTCTGACCGTGGAAACCGCCTTCGGCCAAGACTCCACCGCCTCCAAGCCGGGCGGGGGCTGTGGGTCTGTCTCCCGGCGCGAGCCCGCGAGCGCCGCGCATTCCGCCGACCAGCTAGCTCCGGCTCCGCAGGAGCCGGAACAGTCAGAACCTCGACGCCCGACCGGCGAGCGAGTCACCGGCACGATCAGCGCCGACGGCCGGATCATCTTTGGCACCCCTTCCACGGCCAAGGCCAAGATCCCGGTACGCCCCCGCTTGCAGCGCGGTGTCAAGCCGGTCACCGTCCGGCCTCCGGCATCCAGCGGACCAAAAACTAACCATGCCGCCGTCCGGCGGACATCCTTTCCGAAGCCAACCGCCTGAGGAAAGGGGAAGGTAGTCACCCGATCGGGGAAGCTGGCGGCGGACGCCGCAAAGGCAGGAAAGGCATAAAGGCAAAGTTAAAAAGAGCACCTCATCCACGAAAGAGCATGGTGAATTCCATCGCCGCACGCTCGCCCTCGGGCCGGCATTCAGCGATAATACTGGCAATTCCAAAAACACAGGAGTATCTATGCAAACGGAACACCCTCGCCAGCCAGAACAACTTTTCGCGCCTTCGCCCGACACTGCTACCCCCAACCGCACCTCCCTCGCCGTCCAATGCGCCTACGACGCCGACGGTAAACTGCAACGCAAAACCGAGCGCCTGAACGGCAACACCGACGAGTACGCTTACACCTTCGACCGCGACGGCCGCCTGCTCGAAACGCGCCTCAACGGAAAGCTTCTGGAAGCCTACCGCTACAACTCGTCGGGCCAGCGCGTCCTGCATATCTGCGGCCATGACGGCTTGCGGGAATTCGAACGCCGGTTCCACGACGCACGCCAGGGGGTATTTCCCCCGGAGGTACTGCAGGCCGTCCGTCCTCACGTCGTCCAGCATGGCGACATCATGACGGACGTCAGGCAGGGCGCGGATAATGGTGCGAAATAAATCTGCATTCGTGTCACTCAAATACGTTTAACTAACACACTGAAATAATTAATTTGTGTTTTTTCGGAAAAGCATGGCAAGAAAAAAGTTTTGGGCCAACATGCATACATGATGGCCCAAGGGGGTAAAACGCGGGAAACGTAGTGCTGGCGCGGTTATTCTGGCGTTTCTATTTTCAGCTTGCGGGCATTGAGCCGGTTCGCGGCGCTCTCGTAATGCTCTTCGGCAAGGTGCGCGTAGCGGTCGGTCATGCGCGGGGTCTTCTGTCCCATGTATTTTCCGACTTTGAAGAGGGGTTCCCCGTCCTGCACGAGCCAGCTTGCGAACGTGTGCCGGAGGGTGTGAAAGACGCCTTTCCCGCGTCTGTCGGCAGGGAAACGCTGGAATCGGCGGTCAAGAGCTTCAGGCCGGGCAACTACCGGCCGCCGCAGACGCCAATGCAGACCGGGCGGACGCAGGACAGGACGCTGTCACCGGAGGGCCTTCCGGCATCCTGCCCGTTTGACCGGGAATTTCTGGAACAGGCCGCGCGCGAGCACCCGAACATCGTGCCTTGCCCGGTGACCAAGCCGGCATGGGGATGGGTGGAAAAGCGGTGGTGCGACAGCAAATGCAAGGGACACCCGGACTGCATCCGCAACCTGTACTGGGCCGCGCCGGCCTTGCCGTAAGGAGAACAGCCATGAAACAGCGCAACACCAAAGGCAGGCCGAACGGAAGGATCGCCGGCACGACGCCCACAGCTTCTTCCAGGCCGGCCCGCAAACCGCGCATCGGCGACATGGCCGTGATGCCGGGCGGGCGCAAGGCCGTCTTCACGCAAGGGGAGGACTCGAACGGCCGCCGCGCCGAGCATTTCCGCATCGTGGACACGCTCGGAACCATGCTGCGCAAAGGCACCATCAACATCCCCATGTACGACGCGGCCACGCTGTTCGGCGCGGACTTTCACACGGCCGGCCTGCTGGGCGTGCGCAGCATCAATTACGCCTCGGTCGGCGGCGAGGCCACGGGAGCGTCCACGACCGAAAAGGCCGCGCTCGCCAGGCATCGCGTCCACAAGGCCCTTGATGCCGTGGGCGGCATCGGCAGCCTCGGCGGAGGATTCTTGTGGCATGTGGCGGGGATGGGCATGCAGATGAACGAGTGGGCTGTGAACACGCCCTGGAACGGGCGCAATCTTACCAAAGACGAAGCGCGCGGCATCGCCATCGGGGCGCTGCAGATGCTGGCGGCGCATTACGGGTATCAGCCGAGGCTGTACACGATGCGACAGATCTTGACGAATGGACGGAATGTGCCGCGAACGGATCTTGACTAAACGTTCTTTGTGTAATACATGTATTGCGTGTAATACGTAAGGAGGATGCACTCATGCTCACCATCCGATTGCCCGCCGACATGGAACAGCGCCTTCAGGTGCTGTCCGCGGCGACGAACAGGCCGAAAAGCTTTTATGTCCGCGAAGCCTTGGAACGCAGCCTTGAGGACATCGAAGACGCCTATCTGGCTGAAACGGCATTCGAGCGGTTTCAGGCCAGTGGTGAAAAGGCCATTTCTTTAGAAGAAGCGATGCGGGAACATGGCTTGGAAGGTTAACATCACGCCAGAGGCCAATGCCGAATTAAAACGGCTGGGGCAGGCAGAGGCGCAGCGGATACTGAAGTTCCTGTTCGACCGCCTGCAACACCGGGACAGCCCACGGGAAATAGGCGAAGCGCTGAAGGGAAACTTGCGTGAATTCTGGCGCTACCGTGTGGGTGACTACCGCATCCTCTGCCGCCTGGATGACGGTATTGTAACCGTTTTTGTCGTTCATGTCGCCCATAGGCGAGAGGTGTACAAATAGCCGTGAAATGCCCGGAATGCGGACATGAAACGTCCATGACGGCCAACGATATTCCTTTTTGAATCCTGAACAGTTTTTGGCTTCCTCAAATAGCTACACACTGTGTATCAAATTGATCTGCTTCCTATGCTTGCAGAAAAATTAAATTAATTCATGAATAGACACTATGAGGAAGCGGACAAACCAAAGCGCGGCTGTCGGCCGGAGCAGCGCGTCTTGACCTGTACGGCAATCTGCTGTATATCTTGAGACAAGGAGATAAGCCATGATCCCGCATGCAAAAGAAACCAATCCGCCCGTCGTGCGTATTGATGCCCGTATTCCAGCCCATATCAAGGAGAATCTGGTTATCGCCGCGGCCCTGCAAGGCACGACGCAGACCGATTTTTTGATAGCCGCCGTCAACGAAGCGGCGCAGAAGGTCATTGCTGAACATAACATGATCCAGCTCTGCCTGGAAGATCAGAAAACCCTGGCAATGGCTTTGCTGGATGAGCATCACAGCCCGAATCCGGGTTCCGAGCGTCTGCGGCGAGCACTAAAAGATCATGATCGTTATGTGGAAAGCGTATGACGGAATGCCGTTTGCGCCTGGAACCTTTGCGCGCGGGTTCAGCCGGGCATGACCGCTCGGCTTTTTGTTGCGGAGATGAAGACCTTGACCGCTATTTTGCCACCCAGGCCGGACAGGACATGCGCCGCGGCTTCGCCAATGTCATCGTGGCGGTGAGGCCCGGCAGCGAAGAGGTATTGGGTTACTACACCCTGTCCGCCGCGTCCGCCAACCTGGGGGACTTGCCGGATACCCTTAAGTCCAAATTGCCGCGTTATGGTCAAGTGCCCGCCGTGCTGTTGGGGCGTCTGGCCGTGGACAGGACCGTTCAAAAACATGCTGTCGGCACTTTCTTGCTGGCAGACGCCGTCAAGCGCGCTCACCGCAGCGAACTTGCCTGGGCGCTGTTTTTGGTGAAAGCAAAGAATGAGCGCGCGTCCGATTTTTATCGCCACTTTGGATTCGCCCCGTTTGCCCATGAACCGCTCTGGCTCTGGAATACCCGTAAGGAAATATCCAATCTTCTGGATATGCCTTGATCTATTCCCCGATACGTATAGAAAAATACAAATCACCCCAAAATGGGGACCATGAGGAGAGCACATGACAAAAGCTGAAATGATCAAGGCGTTGCAGGAAAAAACGGGATTGCAGACAAGGGCGCAGGCCGAAACCGCTTATGACGCGCTTCTCGGGCTGCTGACCGGAGCGTTAAAGAATGACGGCTCTATCACCCTGCAGGGATTCGGCGGTTTCAAGGTCGTGAACCGCGCCGCGCGTAAGGGGCGCAATCCCCGCACCGGACAAGAGATAGCTATTCCGGCGTCGAAAAACGTGAAGTTCACGCCGTCCAAAAAGCTCAAGGAAGAGGTTTGACCTTTGGCACATGATCAAGCCGTTGAAAGCTGGCTGCGGCATCAAGTCGGCCCGGCCTATGATGCGCTGAAAGCCAACCCGTCCAGCGCCGTGACTGCTGACCAGGTACGTGCGCGTCTTGCCGCTGAACATGCCAAAAGGCAATAATATTGCACCCACAAGCATGAAGCGCAAAGCGCATTGACATCAGGGCAGCTTCAGCGTATGGTATATTTTCACAATGAGAAATCCCGTTAGGCGTCAGCCTCGCGGGATTTCTTTATGCCCGAAAACCCCCGGAAACGCCCGCCACGCTTCACCGCGCGCGGGCGTTTCGCATTTTAGAGCATTTCAACTTTAAAATTGTATATAACCAGAAGACTTGAACCAGCCCTGGGCATCGCTTGCAGAAACACGGTCCAGGGCTTTTCCAACTCCTGCAAAGAGGTCTTCATGGGTTCTGGATTTTATGCCTCGCAA
>JAVBOI010000010.1:0-17852 GCA_031550695.1 Desulfovibrio sp. | reverse complement strand
AGCATTTCACGAATGAAATGAGTGAATTGCTCTGCAAGGATTTGTCCTCAAATCCTTGCCGCAAAAGAGGCGTAGGCGGGTCGCGGACACAGGCTCTGTGCCTTGCCCGAAGTTTCGCGACTCTTTCAAGCGTTAATTGCTCCAGAAAGACACACCAGCAGTTGGACCCCAGGACCGCGTTATAGGAACACGCAAGGTGCGGCGGCTGTCCGGGTTCGGCTGGAAAAATCCATAGACAACCCCACTTTTTGGGGGTGCTTTCGGGGGTATACAATCCCTTGCCAGGGGTAGTGCCCCCCATGCCCCTCACAGATACCGCCATTCGCGACGCAAAGCCCCCCGCTGACAAACCGGGCAAGCCCAGAAACTCTTTGACGGCAACGGCCTCTTTCTTTTGTGGCTCCAAGCGGCGCGAAAAGCTGGCGCGTATTCAGCAACATATTTCCAAATGTGAAAGCCCCGGCTTTTTATGGCCGGGGCTTCGCTCATGGTGACTTTTCGCAGGAATCAGAACTCAAGCTTCAACTGTAAACTCCCGGTCACTCCTTCGCGCACGCCGGTGTATATCTGGCCCACCGCACCAGATAAAATGGCCATCGGCGCGGGTTTTCCCGGTGTTGCCATGGGTATCGACCTGTATTGCATTTGTCATGCAGGAGGTATGCCCATGCAGACGACCATCAGCACCCGCTTTGACGCGGACACCCTGACGCGGCTGGACGAAGTCGCCGCCGCCGTGGACCGCCCCCGCTCGGCGCTCATCAAGGAAGCCGTGGCCCGGTACCTGGACTACCTGGCCTGGTACGGCGAGGAAGTTCAAAAGGGCCTGGACGACGTCGCGGCCGGGCGAGTGAAAAGCCATGCCCAGGTGAAGGACCGTGTGCGCGGGCTCGGCTTCCATGTTGATTGAGTGGTCCCAGACCGCCGAGGATGACCTTGTCGCGGCCCTGGCCTGGTATAGAGAGCGGGCCGACAAAGAAACGGGCCAGCGCATCGCCGCGCGGCTTTTTGCCGCCGCTGACCGGCTGGAGGTTTTTCCGCACTCGGGACGGCCCGGACTCCTGCCGGAAACGCGGGAACTGGCGGTGCCGGACCTGCCCTACTTTTTGGTTTACAAGGTCACGGACAAGGCTGAAATCCTCCGGGTCATGCACACGTCGCGGCTGTGGGCCGGTGAGTGAAAATGCGGTGCGGTCGCCGCGCCCCGAATAGTGCGTTGCCGGTGAAGGACAAAGCCGTTCAGTACCGCTTGGGCGTCGCTGTGACGCTCGTGCTGTTCTGCTTCGTAACCTGGGGGCGCTGCCGGCAAAGCATCGGCCGAGGAGGATCTCGAACGTCGCCTCTTTGCCGGCAAAGCGTTGGTTGACCTTGCCCGGAGTAAATTGCCTTTGGGATCATCCGCGTGAACCCGAGCCCGAAAAGCGGGGCTTCCAAAGGGGGGGGGCCACAGAGCCTGCGCCCCCGGCGCGAGTCTTTTTTCAAGGGGGGCAGGCCGTAAGAGGCCAGCCCCCTTGAAAAAAGGGGAGCAACGACGCCAAGCGGAAAAACTCGGCGTTTCCCTAAGCGCCGCGCACGGCTTCCCAGATGGCGAGGCAGGCATCGCCGCCCGAGTCCGTAAGAATATACTCGTAGGTTTTAAGAACGGCTGTCACGGCCTCCACGGGGGGCATGCCGTCCTGGGCCATCCGGCAGGCGGCGCCGGCCAGAATGGCGGCCACGATCTTCTGGTTGTCCGGATCTTTGGGCGCATGGGTCTTGAAAATTGCGTTCATATTCCCTCTCCTTGCGTTTGCCGGGCGAACCCGGCCCTAATGAGTATTCCCATACTCCACTATATACCAACGGAAAGGATCAGGCAACCGTTGATGAAAAAAAGTTGCTTCCCGAAAGGTTGCCGGCGCTTTGCGCAGGTATTGCCATGGGTTGCCGTAAGCCGGCCGCCGGCGCGAATACAGTTGCGTCTTTCGGCAAAGCATGCGAAATCAATGCGGATGCGGATGGCCGGGCGGAGAACCACAACGCCCCTCGTGCCGACATCGTTCATTCAACTCGCGCGACAAAAAGGAGCTTCATGAAGCTGCATTATACGCTGACGCAAGATAATTACTTGGATTTCAATATATTCCATACGCTGAATTCGGCCCCGGCCAAGGCGCTGCTCAGAAAAATCCGCACCCAGCCGCCGATGGTCTGGTTGTTGGCGTTCTTCGTTTTTTGCGGCTATTCCCTGTATACAAGCGGGCAGCTGCCGACCATGCTGGCCTACATCATTTTGAGCATGTCCGTGCTGTGGTATTTTCTGTACCCGCTCTGCCACAGAAAAACCCTGGAGTGGCGGCTCAAGCGGCGGCTGGCCGGCGGCGGGCGGGAGGTCATGGGCGAGGTCGCGCTGGAATTGCTCGACGATTGTCTGCGCGCCGAGGACGCGGGCGGCGCGCGCGAAGTGCCCTGCGACGAGATTGAACGGCTGGTGGAAAACAAGGGCTGCCTGTATATCTACATCGGTGAGAGCAGCGCCTTTATCGTGCCCCGGAGCGCCTTTGCCAACGACGAGGCCCACCGCCAATTCAGCAAAAATATTGAGGAAAACATGCGGGCGGCCCGGAAGGCGCACTACGCGGATTGATTCGGGTTTCCGTTATTCCCGCTATGCGAAAAGCGCCGGTTCCCTGGGGGCCGGCGCTTTTCGCATTAATTATCGCTGTCCATAGCGGGTATCGGCACGTTTCGAACCACGCGCCGTGCGCTCCGCTCGCTTAAACGCTGAATTTTTCGTTTGGCGGCGTTTACAATCCTTTGATCAGCTTTTCGGCATCAGCCCGCTGCGGGAATTGCTTGACGGCCAGGGCTTCGGTGAGCAGCGTTTTGGCTTCGGCTTTTTTGGCCGCGTCATTTTGTCCGGCCAGCACGGCGGCCAGGTGGTAGGCGATAACCGGGCTTTGCTTGTTGGCTTCGCGGGCTTTGCGCAAACTGGCTTCGGCGTCGGCGGTTTTGCCTTGCTGGTGTTGTATCCAGCCCAGGGTATCCAGGGTGGTGGGGTCGCCTGTTTCGGCGGCTTTGGCGGCGAACGATTCCGCTTCGGCCAGGCGTTCCGCCGAGGGGCTGCCCTGGCTGAGCAGGAAGGCCAGGTGATTGTTGGCCAGGGGGTTGATGGGGTCTTTGGTCAGGATGGCGCGATAGGTTTGTTCCGCGCCTTTCCAGTCTTTTTTCTCTTCCTGAAGGCTGGCCAGAAGCACGGCCGGCACGATGGCGTCCGGGTTTTTGGCCATCAGGCCCTTAACGGCGGCCATGCCTTCGTCCACGCGTTTGGTGACCGCGTAGATCTGGGCCAGACGCATGGCGGGCTGTTCCCATTGCGGGGCCAGTTCCAGGGCTTGGAAAAAGGCTTTTTCCGCTTTGGGCGCGTTTTTGTTCAACAGGGCCGCTTCGCCCACCATAAGGGCGGCCATGGGGTCTTTGGGGCGGTCCGCATAGCGTTTTTCGGCAAAGGCCAGGGCCTTGTCCGGTTCGCCGGCGGCCACGTGCATGCGCAGGCGGCCTTCCACGGCGGGCATGGCGTTGGCGTCCAGGGCCAGCAGTTGGTCGTAGGCCTTTATGGCCTTGGCGTAGTCTTTGTTGTTGGCGTGCACGGCGGCCAGGCGTAGCAGGGCGGCGGCCCTGGTGTTTTCGCGCTTGGTCAGTTTTTCAAGCAGGTCCGCGGCTTCGGTAAAGCGTTCCTCGCGGATCAGGATGTCGGCTTCGGCAATGGCCAGTTCAACGTTGTCCGGCAGGGCCTTTTGCCCTTGGTGGACGGCTTCCAGGGCTTTGTAGGGGTCTAAGTCGACCATGTAGAAGTTGGCCAGGGCCACATAGGCCGGGCCGAACTGCGGAAAACGCTTGATCGCGTCCCGGATCAGGCTTTCGGCCTGGGGGCGGTTGCCGGCGGAGTTCCAGGCGTCGGCCAGCGCCAGGACGGCGGAAGGATCGTCGGGCGAGCCCTTGGCCACCACGGCAAAGTCGGCCACGGCGGCGTCAAAGCGCTTGAGGGCGAAGTTGATCTGCCCGCGCAGGGCGTAGGCGTCCAGGTTGTCCGGGCCGCGGCTGATGAGCGTGCCCAGGACGTTCAGGGCGGCTTCGAATTTTTCCTGGCGGGAGTAGATTTCGGCCAGGGACATCAGGGCGGTGTTGGCGTGGTCGCCGGCCTTGGGGTCTTCGCTGACGGCGCGCAGTCCGGCCAGGCCGTCGTCGAGCTTGCCCAGGCGGATAAGCAGGGTGGCTTTGGCCAGGCGCAGGCCGGGCGTGGCTTCCGGGGCTTTATCCAGCGTTTCCAGGGCCTTGTCGCCTTTGCCGTCGGCCAGGTACAGTTCGGCCAGGCGAATGCGCGCGCCTTCCGCGCCGGGGTAGGTTTGCAGGTAGGCGTCCAGGTAGGCCGGGGCGTCTTTGGCTTTGCCGAGCAGGGGGTAGAGGTCGGCCATCTGGATGACCAGGTGCTCGTTGTCCGGGTGCAGGGTAAGCAGCTTGGTCAGGTAGGTTTCCGAGCCGGCGTAGTCCTGCGCGCGAAAGGACAGGTTGAGCAGCAGGGAGAGCATGGCGGCGGAATTCGGCTTTTTCTCCAGGCTGTATTTGAGCAGGGCCTTGGCGTTGGACATTTCGTTGCTGCTTAAGTAGGCCGAGGCCAGGCCGACCACGGCTTCCTCGTTGTCGGGCTCGGCCTTGACGGCATCTTCAAGCACCTGGCGGGCGGCCATGAACTCCTGCTTTCGCATGAGCACGTTGCCCTTGACCACTTTCATGTCCACGGAATCGGGCTTTTGGGCCAGGGCCTTGTCCACGTATTCCGCGGCCTTGTCCACGTCGCCGGTGATCAGGCAGATGCGGGCCAGGTTGCTTACGGCTTCAAAGTCGGTGGGGGCAAGCTCGTGGGCGCGGGCAAAGGCGGTTCGGGCGTCGTCCCATTTTTCCGCTTTCATGGCGCAGCGGCCCATCAGCAGGTGGGCTCCGGCGTAGGCGGGGTCCACTTCGATGGCGCCGCGGGCTTCCGCCGCGGCCTTGACGCAGTCGCCGGCGGCTTCCAGTTTCCTGGCGTTTTCCATAAAGGCGTCGCGCTTGTCCTCTTTGGACATGCAGCCGGCAGCAAACAGAATCATCATCAAGGCGAAAACCGGCGCCAGCAGTAACTTTTTCACAATAGCTCCTTGGTTCTCCCCGGGAGTGGGGAATCCGGTCCCGGATCGGCGGCGGGAACATTTTGCCGGCCCGCCGGCCGGGAGGGGGAAAAGCGTTTGGCGGTAAAATCCGCGTCCTTAAAGCACAGTAATTTCGAAATTACCCATAATGGGGTTTCCAAAGGGGTTCAACCGCTTTGGCCGCCGGAGGCAATACTGCTCTTGGGCCACTTCAAAATGGATTTGCTCTAATGGTGACGGGGTCGGGACGGGGTCCGCGTTCGGCGGCAGTATAGCCCAGCCGGCAAAAAAAACAACCCCGGCGCGGGAGGGAAACACGCGCCGGGGGGCGTCTGACAACCAGACTCGGAATGGGTGCGGGGCAAGGTATATCCCGCGCCCTGTGTGGAGAATCTTACCTCTTCATCTGGATAACCGTTTCCAGCATGGTGTCCACTGTGGTGATGGACTTGGAGTTGGCCTGGAAGCCGCGCTGGGTGGTAATCATGTTCACGAACTCGCGGGCGAGGTCGGCGTTGCTTTGCTCGATGGAGTAGCCCTGGGTTGTGCCGAACACCCCTGTGCCGGCCGCGCCGGAGCTGGGTATGCCGGATTCGCGGGTTTCGGTGAACAGGTTGCCGCCTTCGCGCCGCAGGTTCTGCTTGCTGGGGAAGTCGTACAGCGTGAGCTGGAACAGTTGCAGGGTGACGCCGTTGGAGTACGAGGCCGACAAAACGCCGTCGGTGCCCACGTTCACGTAGCGCAAATCGCCGTAGGTGTAGCCGTCCTGGCGCTTGCCGGGGTGCTCGTAGTAATATTCGCCGTGGCAGGTCATGTTGGTGGCCAGGAGTTCCGACTTGCCGTCCATGCCAAAGCCGTATTCCTTGTGGGCGGCGTTCACCGGCTGAAGGATATGGACCGTTTCGGGGTTCGGGTTGGTCGCTTGCGGTATGGGCGTGTATTTGCCGGAGGGCTGCCTGGTCCAGAGCTTGGGGTCCGGGGTCAGGCCGGCGGCGGCTGTCCAGTCGCCGGTGACGGAGTTCCAGGTCATGCCGGGAATCGCGGAGGTGGTGAACGGCTTGTACATATTGTCGGCGATATCAAGCGTCCAGTTCGGGTCCCGGGTGACGGGCACGTTCAGGTTCACCGACCCGTTGGCCGACGCCAGGGCGCTGGCCGAGTGCGCGGCCATGCCGCCGTAAGTGTTGGTGGGCATGGAAGCGGGGAAGCTCCAGTCGTTGACCGTGGTGCGCAGGCCGAAATCCAGGGCGATCAGGTGGCCGGCGGCGTACTGGTTGGGCTTGGTATAGTCCAGGAGGCCGCTGCTGTTCAGGCCGTAGGCCGAAGCCTGGCCCGGCGCGCCGGAAAAGTTGGGGGAGATGAGCGGGAAGCCGTCCGGGGAAATGGGCGCGGACACGAACTTGTCCAGGCTCACCACTTCGCTGCCGGCCGGGCCGCTCCACCATGATTCCGCGGCGGGCACGAAGCAGGACATGTCCTTCAGGGTGCCGTCCGAACTGAAGGTGATGGTGCCGGCGCCCAGAATGCCCTTAAGGGCGTCGGGCACGTTGGCCGTGGTGGAAATGGCGTCGGGGCTCAGGGTGCTGAAGTCGCGCACGTCGTCGGCCGGGTCCATGGTCACCAGGAACTCCCAGTAAATTTCGCTGGGGGTATCGTTGGCGATGTGCTGGCCGTCCACCTTGTCGCTGTTGGTCACGCGGTCGAAATAGACGGTAAGCGTGTGCAGCCGGCCGCCTTCGTCGTACACTTCCATGGTGCTCTGGAAGGCGTAGGAGCTGTCGCCCAGCGGCTTCACCTGAAGGTCGGAGGCGTCCCAGCGCTTGAGCATGGCGAAGAACGGGTCGGCCACGTCCTGGCTCTTGTCGTTGGCGGTGGCTTCGTTCGACTTCAGGTTCAGGGGCAGGGTTATCTGCGTGGTGTGGCGCGGCGGGCAGGTGAAGGTATCCAGCCGGATGTCCGTGACCGGGCCCGTGCCCACGATGCCGCCGGTGCTGCGGTTGATGGAACTGTTGGAGTTCACGAACTCGCGGTCGATACTCCAGCCTTGCAGCACGTAGCCGTGCGGGTCCACCAGAAAGCCGTCCTTGTCGAAACGGAAGTTGCCGGCCCTGGTGTAGTAGGTGGTCTGGTTGGTCTTGGGCTTGACGGCAAAGAAGCCGTTGCCGGTAATGGCTATGTCCGTGGCGTCGGTGGTGGTTTCCAGGGCGCCCTGGTCAAAGTCGTTCATGATGATGCCGATGCTGGTGCCCCGGCCCACCTGGCCCATGCCGTTGGCCGTGCCCATGTACTGGTACACGTAATCCTGGAAGTCCATGCGCTGGGCCTTGAAGCCCACGGTGTTGACGTTCGAGATGTTGTTGCCGATGACGTTCATCTTCTCGCCGTGCACGAGAAGGCCGGACACGCTTGTCCACATGCTTGCTGTAAGACTCATCTGGGGTTCCCTCCGGTAATCCCGCCCCTTGCGGCGGAAAGTGATAACTATCTTTGTATGAGTCACCCGGCATTTTTTGCCTGGGCGTTACGTTCGTATTTATGCCGTGGCCTTTTCGGCTTCTTCCAGGGCGGTTTTGGCCGCCGCCAGGGCTTTTTCGGCCGCGTCAAGGGCATCCTTCTTGGTATTAAGGTCGGCTTCCAGTTCCGTCGTATCCGTCACGCCGGAGGCAATGGCCTCATCGAGGGCGGTTTGGGCGGCAGTAACCGCCGTCTTGGCGGCTTCAAACGCGGCCGTCTTTTCCGTCACGGACTTCTGCAACTTCGCCAGGGTGCTGTCGCCGCCCGATTCGTAAACGGAGGGGTCATCCACCTTCTTGACATCGTTGAACTTGACCGTGCGCAGATCCTGAAGCACCAGGGTGTGGTTGCCGTCTTCGGCCATTTCCACCCGGATAACGCGGCCGGTGGACGAACTGGTAACGTATATGCCGCCGCCGTCCGCGTCCTTGGCCACAAAGTTCACCGCGTACACGCCGTCGGACAGGGGGTTGCCGTTGGCGTCGCGGCCGTCCCACTGCACGGATGCGTCGCCGGCCGCGCAGGAGCCCAAATCGCGGCTGGACACCAGGCGGCCGTAAGTGCCGTCGGCATTTATGGCGTAGACGTTCATGGTCATGCTGGCGGCGTCGCGCGGCACGTTGAAGTTGATGTACGAGCTGTACGCCTGGTCCGTGCCTATGCCGGCAATGGTAACCTTGTCGCCCGGGGCTTCCACGTAGTTGCCTATCAGGCTGGAAGCGCTCACGGCCTGCTGGCGCAGGTAGGCGGTGTTCAGGGTGTCCATGCCGGTGCGGATGTTCTGCAGTTCTTCCACGGTGGTGAACTGGGCGAGCTGGGCGATAAATTCCTTGTCCTCGACCGGGTTCAGCGGATCCTGGTGTTGCAGCTGGGCCACGAGCAGCTTAAGGAAGGTGTCCTTGTCCGTGGCCACCTTGTTGGTGGGGGACTGGGTGCTCGCCACGTTCTTTTCGTATTGCCCGAGTATGGATTCTGTGCCGGCCATGGTATGTGTCCTGATCAGGCTACTATGTGCAGCCCGGTTGATTCCGTTGAATATTGGCGCCCTACAAGAACCTGGTTTCCGTCGCCCCGCTCTCCGGCCCCGCGCTGCATCCGGGTCAGCCGGATAAGGCGGTCGCGCTCGGAAGAATCGCGCATGAGGTTGTGGTCCTGGTGGCCTTCCCGCTGGTCGGCGAGCGAGTTGTCACGCAACTGCGTCTGCACGTCCAGATCCTTGACCTTAAGCCCCTGGGCCTCCAGAGAGGCCTTCAGTTCGACAAGCTGCTCGCGGATCACGGACGAGGTATCCTGGTTGTCCGTTCTGATGGTGGCGTTCACCTCGCCCTGGCGGACACTCAAAAGAACCGTGAGTTGTCCGAGTTCGCCGGGGTTAAGCTGAATGGTCAGCTGGCGGGCGCCGTTCCGCGCGTTTTGCAGTATGCCGTTTTCCACCTGGGAAAAAATTTCCTGGCGAAAGCTTCTGGCCATACCATTCAAATTCTGTGCCTGGGCGTTCACGCTCTCGCCCGCGCGGGGCTGCGACACGCCGGCCGCGTCTATGCGCTGCATCAGGCGGGCGATCTTGTCGTCGGCCTTTTCCGTGGTTCCGGACAGCTTGCCCTTTTCCTCGGTTTCAAAGCCGGTGCGTTCCGGGCCGGACCTGGCCCGGCGGCGCGAGAAAGAGGCGTCGCCTTCTTCCCCTTCCTTGCCGCGCTCGCGCTTTACGTCGGCCGCGCCGGTTTTCTGGAGCACGCTGTTGTGCATCAACGCTTCGGTCTGCTCGCTGCGGCGGCTGCCGCGCTTGTCCTCGATCGGGCCGTTCTGTTCCTTGAGCTTGGCCGCCTGCAGGGCTTCGTCCACGGCCGAGCGCAACTGGGTAAGCGCGTAGGCGGAATCCTTGTCGCGCTTGGCCTGGTCGCGGCTGGCCCTGGCAAGCAGGCCTTCAAGCCGGGCGCCGTCCAGGGTTTGCCCGTCGGCCTCGCCAAACAGTTTGGCCAGGGCCTTCTTTGTCTCGTCCGAAACGTCCAGGCCCTTGAGCAGGGCGGAAAATTCCGTCTTGGAAACGTCGGCCGCGCCGTCCATCTTGCCCAGCTTGTTCGAAAGCTTTTTCCACATGCCCCTGGCGTCGCCGGAATCGCTCAAGCTGAGCATTTCCTCAATGCCGTCCTTGTCAAAGCCGAGCTTGGAAAGCAGCATGGAAAACGCGTCGCGCTCGTCGCCTTCCAGAATTCCGTTGCGGCGCATATTGCCGGCCAGCGAGCCGAACAACTTGCCGAGCGTGGCCGGCGAGCCGTTGGCCATAAGCTGCGAAAGGCCGGCCAGGGTATCTTCGTCCACCTTGCGCTGGCGTAAGGAAGAAAGGATCTGGTTGCTCCTGGATTCGTCCAGGGTGCCGCTTTCCTTTTCAAACGCGGCAAAACCGGCCGGACGGCCGCTGTAGTCCGTGCGTCCTTCTTCGATGAAGGAATTCAAAACCGTATCAAAACCCGCATGTTGCGTGCTTGTGGAAAGCGCGGACGCCTGAGCGCCGAGCGCATTGGCGGCGTTGTCCACGGCCGGGGCCACGGTATTGGCGGCGGATGTGAGGGCGGCGGGAAAAAATTGCATGGCTGGACTCCTTGGCGAATACAAATACAAAGGCTGTGCCAAAGGAGCGTGCCGGCGGATTTTTGGGGAAGATATTTCGATATTAGTGAATAATTGAAGGGTGTTGGATGATGGAGAAAATTTTTGGGATGGGCGAAGAGGGCGGCAAAAACGGCCGGCCCGCCCGGCCCGGCCGGCCGGCGGAGAGAGGGAGAGGCATCCCCCGCGCTTGTCGTTGCGGGAATGCCGCTAAATCAGGGCCTGTTCACACTACGGTCTTTTTGCTCTCTGCCCGCGTCAGAAAGGCTTTTTATTTCGGTTGAGTACCGTAAGAGTACACTCCCTCCATAAAAAGCCTTTCTTCCTTGGCGGAGAACAAAAATCCTCGTAGTGTGAACAGGCCCTGGATTACCGCGCTGTCCGGGGCTTCCAGGCTCTCGCGAGGGCAAATCTCACGGCGGCTCGAAGCCCGTAACAGGAAAAACTCGGCGTTTCCCCCTACCAGCAAGCGGCAATACCGTCACCGCGCGGGTCGGACGCCCCTTCGATGAGCCCGTCCGGGTGCCGGACCAGGCCGCCGGCGTGGCCCATCATGATGGAGCGGGGCGGCACTATTTCCAGAACGTGCCCCATGCTTCTCAGGGTAAGGGGCAGCGCGGCGGAAAAGTCCGCTTCCAGCTTCAGGTTGGTGCTGGAGTCGCCCCAGGTGCGCCCCAGCAGCCAGCGCGGCGCGCTGACGGCCTGTTGCAGCGGCAGGCCCAGCAGGGCGTAGCGCGCGAACACGGCGGCCTGGGTTTGGGGTTGGCCTTCGCCGCCCATGGTGCCGTAAGAGAGAACGCGGCCGTCGTCAAACAGGGCCAGCGCCGGGTTAAGGGTATGGAAGGGCTTTTTGCCGGGCGCCAGGCTGTTGGGCAGGCCGGGGTCAAAGGCGAAGCTCAGCCCCCTGTTCTGCCAGGCAATGCCGGACCGCGGCAGCACCACGCCGGAGCCGAACTCGTGGTACACGCTCTGAATGCAGCTTACGGTGTTGCCGTGGCGGTCCATGACGCCGAACCAGACGGTGTCGCCGCCGGGCACGGCCGCGCGCGGCCAGGGCAGGGCTTTGTCGGGGATCAGCGCCGCCGCCAGGGGGGTCAACGTTTCAGCGTCGAGCAGGCTCTGGCCGGGGCGGTCCATGTGGTCGGGGTCGCCAATGTGGCGGTCGCGCAGCAGAAAGGCCTGCTTGGTGCACTCCACCAGGGCGTGGACCAGCGTGGTTTCGTCGCGCAAATCCAGGCCGGCCTGTTCGCGGAACATTTCCAAGAGAGCCAGGATGGCCAGAGAGGCCGCGCCCTGGGTGGGCGGCGGGCTGTTGAACAGGCGGGCGTTGCTTAGGCGCACGGTGAGCGGCGGGCGGATGTCGGCCCGGTGGGCGGTAAAGTCGTCAAAGCGCAGGGGCGAGCCGGCTTCTTTAAGGTCGGCGGCCATTTCCCCGGCCAGGCGGCCCAGGTAGAAGTCGTCCAGCCCGTATTCGGCCAGGCGGCGGAAGGTGTCGGCCAGCGCCGGCAAGGTCAGGCGGCTGTTTTCCGGCGGGGTCTGGCCCCGGACCAGAAAGTGCCGGGCAAACCCCGGCTGGTTGGCCAGTTCCGGAAACATGGCGGCCGTCAGCTCGCTTTGCGATCGCGACACGGCAAAGCCGTTCTCGGCATGGTCCATGGCGTCGGCGAACAGAGTTTCCAGAGACAGCGGCGGGCGGTCGCGCGCGGGCCAGGCGGCGGCCAGGTCCAGGGCGGCCCGCCAGCCGGAAACCGCGCCGGCCATGGTAAGGGCGGCGCCCGGCCCGCGTTTGGGAATGGCCGAAAGCCCGCGCGATTCGTACCACGCGCGCGAAACGCCCAGGGCGGAACGGCCGCAGGCGTCGATGAACACGGGCCCGTCCCCGGCGTTCTGCTCCGGACCGGGCAGAATAAGCCAGAACGCGTCGCCGCCAATGCCGGTCATGTGGGGATACACGGCGCACAACGCGGCAGCGGCGGCCACGGCCGCTTCCACGGCGTTGCCGCCCTGGCGCAGAACCGCAAGCCCGGCCTGGGAAGCCAGACGGTGAGGGGTGACAACCATTCCGTTGTAAGCGCAGGCAGTGGGAAACATGAGCGGACCTCGCAGGTTATCGTTACGCCAACGTTAAAAAGACAAAGGCATTAGGGGTCGAAGCCAACATGGTCGAAGTGGGGCTCTGCCCCACGCCCCGCAAGGGGGCGCGGCCCTCTTGACCCGCGACTTGGGGGTATGTTGGGTGCCGCTGATGCAAAACTTATCGTAATATCGTCACGCTACGTTTACCGTTCGGGGTTTCCAAAGGGGGCCACACAGAGCCTGTGCCCCCGGCCCCCTTTGGTGGGGATTCTCAAGGGGCAAGGCCCCTTGAGCCGCCGGAGGCATCCTATACTTCTCTCACTTAATCCAAATCAAAGACGCCTGTCGTCCCTTGTGCCCGCGCCGGTGCGAGAACAGCAGATGCGGCAGACTGTGTGTGCACAGATCCAGGGCGAAAATGTTTTCCGGGCGCATGCCGGCGTCGGCGAGCTGGTGGCGGGTCAGGAGCCAGAGGTCCATGGTGCGGCGCCGCTCGTCAAACCAGGGGGAGAACTCGGACGGCCAGTCCCGGTGGAAGTTCACGAACTCGGCCGCGCCCGGCCCGAGGCTGGGGCCGCGCACGGCCAGCACGTCGGCCGGGTCCAGGGTATAGGCCTCGCAGAAGCGGGCCAGGCCGGCGCCGGGAAAATTCATGGCATTGCCGCGCCAGCCGGCGTGCAGGGCGGCTATGGCCGTTCCTTCCCGGTTGGTGAGCAAAATGGGCTGGCAGTCGGCGGTTTTGATGAGCAGGGCCAGACCGGGTTCGCGGGTGCAGGAGCCGTCGGCCCGGGTTTCCGATGCCCTGTCCGGGGGCGTGGGCGCGGGGTCTACCAGCAGAACGTCGCCGTGCACCTGATACACCTCGACCCAGCGCTCAAGGCCGAGTTGCCCGAGCAGGCGCTTGCGGTTGGCCGCGACAGCGGCTTTGGCGGCGGCGTCCGGGGCCTGGAAGAGGGAAAAGGTGCCGGCCGGGGCGAACGTAAAGGCGCAGCCCACCGAGGGCACGCCGGGAAAGGCGAAGGGGATGTATTCCGGCAGGCCTGAGCCGGGCGCGGCCGGCGGGGGGCCCGGGTCTGTCAGGGTATCCATCAGCCGATCAATGGGCGAGGGTCGGGTATCCATACAAGTCCTTTTTCGGTGCACACGGCGTGCACGGGCATATCCCAGGCTTCGCGGGGCAGACTGTCCACGAACTGGAAGGCGAAAGCCAGGCCGATGCGCCGGCTGGCGGCGTGGCGGGGCAGGGCGAGCAGGCGGTCGTAGTAGCCGCCGCCCATGCCCAGGCGGATGCCGTTGCGGTCAAAGGCCAGACCGGGCGCGATGATCAGGTCGGGCGCGGGCGGTCCGGCAGGGTCCGGGGAATCGGGACCGGAATTTGGGGCGTCAGGACCGGAGGCCGGGGAGTCCGAGTCGGAATTCCGGGCATCCGGGCCGGAGTTTTGAGTGTTCGGATAGGGATTTGCGGCATCCGGGCCGGTTGACGGGTCCACCAGGCGGCAGGCGGCGGCAATGGCGTCAAAGTCGGCCTGGCCGCCGGGCAGGGAGGGTTCGGGAATATTGAAGGGGCCGGGGCAGAGGGCGTCCGGGCCGGCGCAGGGCGCGAACACCATCAGGCCCGGATTAATGCGCGAGCAGGCCGGCAGCAGCACGGTTCTGCCGCTTTGCCAGGCGTTTTCGAGCAGGGCGGCGGCATCGGTTTCGCCGCGCACGGCCACGTACAGGGCCACGGTTTTCGCCCGCCGCCAGACCTCGCTGGCCAGGATATGCCCGCACGCGATCAGAGAAAGGCGCTGCCGCTCGCCGGGGTCGAGCCGGGAGCGCAAGTCGCGCAGGCGGCGTCGGATCTCGTCCTTGTGGGCCGCGAAAGTGGCGTCAGCGGGAAGATGCGGGGGCATGGGGGCAGGATATAGCGAGGTTAGAGCAAAGGCAAGGGCCTGCGGAAAACGCTGAGTTTTTCCGAGTGGTGCAAACTCCCTCTGCCTGGCCCCTTCCTTGGCGGAGAACAAAATGGTCTGCGCCTTCGGCAGGCCCCGGGCTTGTGCCGAATCCGTGAGCCCTTTTGCTCTCTGCCGGCGTCAGGGTCCCCTTTCTTAAAGAAGGCAGCCGGCAACACCCGGGAAAACGTCGAGTTTTTTCGTTTGGCAAGGCGCAAGCCATTTGTCCAAGGGGGCTGGACTCTTCGGTCCTGCCCCCTTGTAAAAATGGCGCCGCAACGCCGCCAAACGGAAAAAATCGGCGTTTTCCTACCCCACGAGTTCCCATTGCCACAGCCCGGCCGTGCCGGGATTCCACACGCAGGGGAGCATGTCCGCCTTGGCAAGGTATTTCGCGCTTTCAAACGAGTAGTATTTGCCGTTAAACACGTCCATGCCGTAGATGAAGGCGTACGGGTTTTCCAGGCCGCCGTCCGGCTCTTCGCCGCTTTCCGCGTCAACGCTCAGGGGCCGGTAAACGGCCAGCATGCCGGTAGAGCCGGGCGGCTGATGTTCCTGGGCCGTCACGGGCTGCTTTACCTCGTACACGACGCCCTCATGGGCGATGCGGTTTCCGGCCAGGTATTGCGCGCCCGGAGCCCACACGGGGAACAGCCCGGCTTTGGCGAACACCGCGAACTCCGTTGCCGTGAACGCTTCCGCCTGAACAAGCTGGCGTTGCGCGCGCGCCGTAAGGATGGCGCTCGATTCGGACAGGGCGGCATAATATTCGGTTTGGGCGGTTTCCTCGGGCGTGGGCGGCGGCGGCGCGTCGCTCCAGCCTTCGGGCAGCGGGCCGAAGTCTTTGACTTCGCAAGGCTGGCCGTTGACGTAGCCGCTTTTGCCGCGATGGTCTTCTATGTCAATCCACCGGCCGTTTTGTTCCGCCGGATGGAAACCGGGCCGGGCCGTGGGCGTTTCCCCGCGCAGGGCGTTGGCCGGGGCGACGGTATCCGGCATGGCCGGAAGAGAGTGGGTATAAGGGCGCAAAGGATGGTTGGCGTCAAAGTAGTTGTTTTGCATGGTTATACTCCGAGGTAGATGGCGGGGGTCATGAAGCGGGCAAGAGGCGCGGTTTCGATGCCGGAATAGTTAGAGCCGAGGAGCGCCGTATTGATGCCGAAATCAATCCCGTTATTATCGCTGTATGATGAGCTGGGAGTTCGTCCTTGCACATTTCTTTTATACAAGGCCCCGGCGTTACCTATAACCCCATTGCTCCAAGTTACGAGTCCCGCAGCTGAATTGACTGCCGTTATAGCCCCGGTGATGGGCCGCATGGTGTCATCCGCCGTACTCCCCACTTGCCGTGTAGTTCCATCCACCGCCCGCAGAAAATACCCGCGCCCGTCCGTGTAAAACATGTTCGGAATGCTGATGTTCGCCCCGGAAACAACCACCCCCCAATCCGCCCTGTAATTCGCCGGCAGGGCGGCGAGCGCCGCGCCGATTGCGCCGGAAAGCGGGTACAGATCGCCGTTGCAGAAACGCCAGCCCGGAGCGTAAACGGCCAGATCGGCAACCCGGAAGGGCAGCAGGTCGATTTTGCCGATGATGACGCTGGCCGGCGCATCGCCCCAGCCGTAGCTTACGCCGTCGGCGCTGGCCGTGAACACCTGTCCCGGCAATCCCCCGGCCGGGGCGAACCCGGCCCGAGCGGGCGCGGCAATGGGACCGTTTTCCCAGGGAACGGCGTTCCAGGGCACGATATCGTCGCGCAGCTTCGGGCCGGCGCCGTTGTTATCGAAAAGTCGTCTGAATATCCTCGCAAGCATGTACAATCCCCCTTTACGCCGTCGCGACGGCGGTTATTTCCGTCCCGGCGGACAGGTTGTCGAAAAAGACGATTTGCGTTGACGCGGCCCCGCTTATCCCGGCTTCCCGGTAGCTTGCCGTGGAGCCCGAATCGCCCGGCTGGCACAAAACGCCGTCCATGAACACTTGCAGCTTGCACGCGCCCACAATGTACGAGGGCACCGCGTAAGCCGTTCCGGCCGGCAGATCGGCAACAAGCGCCGCGTGCCGCCGCACGGCCAGGCCGGAAGGCGGGTATTCGTAACCGGCCCGCATCTCACCGCCCACGGATCGGGCCGCTATCACCTGGCCGTCCAGGGCGGTGGAGATGTCCGGCAGGGCGTGCGCGGCGGATTCGGCCCGGTCGGCCTCGTCTTCGGCCCGGTCGGCCTGGATGGCGGCGGCGGTTACGCAACCGGCCGCATCCGCGCTGCATTCCCCGGCCCGGGCGACCAGCGCCTCTATTTCCGCCACGTTGCGGCCGGCGGCCGAGGCCACCACCCACATGTCGAACACGTCGCCGGCGGCCACGTCGAACCAGACCACAATCTGGTTGCTGAGCACGTCCGGGTCGTTGCCGACTTCCTGGTATTGGTACTCGCCGGCCAGTTCCACTCCGGCCATGCGCGGCGTGCAGACCGTGCCCTCGTAGGCGAGAAAGAGCACGTCGCGGGTGGGGTAGTACCAGCCGGGCAGGGCAAGAAGGCCGCCGGCCGGCACGGACTGCTCGGCCACAAAGGCCTTGCGCACGTTGTAGACGCTTGAGGCCAGAGAGGCCGGGTCCACGAGCGAGGCGGCCCGGTCGGCGTCCGCTTTGGCCTGAATGGCCGAGGTGGCGGCGGAACCGGCGGATTGGGCCGCGTTTTGCTCGCTGGCGGCGGCCGCTACGGCGGATGCGGCGGCCGATGAGGCCGACTGCCCGCTGGCCTGGTACCATGCCAGCATTTCGTTGATGATTTCCTGTCCGGAGCCGCCGGACGTGGGCGGCCCGTAGGGCGTGCGCGTGAACAGATCCTGAAGCTGCTGCACTTCCATGGTCAGCTTGTCCAGGGCGCGCTCGTGCGTTTGGGCGGGAAAATCGCCGCCCTCGGGGTAATCGACCAACTGCGTGTAAGGCACAAACCGCAGGATGGCGATTTTCAGGTTGGCGGCCAGCGGGGCGGGCAGAACGACCGTGCCGCCGCTGTCGCCCGTGCCTTCCACATCGTAATCAATGCCGAGAGCGAGCCGGGTGTCGGCGCTGCCGAGTTCGCCCGTGCCCGTGTAGACCTGAAGCGTTGTTTTGTCGGGGTATGGGTAGGGCACGGCAAAGCGCGCGCTTGCGCCGTCGCCCTGGTATATGACGCTGACTTGCTGGGTTTCTATGGTCATGCCGTCCTCCGGAAAAAGGGTGTGTTTCGCGCAAAATAGCGCGAAGCCGAAGCGGGATGGCGGCTATGCCGGAACATGCCGGAGCATGCGGGCGGATGCGGAAGCGTGGGGAGGAATGCGGAAGCGTGGGGAGGAATGCGGGGGGATGCCGGAGCGGGCGGAAGGATGCGGAAGGATGCGGAAGGATGACGGAGCCGGTGGAAGAATGCGGGTAAGCGTCGGCAAAAGCCGGCGAGGGGGAGGCGGGAGCACGGCGGAGCGGGCGGGAATGTGCGGGCAAAAGCCGGCAAGGGGGAAGGGGATGACCGGATCATCCACGCGGTAGTCGTAGAGATCGCCGTCGCCGCGCGGA
>JAVBOI010000032.1:0-55484 GCA_031550695.1 Desulfovibrio sp. | reverse complement strand
GAGCAATTAACGCTTGAAAGAGTCGCTTAACGGCGGGCAAGGCCCGCCTACGCCTCTTTCGCGGCAAGGATTTGAGGACAAATCCTTGCAGAGCAATTCACTCATTTCATTCGTGAAATGCTCTAACGCTTCACCCAGGATTTTTCCTCGCCGCGCATGAGCCGTTCGATGTTGCCCCGGTGGGCGTGAAGCACCAGCGCGGCCACGATCAGGGAAAAGACGCAGTCCCCCCAGCGGCCGCTGAACAAAAACAGCACGGGCAGCAGCGCCACCAGGGTCATGGAGCCCAGGGACACGAACCCGCTGCGCCAGATCATGCCGAGGCAGGCCAGGCCGGCTATGACAAGCTGCACCGGCGAGAGAGCCAGAAACACGCCCACGGTGGTGGCCACGCCCTTGCCCCCTTTGCCGCCCAGAAAAATGGAATAAATGTGCCCGCAGATGACGGCCAAACCGGCAAGGTAGACGAAACGGCCCGGATTGTCGGCGGACGAAAGGCAAAGGAACACGGGCAAAAAGCCTTTCAACACATCGCAGAGCAGGGTGAGCGCGCCCCAGGCCTTTCCGCACAGGCGGGCCACGTTGGTGGCGCCCACGTTGCCGCTGCCCGCCGCGCGCGGATCAATGCCGCAAAAGACTCTGCCGATTACCAGACCAAAGGGCACCGATCCAAGCAAAAAGGACGCTGCCGCGACAACAATGGCGCTGAAAAAATAGGCCATGCCCTGTCTCCTTCCGATGGCTGTGAAAACCTGCCGTACCGCGCTGCCGCGCGCCCCCCAAGTAAAACACTGCTCCCTGTCCCGGTAAACCGCGCCGGTCAGGGCCTGCTCACACTCAGGTGAGCAGCCCTAAGCCTCTCTGGCTTCAACCACCTGAATTTCGTTAAGCAGGGGCTGAACCTTGCCCAGGCGCACCTGGACGCGCATGCCGGCGTATATTTTTTCATCAAACTGACGCCGTCTGCCTCGGACCATAAGCTGAGCCCAGGGCAGAGAGATGGTGACAAAGGCTTCGTTTTCCTCGGCCACAACCGCGTCCCACCACGTTTTATCGCCCTGCTGACGGAAAAACAAGAGCTTCCAATACCGCGGGCGAAAACGCTGTACCTGGCCGGCGGCATCCAGACGCGCCGAGACCATGGGCAAAAGGGCGGCCAGGTCGCCCGCGTCCAGACGCGGCGCCTTGTCCCGCAAAAAGCTGACCACCTGCCCCTGGTTCAGCAGGTCCGCGTAGCGCCTGAGAGGCGAGGACAAGGTGGCGTAAGCGGCCAGGCCGAGCCCCGCGTGCCGCCGGGGCGCGCTTTCAAGGGAAGCCGGCGGCAGCACGCGCACCACCCGGGAAATGTCGTGCGGCTCGGTCCATACCCCGGCGAATTCGCGCGGCAGGGCCACATCCTGGGTCCGGTACAGCAGGGGGATGCCGCGTTCCCTGGCCCAGACGGCCAGCAGGCTGTTGGCCAGCACCATGAGCTCGCCCACTACCAGTTGCGCCCGGTTGACCGGAGAACTGTTGACAATGGACACCTGCGCGTCTTCACCCCGGCCCTGCACCCGGATTTCCGGGTCGGGCCGCTCGGTGATCACCGCCCCGGCCGCCACGCGCCGGGCCTGAAGCAGGCTGGCGAGCCCATAGGCGGCGCGCAGCATGGCGGAGTGCCGACCGGCCCGCGCCAGGGGGGAATCGTCCGAAGCGTCAGCCCGCCCCTCCGGCCCCCCCTCCAGGGAGACCGAATCGTCCAGAATCGCCTCACAGCTTTCCAGGTCCAGGTTGTCGCGCACGCGCGCAAGACCCAGCCGAGGCTCGATCGCCAGCGCTTCACCCTCGGCGGACAGGCGTATGTCCAGAATCAGAGCGGGACGGACGACTCCGGCGTCCAGGCTGAACAGCGATCGTCCCACGGCCGCCGGAAGCATGTGCTCGTTGCCTTCCGGCAGATACAGGCTCGACCCGCGACGTAAAACGGCCTTGTCCAGGCCGCCGCCGAAAGGCCAGGCCGAGGCCGGGCAGGCCAAGGCGATGCAGGCGCTAAAACCGCTGTCCGGAGTTTTTTCCACAAAAAAGGCGTCGTCCCGATCCTTTGTGCTCAGCGGGTCAATGCTGACAAAGGGATAATCAGGCCGGCCGGAAGGAAGCTCTTCGAACGCCGTGGAAGAACTCCGTCCGTTCTCGCCGGAACCGGCGGCACCGGAACCGGCGGCATCCGAAGGGGGGAAGGGGTTTTCCTCCCCCAACTCGCGCGTGACAGCCGCTACCTTGTCCCGAATGGCGGCGCAGTCCTCCGGCCAGGCGTCGGCCCAGGACTCGCCCCGGTCAAAACCGATGCGGTCCAGCCAGAAATTGTAATGTTCGGGCACCAGCCCCCAGGCCACGGCCAGATAAAGCGGCAGATGCGGCGACTCTGGCAGGGCTTTGGTCAAAAGCTTCCAGACAGCCGCGTTTTCCGTGGCGTCCGGATCAATAAGATACTCAAAAATCAGCGATTTGCACCTCTCCGCCAGTTCCTGGTCCGGAAAGTCGGCCGGCGACAGCGGAAGGCGCTTGCGACAGTGCACATCCCACAGCCGTTGGAAAAACTGGGCTCCGGTCACGGCAAAGACTTCGCGGGCGCGGACGGCTTCGGCTTCCTGCAGGCGGGTTTCCACCACGGTCTTGGGAAACACCTCAAAAGTGGGCGGGGAAAAGCGAAAATGGGTTTTGGCCGCCAAAAGAGCATGGCCGAGAGCCGCCTCCTGATCAATATCCGGCTGTTCCCAGACCAGGCCGGCCATCCATTCCGCCGAGGCCTTGTCCACTTCGCCCTGGATCAGCTCCCAGACCTCCAGGGGGGAAACCTCGGCGGCCAAAGCGGCGCGCCGCTTTTTGTGTTCCTCGAGAATATCGTCCATGCGCTGGCGGGAAAGGCCCGCGCCCACATGCGGGCCGGACCAGGGCAGCAGTCGGGAGGCGGGCATGCTGCTCTCGCGCCGGTTAATGGCGTAAAGACGCAGCCGCCCTCCCTGTTCCTCCAGCACCAGGGCCTGCATAGGGCTGTTGCCCTGCATAAATTCAACCATGCAGCCGGGTCCGGGGTATTTGACCTTGTTCGCGCTCATCTGTCCTACTAGTGCTTGAAGGAGCGCTGGCCGGTAAACACCATGGCCACCTGAGGGCTGGCCTCGTTCACGGCCATGATCACTTCATTGTCGCGCAAGGAGCCCCCGGGCTGGGCAATGGCAGTGACGCCCCGGCGCATGGCCGCGTCCACCCCGTCGCGGAAGGGAAAAAAGCCGTCGGACACCAGCACGGACCCGGCCAGACCGCCGCACGTGGCTTCCGCGTCCTTGTCCGCCCGCGCCAGCAGCGCCTGCATCTCCTTGTCGTCCCTGGCCCTGGCTTCGGCCTCGTACAGGGAAAGGCCCGTGGCCTTGTGCACCAACATGTCCTTGTACTTGGCATAGGCCTTGTGCACGGCCACTTCCACGCAGCCGACCCGATCCTGTTCGCCCGTGCCGATGGCCACGGTGGCCCCGTTTTTGGCGAAAATAACCGAGTTGGACGTCACGCCGGCCTCCACGGCCCAGGCAAAGACCAGATCATCGGCTTCCTGGGGCGTGGGCTTTCGCGCGCTGACCGAAACCCCGTCCTTTTCCGCCGTGGCCGGGATAAAATCCTCGGCCGTGCGAATGCGGTTCACAAAGGATTGCTGGAAAATCAGCCCGCCGTCGCTCAGGGACTTGATGTCCAGAAAGGGCAGCCCGGCAAAGCGGTCCAGATTGGCCAGGCCGGGAATGCGCAAGATTCGCAGGTTCTTGCGCTTTTTCAGAATATCCAGCACGCCGGCCTCAAAATCCGGCGCCGCCACCACTTCGAAATAGGCGGAATCAATTCTTGCGGCCGCTTCCAGATCCAGGGGGCGGTTCACCACCACCGCCCCGCCAAAGGCGGCGATGCGGTCGCCCCAGTAGGCCTTGTCCAGGGCGTCGGCAATGCCCTTGTCCGACCAGGCCGCGCCGCAGGGGTTGTTGTGCTTGAGGATCAGGGCCGCCGGCCGCCTGGTGAGGTATTGCAGAATGTTGATCCCGTTATCCACGTCCGTGAAGTTGGTTTTGCCGGGGTGCTTGCCCGCCTGGATCATGTGTTCCTCGGTCAGGGCGGAAACCAGTCCCTGGCCGGCGCCTCTGTAGGTCACGCCGCCGACGTTCAGCGTCCCTTCCGTCAGCTCGTACAAAGCGGCGGGCTGATCCGGGTTTTCGCCGTAGCGCAGGCCCTTTTTCTCGCCGCCTATGTCCCAGGCGCGGCGATGGTAAACAAGCCGGGTGCCGCCAAAATCCAGGCTGACGGTTTCCGGGAAATCGTCCTTCACGACATTGCGGTACATATCTTTAAGCTGGCTCATGGCAATCCTCGGTAAGCTATCGGTAAGCGACGATGTCCATCCGGAAATACGCCGCGAGTATGTGGCGACGCGTTACAACGCGACGGAGCGAAGGCATGCCCCTTTGCGCCGTTGTACGGTATTGCGGTTTTTTCTTTTGATCAACGAAAAAACCTGTTGCCGCCTGATTTTAACGGACCGGGAACCCGGGGGTATCCGCCGGCGGTTCTTGACAATGCTCCCCCGCGCCACTAAAAGAAAACCGTTGCGACAACGCCGCCGCAAGCGGGCGGGCACGCAAACACACACGGTTACGGCGCGAACGCGGCCCCGACGCCTGGACCAGGCGGCGCGGCGGCGCGTTTTTTTCCGGGCGACCCGGTCACGTTTATCCGGAGCATATATGAGGTTCCTGCCTTGGCAAAAAATCGTACCCTGCAAAGGTGGAGCTGCGAAGACTCCGCCGAACTCTATGGCATCCGCAACTGGGGGGCCGGCTACTTTGACGTCTCGCCCGAAGGGAATGCCGTAGTCCGCCCGTTCGGGCCGAACAGTCCCGTCGCCGTCAGCATTCCCGCCATCATTCAAGGCATACGCGACCGAGGCCTTGACGCGCCCGTGCTTCTGCGCATCGAAAACATCCTTGATTCCCAGATATCCCGCCTGCACGAAAGCTTTCGCAACGCCATCCAGACCCTGGGCTACAAGGGCGAGTACCGGGGTATTTTTCCCATCAAGGTCAACCAGCAGCAACAGGTGGTGGAAGCCATCGCCCGCTTCGGCGCGCGCTACCACCATGGCATGGAGGTGGGCAGCAAGGCCGAGCTTTTCGCCGCCCTGGCCCATATCCGCGACGAGGAAGCCTGCCTTGTGTGCAACGGCTACAAGGACGAGGAGTTCATCGACCTTGGCCTGTACGCCATCCGTATGGGTTTCCGCTGCTTTTTCGTGGTGGAAATGCCCAGCGAACTTGACCTGATTCTGGAACGGGCCGATCACATGGGCGTCAAACCCCTGATCGGCGTGCGGGCCAAGCTGGCCAGCCAGGCCGGCGGCCACTGGACCGACTCCGGCGGCGAACGCTCCACCTTCGGCCTGACCACCACCCAGATCGTGGACGTGGCGGACGCCCTGCGCGCCAGGGACATGCTGGACTGCTTCCGCCTGCTGCACTATCACCTGGGCTCGCAGGTGCCCAACATCCGCGACATCCGCAACGCGGTCATGGAAGCCTCGCGCGTGTACGCCGGCCTGGTGAAGGAAGGCGCGCCCATGGGTTACCTGGACCTTGGCGGCGGCCTGGCCGTGGACTACGACGGCTCGCGCACCAACTTCATCTCCAGCCGCAACTATACCCTGGACGAATACTGCGCCGACGTGGTGGAAGCCGTCATGACCATTCTGGACGAAAGCGACGTGCCCCACCCCAACATCATCACCGAATCGGGCCGGGCCACCGTGGCCTACTACTCCGTTCTGCTCTTCAACATTCTGGACGTCAGCCACATAGAAAGCCAGGGTTCGCCCTTGAGCGAAACCGAAATCTCGGCCCTGCCGGACAACGCGCCCGATGCCACCCGCAACCTGATCCAGGTGCTGAACGGCCTGACCCTGCGCAACTTGCAGGAATGCTACAACGACGCCATCTACTACCGGGACGAAATTCGCCAGCAATTCCTGCACGGCAAGGTTTCCCTGCGCGAGCGCACCGTGGCCGAACGCCTGTTCTGGATGCTCATCAAGCGCATTGCCCAGGAAAAGATCAAGCTGCCCAATCCGCCCAAGGATCTGGCCGAAATAGACATCGCCCTGGCCGACATTTATTACGGCAACTTCAGCGTATTCCAGTCCCTGCCCGACTCCTGGGCCATCGGGCAGCTCTTTCCGGTCATGCCCGTGCACCGGCTGAACGAAGTGCCCAGTTGCCAGGCCATCCTGTCCGACATCACCTGCGACAGCGACGGCCGCATCGATCACTTCATCGATTCCAGCCAGGGCGTGAAAAAGACCCTTGACCTGCACCCGCTCAAAGACGGCGAGGAATACTACCTGGGCGTCTTTCTCGTGGGCGCCTACCAGGAAACCCTTGGCGACCTGCACAACCTGCTCGGCGACACCAACGTAGTGTCCGTGCGCGTAACCGAAGACGGCGGCTTTGAATTCGTCCGCGAACTGCGCGGCGACTCCGTGGCCGACATTCTCTCCTACGTGGAATACGACCCCCGCCGCATGCTTGAAGGGCTGCGCAAAGTGGCGGAAAAAGCCGTGCGCCTCGGCCGCATCCAGCCGGCCGACCGCTACGCCATCATGCGCGCCTTTGAAGACGGCTTGCGCGGCTACACCTATTTCGAACGGTAAAAGGAGCTTGTCATGAAAAAAGTGCTGATTATCGGCGCGGGCGGCGTTGGGGCTGTTGTGGCGCACAAGTGCGCCCAGGTTCCGGAAGTTTTCGGCGGCATCATGCTGGCCAGCCGCACCAAATCCAAGTGCGACGCCATCGCGGCCCAGCTTTCCCGGCCCATTGAAACCGCCGGGGTGGACGCGGACAATGTGCCGGAACTGGTAGCCCTGATCCGGTCGTATAAGCCGGACGTGGTGATCAACGTGGCCCTGCCCTACCAGGACCTGCACATCATGGACGCCTGCCTCGAAACGAATGTGGATTACCTGGATACCGCCAACTACGAGCCCCTGGACGAAGCCAAGTTCGAATACAAGTGGCAGTGGGCCTACCAGGATCGCTTCCGGGAACAGGGGTTGACCGCCCTGCTCGGCTCCGGCTTCGACCCCGGCGTGACCAACGTGTTTGCCGCCTACGCGCAAAAGCACCACTTTGACGAAATCCACCAGCTCGACATCATTGACTGCAACGCCGGCGATCATGGCAAGCCGTTTGCCACCAACTTCAACCCCGAGATCAACATCCGGGAGGTCACGGCGCGCGGCCGCTACTGGGAACGCGGGGAATGGGTGGAAACCGATCCCCTGTCCTGGTCCATGACCTACGACTTTCCCGGCGGCATCGGCAAAAAGAAGTGCTTTCTCCTGTACCACGAGGAGCTCGAATCCCTGGCCCTGAACCTGAAAGGGCTCAAACGCGCCCGTTTCTGGATGACCTTTTCCGACAACTACCTCACGCACCTGAAGGTGCTGGAAAACGTCGGCATGACCCGCATCGACGCCGTGGACTTTGACGGGCAAAAGATCGTGCCCATCCAGTTTCTCAAGGCCCTGCTGCCCGATCCGGCCTCCCTCGGTCCCCTGACCAAGGGCAAAACCTGCATCGGCTGCCTGATGCAAGGCGTCAAAAACGGCCAGGAACGCACCTGCTACATCTACAATATCTGCGACCACGAGGAATGCTACCGCGAGGTCAAATCCCAGGCCATCAGCTACACCACCGGCGTTCCGGCCATGATCGGCGCCAAACTGATGCTCTCCGGCCAGTGGAAAAAACCCGGCGTCTGGAACATGGAACAATTCGACCCCGACCCCTTCATGCAAGCCCTCAACCAACACGGCCTGCCCTGGGTGGAAGAGTTCAAGTAGAAGAATAAGAGCTGGGGGAAAGGGGAAGGAAACTTTTACAAAAGTTTCCTTCCCCTTTCCCCCCGGCCGCCGGAGGCACCCATTTACTTCAAGGATTCCTTAATGACGCTTGCGGCTTGGGAAAATATTTTGCCGGCGGATTTGTCCACCCCTTGCTTTGTGGTGGACGAAGCGCGCCTGGCCGCCAATCTGGCCGTGCTGGACGGCGTGCAGCGCCGCGCCGGGGCGAAGATTCTGCTGGCTCTCAAGGGTTTTGCCATGTTCAGCGTGTTTCCGCAGCTGAAGGCGGTGCTGCGCGGGGTTTGCGCCAGCTCGCCGCATGAGGCGCGGCTGGGGCGGGAGGAGTTCGGCCGGGAGGTGCATGCCTTTGCCGCCGCTTACAGTGACGAGGACATGCGGGAGATCGCGGCTGTGGCCGATCATATTGTGTTCAACTCCTTTGCCCAGCGGGATCGCTTTTTGGAGCCGGCCAAGGAGATGGCGGCGCGGGCCGGGCGGACGGTTGAATTCGGGCTGCGGATCAACCCCGAGCACTCGGAAGGCGCCGTGCCCATATACGACCCCTGCTCCACAGGGTCGCGCCTGGGCATACGGCGGGCCGCTTTTGAAGGACAGAGCCTGGACGGCATCAGCGGGCTGCACTTCCATACCCTGTGCGAGCAGGACGCCGCCCCCCTGGCCCGTACCCTGGCCGCGGTGGAGAAAAAATTCGGGCGATTCCTGCCCGGCCTGCGCTGGCTGAACATGGGCGGCGGGCACCACATCACCCGTCCCGGCTATGACATTGATTTGTTGTGCCGTTGCGTTACCCATGTGCGGGAAACATATGGGCTTGAAGTATACCTGGAGCCCGGCGAGGCCGTGGCCCTGAACGCCGGGGTGCTGGCATCCACCGTGCTGGACGTGATCGAGGCCGACATGCCCGTGGCCGTGCTGGATGCCTCGGCCGCGGCCCACATGCCGGATGTGCTGGAAATGCCTTACAGGCCCGGCGTGATCGGCGCGGGCGAGCCGGGGGAAAAGGCCTGGACCTGCCGCCTGACCGGCAAGTCCTGCCTGGCCGGCGACGTTGTCGGCGAATATTCCTTTGCCGCGCCCCTGCGACCCGGCGACCGCCTGATCTTTCTGGACATGGCCCACTACAGCATGGTCAAAACCAACACTTTCAACGGCCTGGGCCTGCCCGGCATCGCCCTGACGGACAGCCGCACCCGCGCCTTGCGCATGGTCCGCCGTTTCGGCTATGAAGACTTCAAGACGAGGCTGTCGTAGACAGGAAAAAGGGAATCCTCCGGCGGCCGGGGGAAGGGAGAGGGAGCTTTTAAAAAAGTTCCCTCTCCCTTCCCCCAGACCCTCCATCCCTCTCCTTCAAAATTTTTTAGTTAGGGTATAGTAAGGAACGGAAACGCGGATGGTTTTATCTTGTTTAGAGCGCCCGGACGTAGTTGTTAATGGCGCGCTGTGCCCCAAACACTATCATACCTTGTAGTCGTCCATGAGAACTCAGGCCTTTCTCGAATCCGAACTTGCACCCCGCGACGCGGCAGATTGCCGGTTCCACGTTATTCCCGTGCCGTATGAGGCCACTGTTTCCTATGGCGGCGGAACGGCCAAGGGACCGTCGGCCATTCTGGAGGCCTCGCAGCAGTTGGAAGTGTGGACCGGACGGTCCACTCCCTCGGAACAGGGCATTTACACCTGGCCGGCGGTGGAGTGTTCCGGCGGCGCCGAAACAGTGCTGGGGCGCATCGAGGCCGCCGTGGCAACAGCCCTGGCCGCCGGGCCCCAGGGGGTATTGCCGGAAACATCCGCCGGGCCGGGCGGTTGTTCGGCCGCCCCGACCGTGCCCGTCATTCTGGGCGGCGAGCATACGGTCACGCTGGGCGTGCTGCGCGCCCTGAAAAAGCGCCACGGTCATTTCGGGGTGGTGCAGTTCGACGCCCACGCCGATCTGCGCGACACGTATGAAGGAACGCCATACAGCCATGCCTGCGTCATGCGCCGGGCCGTGGACGATCTGGGGCTGTCGCTTTTCCAGATCGGGGTGCGCAACCTGTGCCCGGAAGAGGTGACCTTTCGCAAGGAGCGCGGAATTTTGCACCTGGACGCGCGCGCGGCCCGCTTTCCGTTGTCCCGCGTGGAAGGAAGCCCGGCGTCGGCCTTGCTGCCAACAGATTTTCCCGACAAAATTTTTCTGACCTTTGATCTGGACGCCTTTGACGCTTCCCTCATGCCGGCCACGGGCACGCCGGAACCCGGGGGCCTGTTCTGGTGGGATGCCCTGGAATTGGCGGAGCGCTGTCTGGCCGGCCGCGTGGCCCTGGGCTTTGACGTGGTGGAACTGGCGCCCATATCCGGCTTGCACGCGCCAAATTATACGGCCGCGCGGCTGACGCACGAAATCATGGGCATCATCGGCGAGGGGGCTGTAAAAGGGTGAGCGCGGACGAGCGGATAACAGCGAACGAGTTTTTTCGCGGCATGCGCCTGGCCCTGCCCGTAATCCTCGGCTATTTGCCGGTGGGCTTCGCCTTTGGCGTGCTGGCCGTGCAGGCCGGCATGAATCCGTTGACCGTCGGGCTTATGAGCTATTTCGTCTACGCCGGTTCAGCCCAACTGATCACGGTCGGCCTGCTGGCGACCGGGGCCAGTTCCGCCTCCATCGTCCTGACTACCTTTGTGGTGAATTTGCGGCATCTGCTCATGTCCGCGGCCATGACGCCCTATCTCAGGCGCTGGCCCAGGCTTCAGCAGGCCTGGTTCAGCTTTGAGATGACCGACGAAACCTTTGCCGCCAACCTGGGTCGTTTCGCCTCCCACGGCGTGAACAAGGGCGAGGCCCTGGGCCTCAACTTTATCGCCCACCTTGGCTGGGTGGCCGGCGGTGTGGCCGGCTCGCTGTTCGATTCGGCCATTGGCGACGTTAAGCCTTTCGGGCTCGATTTCGCCCTGCCCGGCATGTTCATCGCCCTGCTGCTGCCGCATTTTCGGGTACCGCGCCGCTTGCTGGCCGTGTGCTTTGGCGCGGCCCTTTCCCTGTTTTTCGCCCTTGTCGGGGCGGGCCAGTGGAACGTCATGCTGGCCACTGCCTGCGCGGCCACCATCGCCGCTTTCTGGCCCATGCAAGAGGAACGGGACAAAGCCCATGCGTGACTACTATCTGATCATTCTCGGCATGGCCGTGGTCACCTACATACCGCGCGTGGCGCCGCTCATGCTGCTGTCTTCGCGCAACCTCAACCCCCTGCTCATGCGCTGGCTGGAGATGGTTCCCCCGGCGGTGCTCGCCGCCCTGCTGGCGCCCGAACTGCTGCTTCAATCCGGGGATAAGGGCAAAATCCTGTTTCTCAGCACTGATAACCTGTTCCTGCTCGTCTCTCTGCCCACCTTCGCGGTAGGCTGGATTACCCGCAGTTTTTTTGGTACGGTGGCTTTCGGCATGGGCATGGTGGCCCTGCTCCGGAACTGGCACACTATCATATCCTGGCTGGAGGCCGTTTTTCCGCGCTGACGGATTGTCGCGCCGCCTGCCGTTTGCTTTGCCCATACCACGCATGCGATGCCGAATGCCGGCATTGCCTCAGGAGATTGCACCATGGTTTTTTTTCCTGCCTGTCATAACGCCTTTCCGGCCGCGCGGACGCTCGCGCTGGCGTGCCTGCTCTGCCTTTTCGCCGCCTGCGCGCACGGGGCCGCTCCCGTTGACAAGGAGTTCAAGGCCGAGTTGGAGCGGGTTCTTAGGGAACATCCCGAGATTATTCTGGACATCCTCAAGGACAACAGCGAAACCGTGCTCGAAATCGCCCAGCAGGGCAATATGCTGCGCAAACGCAAAGCCCTTATGGCCCAATGGGAAACCGACGCCACCCAGCACAAGACCCCGGACCTTGCCGGCCGGGCCTTTCGCGGCGGCGGGGCCAACTCGCCGGTGACCATAGTGGCCTACTCCGACTATACTTGTCCCTACTGCCGGCAGGCGGAGCTCACCCTGGCCCAGTTACTGAAAAAGTACGACGGCTCCATTCGGCTGACCTTCAAAATTCTGCCCAAGGAAGACCCACTTTCCCAGGCCGCGGCCAAATACGCCACAGCCGCTTTTATGGCCGATCCGGCCAGGGGATGGGAATTTTCCGATGCCCTGTTCAACGGCGTGGACCAGTTTGAACGCGACGGTGAAACTTTTCTCAAGGCCACGGCGGCCAAAACCGGCCTTGATTTCAAAAAGCTCAAAACCGACGCGGGCAGCCTGAAAGTTCAGGAACGCCTCGATGCCGACCGGGCCGAGGCCGACAAAATGGGCATATCGGGCACGCCGTACTTTCTCGTCAATGATCTGCTGGTGCGCGGCGCGGTTTCCAAAGATCTCTTTGAAGACGCCATTGAAATGGCTCTGCGCCTGGCCAGGAAAAAGTAGCGAGCCCGAAGAGAAGTACGCGGCCGGGCTCCAACGGCCCGCCGTCCGTCCCGGCCCCGTCCGCATCGTCCATGCGCGGCGGGGCCGGATGTTCTGACGCGCCGGCGAACGGCACGCTCTGCCTGATGCGATAAAAAGCTGGACCTGGATGGCGGCCGGCCGTATATATATAAAATGGACCAGTCGCCGCTGCCTATGCCGGGCATGCGTTTTTGGCGACGTCACGGACTTCAACCGGGGGGCGCCCGCCGCCCGCCAAATGAGGAAAACACGATGAAATCGTTGAAAGGAACCAAGACTGAAAAGAATATCCTGACGGCCTTTGCCGGCGAATCCCAGGCCAGAAACCGCTACACCTTCTTTTCCGGCAAGGCCAGAGCTGAAGGTTTCGTGCAAATTTCTCACATATTTGAGGAAACCGCCGATCAGGAAAAAGAACACGCCAAACGCCTGTTCAAATTCCTGGAAGGTGGAGAGGTGGAAATCGCGGCCGCCTTCCCGGCCGGCATCATCGGCAGCACGGAAGTCAACCTGCTGGCCTCGGCCGCGGGCGAACGCTACGAGTATACGGAAATGTACCCTTCCTTCGCCAAAATCGCGGACGAGGAAGGCTTTTCGGAAGTAGCCGACACCATGCGGGCCATTGCCGTGGCCGAAGCCTGGCATGAAAAACGCTACCTGGATTTTGCCGCCAATATCAAGGAAGGCCGCGTTTTCGTCCGCGAGCAGAGCACGAAGTGGCGTTGCCGCAACTGCGGGTATATTCATGAAGGCAACTCCGCCCCGGACTGCTGCCCGGCCTGTGCCCATCCCAAAGCGCATTTCGAGCTTCTGGGCATCAACTGGTAGATGGCATGGAGTTCGGCGAACACACGAAGGGAGAAGCCAATGTGCTTCTCCCTTTATTTTTTCCGCGCTCCGTTGGAAAAAATGCAAAGAGTTCCAATATCACTTGCTATCAGTAGCAATTATCATTAAATAACAAAGATTCACTTTTTATTGCGCGTGGCATTGCCAATTTGGCTGCTTGCTGTAATAATGGCGTAACTGCGATATATCAGGATTTTTTCGTGGACGCCGCGAATTCGGGAAAACCGGTTCGCGGGCGTGCCAGAACAATGGCCGGGATACTTTCATCTAACCGGGGATTCAGGGTTTTTCGCATGCCAGCCGCTCTGGAGCGGCCGGGGAGTTTTCCCCGCCCCCCAGGCGGGCCGCCGGGCGTTGCGCCCGGCTTGGCATTAACGGCCGGTCTGCCCGCCGGCCGCGGCAAAACCCCGCCTCCCCCCTGCCAAAGGGGTTAATTTATGGATGTAGTGCTGTTGTCGCGGTTACAGTTCGCGGTGACCGTCTTCTTCCACTTCATCTTTGTGCCGCTGACCCTGGGACTGTCGGTGCTCCTGGCCATCATGGAGACCATCTACGTCCGCACCGGGAACGAGCTGTACAAACGAATGGCCAAGTTCTGGGGCAAACTTTTTCTGATCAACTTCGTCCTTGGGGTCGTCACCGGCATCACCCTTGAATTCCAGTTCGGCACCAACTGGGCGAACTACTCCCACGGCGTCGGCGACATTTTCGGCTCCCTGCTCGCCATTGAAGCCACGGTGGCCTTCTTCCTCGAATCCACCTTTATCGCGGTCTGGCATTTCGGCTGGGACAAGGTTTCCAAGAAGGTGCACTGTTTCGCCATCTGGGCTGTGGCCGTGGCCGGCAACCTTTCCGCCGTCTGGATCATTCTGGCCAACGGCTGGATGCAGAACCCCGTGGGTTCGGAATTCGTGGCCGGCAAGGCCATGCTGACCGATTTCTTCGCGGTTGTGGGCAACCCCTTTGCCTGGAGCCAGTTCTTCCACACCATCCTGGCCTCGTGGATGCTCGCCGGCTTCTTTGTGCTGGGCATTTCCGCCTGGCATCTGGTGCGCAAGAGCGAAACCGAATTTTTCAACAAGTCCTTCCGGATGGCGGCGATCTTTACCCTGCTGATGTCAGTGGCCGTTGCCGTGCACGGCCACAGCCACGGCATGACCGTGACCAAGCACCAGCCCACCAAGCTCGCGGCCATGGAGTCGCTCTGGGAAACGGCCAAACCGGCGCCCATGTATCTGCTCATCATTCCGGATCAGGCCAACCGGCGCAATCTTATTGAATGGTTCCCCATACCGGGCGTGCTCAGTTTTCTGGCCTACGGCGACTTCAATGCCGAGGTCAAAGGCCTGAACGAGCTCGGTCCCAAGGATTTTGCCGAGTTTCAGGCAAAAACCAAGTATGACCCTTCTGTTCCGGTCGCGACCATGGCCGACGGCACAAAAATCGAACGGCCCATGAAGCCGGAAGACGCCATTCCGCCGGTGCTGCTGACCTTTTTATCCTTCCGCCTCATGGTGGGTTTGGGCACGCTGTTCCCTATCGTGGCCCTGCTGGCCTTTTTCTGGCGCGGCAGCATTGCGGAGCGCCCCCGCTTCGCCCGCATCCTGACCTGGCTGATTCCCCTGCCCTATATCGCCATCATGGCCGGCTGGTCCGTGGCCGAAGTGGGCCGGCAGCCCTGGATTGTTTACAAACTCATGCTGACCGCCCAGGGCATATCTTCCGTGCCCGCCTCCTCGGTGGCGTTGTCCCTTGCGGCGTTTATCGTCATTTACAGCCTGCTTGGAATCCTGGACATCTACCTGCTGCGCAAATTCGCGCAAAAGGGACCGGCGGCGTAAGCCGTTCAACGAAACGGGTTGACTACCAAGACGCACAACCAACCGCCGCGAGGAAACGCATATGTCTGAACTTATCAGCTACGATTGCCTGAAAACCCTGTGGTTTCTCATCTGGGGGCTGCTTTGGGCCATCTATTTCATACTGGACGGATTTGATCTCGGCCTGGGCACCCTGCTGCCCTTTGTCGCCAAAACGGAAGACGAGCGCCGCGTGATTTACAATGCCGCCGGTCCGTTCTGGGACGGCAACGAAGTCTGGCTCATCACCGCCGGCGGCGTGACTTTTGCCGCTTTTCCCCTGGCTTATGCGGTCATGTTCAGCGCCCTTTACGCGCCGCTTCTGATCCTGCTGTTCGCCCTGATTTTCCGGGCGGTCTCCTTTGAATTCCGCAACAAGATCGACAACCCGCAGTGGCGCTGCCTGTGGGACTTTTTCCAGTTCCTGGGCAACGCCGTTCCGGCCCTGCTTCTGGGCGTGGCCTTTGCCAACCTGTTCCAGGGCATTCCCATTAACGAGCAGGGCGTGTACATGGGCAACCTGTTCTCGCTGCTCAACATTTACGGTCTGCTCGGCGGCGTCTTTTTCGTGGTCATGTTCGCCCTGCACGGCGCCATCTGGCTGGGCATCCGGGCCGAAGGCGTCATGCACGACCGCGGGCTGGCCGCGGCCAAAGGGCTCTGGCCCGTGCTCACCGGCCTGGCCGTGATCTTTCTCATGGCCACCGCCTACTATACGCCGCTGTATGCCAACTACGGGCATACGCCGGTCTTGTGGATCATTCCCATCCTGGCCGTGGCCCTGCTGTTCCTGACGCGCTTCATGCTGGCGAGCGAAATGCTCAAAGGCGCTTTTTTTTGCAGCGCCGGCTTTATCCTGTTCGTCACCCTGTTCGGCGTTATCGGGATGTTCCCGGCCATCATTCCCTCGAACCTCAGCCCTGAGGCCAGCATTACCGTGGCCAAAGCCGCGTCCTCGCCGCTTACCCTCACCATCATGCTGGTAGTGTCCCTGATTTGCGTGCCGGTCGTTATCGCCTACCAGTCGTGGGTCTATTACACCTTCTCGCACAAGCTCACCAAAAAAGAGCTGGATTCGGAATACACTTACTAATCCGCTCCTCAACCGTTCCAAAGATGAAATAGCCCCCGGCGGATATGACCGCGCCGGGGGCGAATATTTTTTTGAAGTTGCCCAAAAGCAGTATTGCCTCCGGCGGCCAAAGGGGGCCGGGGGCACAGGCTCTGTGTGAACCCCTTTGGAAACCCCATTTTGCTGGCCAGGATCAAGTGGATAATTTCAAAAGCACTTTGCCCTGAAACCCGCTACGCCACGGTCAGGGCCACTGCAAGCGCCGGGCGACCGGATTTGCCCGCCGGCCGGGCGTTTTTCCCCTCTAAAGTCCGCGCCCTTCCCTGCCGAAAAGAAGGCAGTGCAAGTTGTCATGGATGACGACTCAAGGAACTCAGGGAGAGAGTAACCATGTTGGAATACCACCGCTTCAAAACGGTGAGTGATCTCTTTATCAAAGGACGAAGCGAAGAAGCGCGCCTGGAGCTCGCCGAGCTGCAGCGCCGCTATGTCGCCCTTTGCGACGAGAACACCACCTTCAAAATGCAGTTGCAGGAATATGAAGATATCCTGTATCTGGCTCGTCACCTCATTCGAGAAGGCGACTTTTACTGGCTGATCACGGGCAGCATCAAACAGGGACCCTTCTGCCCGACCTGCTATGACCGCGACGGCCTGCTCATGCGCCTATCCGGAGAGAACGCTAACCGTTTCTGCGCCTTCTGCCGGGAAAGCTTTGTCGCGCCGGCGCCGCTTCTGGACATGGCTGCCCCTCACGGCAGCCTTGTCCACACCGACGCGCGCCTGCCCGTCAGGGAAAAACCGCTGCTGCGCAAAGCCAAGGTAATACCTTTCGGCAGATAGCAGCCGCACGGACCATGCAAAAAGGCATGGAGCGGCAACACGGCGAGAACTTTCGCCGCCACGCTCTCCGTCCTTTTTGCCCGCGCCAGGGCAGCCTTGCAGGCTGTTACCGGTCCGTCGGCTTGCCACCGCGCAAGCGTGCATACCTTACTGTTGCGAGTTGCCGCCATGAACGTTTCCGTGCCTTCCGCGCCCTTACCCGTGCGAGTTTTGTTTCTCTCCCGAGACGAATCTTACGTGCGTACCGATACCAAGCTGCTGCGCAGTCTTGGCGTTTCCGCCATTACCCATGTCAACCAATCTTCACAAGCCACGGCTTTTCTTGAAAAACATTCCCCAAAAAGCGAAGAGGACGCCGCCGTGGCAGCCGGGTCCGCCCATTCGGTGGATATCGTGATCAGCGACGAACATCTGGCCGACGCGCCGGCTTCCGTATTTCTGTATGGTCTGGCCAGACATCCCGCCCTGAAAAGCCAGCCGGTGCTGGTGCTGACCGGTTCTTCGGAAAGCTCGCGCCGCCTGCGCTCCGCCGGCGTCTATCTGCTGGAGCGCCCCTATACTGCCCAGGGCCTGGCGCGCATGTTGCAAAAAGCCATGTCCCCGGTGCGCCGCATCCTCAGGGCCGACGCCTTTGAGGCTGTTTCGGCCCAAAGGGGGATGCTCCTGCAATCCCGGCCGCAACGCAGCAAGCCCGCGGCGCCGGTCACCACCTCCGACTGGTTCAAAAAAGGTCTGGAACACTTGCGGGCCAACCGGCTGCGCGAGGCGGAACAGGCGTTTGTCCATGTGCTTGACCGCCAGGAGGACCACGTTGACGCCGCCCTGGGGCTGGCCAGGGTGCACCGCGCCAAGGGCGACGAAAACGCCATGCGCCGCTGCCTGCTCCGGGCCACGGCCACAAGCCTGCGCGAAGGCGACAAGGTGCGGGCCGCCCGCATAGCCGCCATGCTGCCCGCCACCATGCGCGACAAGATTTTTTTCCACGAAGCCCTGGCCCGCATGGAAGACGGCGAATTCAAAGCGGCTGCCCTGGGGTTTCTTGACGCGAGCAAGGAAAGTGCCGACACGCCCCTGCACCATATCGTTTCCAGGGCCTGCCTGCTCACCGCCAAGCCGGAAGACCGCATGCGCAGGCTGTGCGCCGCCTTTGCCGGCATGGGCCACAAGGCCACGGCCGAGCGGCTGCACCAGCGACTGCTCGTCTACCCCGAGTTCACGCCCGACGAGTCGCCTTCCTGGCTGGACGCCTACCCCAGGCTAAGAGACGCCGTCGACGTGGTCGCCGGCACGGCCCTGGCCTGGAGACACGCGTAGAACGAATTGCTTTTGAAGTTGCCCAAGAGAATGATTGCCTCCGGCGGCCAGAGGGGGTCACCCCCTCTGGACACCCCATACGGGAGGGCGTGTTGTTGTGGCGACACGGCGGGCGTTCCTGAACGTGGCTCTCGCCCAGCAATACGATTTTAAAAGTACCATTGCTCCATCCGAAAAAACGCAGCGCCTCCGCCGGTTTGTATACCCGTCGGAGGCGCTGTTGCATCAACGAAACGCGCCGTGCTTATAGAGCATTTCACGAATGAAATGAGTGAATTGCTCTATAATTTCTGGGCATGCGTGGAGGGACCCGGAATGCAAGAAAACTATACCCGCCAGCGGCCTCGCGCCGAAAACAAAGAAGCGGAAATGACCATGCAAGAGAACGCGAAACTCCTGAACGGCATCCGGGCCGTCCTGGTCCCTCTCTCCCTCTTCCGATTTCCAGGAGTCTGGCAACCCCGGCTTTACCGATTTGAGAGAGGGTGAACAACGTGTTGACACGCTGCAGCTGACGACAGAAAGGAGAAGCAGGCCTCATAGTCCTATGTCGCAAAGTTCTTCAACAGGCTGTTGGAGAAAAGCAATACAAAATTGCTTCAAATTTGAAACATAACGTTTCGTTTTTTGCTTTATTAATTAAACATAAAAAATATCGCTCAAAGTTATCCGCACTAATTTTTTAGTTTTTTTCTCTTCTCCCGCCTTGGCCTCATTTTTGCTCTTATTATGCCAGCACACAAGCCGGGTTCCGATTTCGAGAACCACAAACACACTTTGCCGAGGAGGATGTATGCGCATACTGGTCATCAATCCTAACACGTCTGAAAGTGTCACAAAGCTTATCGCCGACGAGACTCGCAGGGCGGCATCGCCCGATACCGAACTCACCTTTGCAACGGCGCCATTCGGAGTGGCCTATATTGAAACCCGCTTCGAGGCCCTGGTCGGAGGGTATGCCGCGGCATGCATCGCCGCGGAAAGGCACGGCACCTATGACGGCCTGGTGATCGACGCGTTTGGCGATCCGGGATTGCTGGCCATCAAGGAACTTTGCGATGTGCCGGTGGTGGGCATGACCGAAGCGGCCCTTGCTTCCGCCGCTTTGCTCGGGCAGCGCTTTTCCATCATAGCCATCTCTTCCCGCATCACGGCCTGGTACAGGGAATGCGTTGAGCGCAGCCATCTGCAGACCCGCCTTGCCAGCATTCGCTCTTTGCAAAACCCGCTGCGCGATATCGGCACGGTGCAGGAAGACAACCTGGAACGCCTGAAAGACCTGGCAAACCGGGCGGTAACCGAAGACGGCGCGGACGTCATCATTCTTGCGGGCGCTCCCCTGGCCGGCCTAGCCAGAAGCATCCACGGGCAACTTCCCGTCCCTGTCGTTGATGGCGTTTCCAGCGCGATACGCCATTGCGAATCTCTCATTGCCCTCAAACCGGGCATCGCCTCCCAGGGCAGCTTCAGTTGCCCGCCCGTCAAGCCGAACACCGGTCTGCCCGCGGCCCTTGCCGCCATGCTTGCCAGAAACGCGTAACAATCGTGGAACACCCCTCTGTTGAGAGGTTTTACCCCAATTTCCATACAGGAGCGTACCATGTCACAAGCGTCCGTTGTCAGTGCAGAAAAGTCCGTTGTCGATGCAAAAAAACCGACCACCGTGCGTTGGAAAATCTTCTTCCTCATGTTGTTCCTTATCAGCATCAACTATATTGATCGGGCGTCCTTGAGCGTGGCCATGCCGCTGATCAGCGCCGAGTTCGGCCTCACCCCCACCCAGCAGGGCCTGCTTCTGAGCTGTTTCTTCTGGACTTACGCGTTTATGCAGATTCCCGGCGGCATGCTTGCGGACAAATATAAGCCCCGCATAGTCATTGCCGCATCCACAATTCTGTGGGGCCTGTTCCAGACGCTGGCGGCCCTGTGCGGTCACTGGGTTCTGTTGTTGGCCACCCGCCTTGGCCTGGGCGCCAGCGAAGCCCCCATTTATCCGGCGGGCGGCAAGCTGCAGGCCATTTGGCTGACCCGCACAGAGCGCGGTCGCGGCGCGACATTGCTTGACGGCGGCGCTCCCCTTGGCGCGGCTTTGGGCGCCATTCTCATTACCTGGCTTATCGCTTTCTTCGGATCGTGGCGCACCGCCTTTGTTGTCGCCGGCGTGGGCACCATGGTCGCCGGCTTCTTTGCCTGGAGATACATCCGCAACAATCCCAAGGACCATCCCTCCATCAATCCGGCCGAACTGTCGCACATTGAAGAAGCCATGGCGCGCGAAGACGTGGAAGACTCGGTGCCCGGCTCCGGCAATGTCATGGATTTCTTCAAGTACCGTTCCGTATGGCTGATGTTCGGCGGCTGGATGACCTTCAACTGCGTGTTCTACGGCTTGCTTACCTGGATGCCCACGTATCTGCACAAAGAATACGGCTTCAACATCATGAAGATGGGCGGCGCGAGTTTCATCATTTTCTTCTCGGGTTTCATCGGCGAACTGGTCGGCGGCTGGCTGGCGGACAAGTGGCGCGCCAACGGCGGCAATCCCAACAAGGTCATGCGCACGCTGCTTGGTCTGGCCGCGGTTCTGGTGACCATATCCATCTACTCCGTGGCGTATACCAGCAACCCGATAGCCGTGGTGTTCCTGCTTTCCTGCACCCTCTTCTTCCTGCGCTGGGTCGGACTCTTCTGGAGCCTGCCTTCCATTCTGGCCAACAGGGACAAGATTGGTTTCCTTGGCGGTTGCATGAATCTGGCCGGCAATATTTCCGGCATCCTCGTGCCCATAATCGTGGGCCTTATCGTGCAGCATACGGGATCATATTTCCTGGCGCTTAACTTCTTTGCCTGCGCGGGCGTGTGCCTGTTCCTGTGCTGCACCAACATTGACTATACCCGCAAGCTGCCCGTGTAGCCGCGCAACCTGACCCCCAATCGATACCCCCCTGAGGCATACACCATTATGGATAGATCTATGATCAATTCGACACGGCTGTGGGAACACTTGATGAAACTGGGCAAAATCGGCCCGGCCGAAGGCGGGGGAACCACGCGGTTCGCCTTCACCGACGAAGATATGCAGGCGCAGGATATGGTCAGGCGCTATATGCTGGACGCCGGCCTCACGGTCAGGGAAGATGCCGTCGGCAATCTCTTTGGCCGGTTGGAAGGTAGAAACGCCGACAGCCCGGTGGTCATGACGGGGTCGCATCTGGATACCGTTGTCTCGGGCGGCATGTTCGACGGAATGCTTGGCGTTCTTGCCGGCATTGAAGCGCTGCGCACCATGAAGGAAAAAGGCCTTGTCCCGAATGCGCCCATTGAAGTCTGCGCTTTCAAGGACGAAGAAGGCGCCCGTTTCAGTTTTTCCATGAGCGGCAGCCGGGCCATATCGGGCATACTCACCGAAGAGGATCTCCAGCATAAGGACAAGGATGGCAAAACCATGTTCGACGTCATGCGCGAACGCGGCTACCATCCGGAAAAATATAAGGACGCCGCCTGGAAAAAGGGGCGGATAAAGGCTTTTATCGAATTGCATATCGAACAGGGCAAAGTGCTGGAAAGCCGGGACCTCGCGGTCGGGGTGGTAACGGGCATTTACAGCTCGCTCTGGATGCGGCTGAAAATCACCGGCTCGCCCGACCATGCCGGCGGCGCTCCCATGCACTTGCGCAAAGACGCGCTGGTCGCGGCGTCAAAGGTGATACTCTATGTCAACGAATATGCGGCAAAGACAGGAACCGGCGTTGGCACGGTGGGACAAATCAGCGTATCGCCCGGCATGATCAATACCGTTCCGGGTGCGGTCACGTTCACCGTCGATCTTCGGGACATCAACCCGCAGACTGCCGAAAACATGGAACGGGACGTGTTGCGGCACGCGGAACACGTGTGCGCCGACTCGGGCCTGACCCTGGCGCCCGTTGAGCTTATCCATAAGTTGCCTCCCACCCTGTGCGACGAAGAACTCATGAAGGTGGTGGAAAAGGCCTTTGTCAAACAGAAACAAGACGTATTCCGCCTTCCGAGCGGGGCCTGGCACGATGCCATGCGTATGGCCCGCATCGCCCCGATGGCCATGATTTTCGTCCGCTGCAAAAACGGCGTCAGCCATCGCCCGGACGAATGGGCATCGCGGGAAGATTGTGAAACCGCCGCGAACGTGCTGCTGCAAACGCTCATGGACGCGGCGGAATAGAGATCACAGCGATTGAACCGCTCCGGGGGCTGTTTCTCAATACATGTCGTCCGCGAAAAGTCGAGGACTCGGACCCCGAGCCGCTTTGCAGCGGCGGGCAATTGAGAAACAGTCCCAACGTGTTTACCTTCTGAGACATTCACTACCCTTGGAGGAAGATATGCATCACCGTTTTTTGATGGGCCAGCTCACGCCTTCATCCAATACCGTTCTTGAGCCCATCTGCGGCGGCATTCTGGCCGGTGTGCCCGATGTCACGTGCCATTATTCCCGTTTCCGCGTGCGGCAGATAGCCCTTAACGCGCAGGCCGACGCCCAGTTTGACCCGGTCCCCATTCTGCAGGCGGCGGAACTGCTTGCCGACGCCAAGGTGCAGGTCATCTGCTGGAACGGCACTGCCGCCGGCTGGCTGGGTTTTGACGCCGACGAACGGCTGTGCAAACAGATCACGGATGCCACGGGTATCGCCGCCTGCACGGCGGTACTGTCGTTCAACGAAATTTTCCGCATGACCGAGGTAAAGCGATTCGGCCTGGTCAGCCCCTATCTCGGCAACGTGCAGGAAGCCATTATCGCCAACTACAAGAAACACGGCTGGGAATGCGCCGCCGAAACCCACTACGAGGACAAGGGCAATTTCTCCTTTTCCGAGTATACGGAAGAACAGATTGCGGCCTCCATCCGCGAGGTGGCCAAGGCGAAACCCGACGCCATCACCGTGTATTGCACCAATTTGCGGGGCGCGCCGGTTGTGGAGGCCCTGGAAAAGGAACTGGGCATTCCCATCTACGATTCCGTGGCCGTCTGCGTCTGGAAATCCATGAAGATTGTCGGAGCCGACCCCAAGCGCGTCAAGGGCTGGGGCGGGCTTTTTTCATTGTGAGCGTTAAGCTGTTGCCGCGCAAAGCCGTCGCTGCCGCGCGCTCATAAAAACTCATTGCTGTCCGAACCATGGGCCACTTCTGTTTTGTTGTCACACGTTCAACCATTCACAACAACAGTAAGGAAAAAAATGAAACGATTTCATTCGCTGGCTCTGTGCATCGCCCTCTTGTCATTCGTCATTCCCCTGAGCGCCCGGGCCGCGTGCACGCTGCTCGGCGCGACCGGCAAAGCCACCGCCGACGGCAACGCCTACATCGCTTCAACCAGCGACAACCCCTGGATTGAAGGACCGAGAAAGCCCGTGTACGTCACCATCCCCCAAAGCGGGTTCAAATTCGTGCACACGCCCTGCCTGATCCTGCAGGCCGACGGAACATTCCTGGATGTGGGTTCCGACCGGGGCATGAATGAAAAGGGCTTTTCCTGGACCCGGTCCTGGGTGGTGCCGAAAGAAGCGGAAGCTCCCAATAAAATGTCCGGAGTGGACTGGTTCATAAAGCTTGGGTCCACGGTGGCCACCGTGGATGAAGCTATCGCTTTTGTTAAAAACAATCCCAAAGGCATTGGCTGCCAGGGCAACTACATTTTCGCCGACGCCCAAGGCAACCTCGCCATAGTCGAGGTGAGCTACAACACCGTCACCGTGGCTGAGAAGTGGAGCAAAAACGACGCGGGCTACGGGGCGAGAGCCAACAGATGGGAAACCCAGGCCATGACCCCCCTGGACGACAGCGCCAAGGGAAACCCCGTGTATTACAATTCTTCCCCCTACCGCTATCCCAAGGCCGTGTCGCTTCTTAAGGCGGCCAGCGGCACGATCGATGTCGCGGGCATGAAAAAGCTCATCAGCTTCCGCGACCCCAAGGATGCCGACCCCGCGGCCCCGCATGAAAACGCCATCTCCAACCACGGCAAGGAAGGCGGCACCGTCAGCGCCGAAGTGTACGACCCGGCCAAAAAGACCTTCTGGTACACCTATGGCTGGCCGGACGGCGACATGAGCAACTTTGACAAAAAAATCTACGGATTCAATGAAAACGCCTGGGGCGCGGGCGTGTGGATTCCCTTTATCCTGGATCAGTTGACCGAGGAAGGCTGGTATACGGATTGGGAAGGACGGATCACCCCCATGGGGAGCAGGTATGTGGCCAAGTTGATCAAAGAAGGCCCTGCATCCAAAGCGAAGTAACGTAATCGTCGTTGCCCCTGGCTCTGCCGGGGGCAACGTTTGGCGGGCTGGACCCGCCCCCGGGAGAGTTGTAGACTCGCCGGCATCGTAGTGCCATGGGCAACCATTGCGGGTTACCCAAAATCAAGGAGAAAGAATTCATGGCAACGTTGATTAAAAACGGCACTATTGTCACTTCCGAAGGCGAATATTCCGCTGATGTCCTTATGGACAAAGAAAAGATCGTCGCCATCGGCAGGAATCTTGACCCCTTGGCCGCGGAAATCGTGGACGCCGCGGGCAAATACCTTCTGCCCGGAGGGGTGGACAACCATACGCACTTCGGCATGCCCTTCGGGGGCACCACCACCAAAGGCTGCGACACCTCGCACGCGGCGGTCGTGGGCGGCACTACCACGATTGTGGACTTTGTTCCGCAGTCAAAAGGGGTTGGCCTGGCGGATGCCGTCAAACTCCACGAGGAAAAAAATTTCAACGGGCAGTGCACCCCCGACTATGCCTTTCACTCCATGGTCATGGATGTGAACGACGCGATGTATGGCGATATTCTCAAACTGCCGGCAATCGGGATTTCCAGCATAAAATTGTTCATGGCCTATAAGAGCTCGGTGTTTTACTGCGACGACGGCGTTGTTTTCCAGGCCATGCAAAAGGCCAGAGAAGCCGGCGTTACCCTTATGGTGCACGCTGAAAGCGCCGACCTTACCGATATTCTGCAAAAGCAGTGCGTGGCAAAGGGACAGCTGGAACCCAAGTACCATGCTGTATCCCGCCCGCCAGTGGTCGAAGCCGAATGCGTTCAGAGAGTGCTCACCCTGGCCGGCCTTGCCGAAGCGCCGGTCTTCATCGCGCATGTGAGCGCCAGAGAAAGCATGGGGATACTCAGGGATGCGGTCGCCAAGGGCGTGCGCGCCTATGGCGAAACATGCCCGCAGTACATCTGCCTCAGCGTGGACAATCTCGCCAGACCGAATTTTGAAGGCGCCAAATACGTCTGCTCGCCGGCCCTTCGCACGCCGGATCACCACGACGCCCTTCTGGAAGCTTTGCAGCGCGGCTGGCTGCGGGTGTTTTCCTCCGACCATTCAGGCATTGCGTTCAAGGGGCAGAAAGATCTGGGCAGGGACGACTTCACCAAGATCCCCAACGGAGGCCCCGGCGTCCAGCACCGCGTCAATCTGCTCTGGACCTGTGGAGTGGCCGCGGGCAAGCTGAGCCGCAGCCGCCTGGTGGACGTGTGCTCCACCGCTCCGGCAAAACTTAACGGCCTTTACCCGCAAAAGGGGGCCATACTTGTCGGAGCGGACGCGGACATCGTCGTGTTTGATCCGGAATACAAGGGCGTCTTTACCCTGGCCGAGACTTGTGAAGGCGTTGACTTCACGCCCTATGAAGGCATGGCGCAAATCGGCCGGGCGGAAAAAGTGTATGTTCGCGGTCGGCTCATGGCGGAAAAAGGCCAGTTTGTCGGCGTAAAAGGCGAAGGAAGATTTGTCCCCGGCAAGCCGTACGCTGCCGCCTACACCGGCTTTTAGGAAAGGCTGACGCCGCATATATGACCGCATCCGACCCCAAAAACCATCATCCGGGCCTTTGACAGGGCGGGGCCATATAAAACGAAAAAACTCGGCGTTTTCTCGGTGCTGCCTGTGCCTTTTTTAAGGGGGAAAGGGCGGAAGATTTCCGGACCGCGCGCCTTCCATATGCCGCCCCCCCCCCAATGGGGTTTCCAAGGGGGGGCCACACAGAGCCTGTGTCCCCGACCCCCTTTGGCCGCCGGAGGCACATCAAACTCTTTGGCAACTTCACATTACTCCACGCCGGGCGGCGCGTCTTCCACACGCACCCGTTCAATGCTGTTCCTGCGCATGTGCGTGACGGAAAACCGCTTGCCGCACAGGGTAATGGCGTCGCCCGTTCGCGGTATGCGGCCGAGTTCCTCGACAAAGTGCGCGGCAATGCTGCTGTACGGGTCTATGTGCATGCCAAAGTAGTTGATGTGCATGTGCTCCGCCAGATCGTCAAGCGACACCCCGCCGGAAACGGAGTATACGCCGTCGGCTTCCTTGACGATTTTCGGGTGTTCATTGTCGAATTCGTCCTGAATGTTGCCCACAATGGCTTCCACGATATCTTCCATGGTCAGTATGCCCTGCCAGACGCCGTATTCGTCCAGCACGACGCAGAACTGCTGTTTGTTTTCCTGCATTTGCAGCAGCAGCCCGTCCAGATGGAGCGATTCCGGAGCGTAAAAGGGCGCCCGTGTGACGGCCCGTATGGGGCCACTGTCGCGCAGAATGTCCCGCAGGTGCACAAAGCCCGTGATATTATCCCGGTTGCCCTCGTAAACGGGAAAACGGGTGTGCCCGGTTTTGTCCGCCAGGGCCAGCGCTTCTTCCCGGGGGCTTTCTATATCAAGGGCCAGCACGTCCATTCTGTGCACCATGATCGATTTGGCGGTTTTCTGGTAAAAGCTGAAAATATTGTCGAGCATCCGGCCTTCGTCCTTGCCCAGGCTGCCCCGCTTGCTGGAATCGAGAATCAGCATGCGCAGTTCCTCCGGGGAATAGGCGTGGCCGTCTTCCCCGGCCGGCGGCATGGAAACCATGCGCAGAAAAAAGTTCGAGATGCCGTTCATGACAGTGACCAGCGGCAGGCAAAGCACGTAAACGCCGCGCATGGGCAGGGCCAGCAGAAGAACTGCGGCTTCCGCCTTCTGTATGGATATCGTTTTGGGGATAAGCTCTCCGAAAACGACGTGCAGCAGAGTGATGATGCTGAAGCCGATGGCAAAGGAAAGCGAGGTGAGAAGGGCCGGGTTGGAGATGGAAAAAAATTCCAGCACCGGATGCAGCACACGCGCCACTGCCGGTTCGCCGAGCCAGCCCAGGCCCAGGCTCGCCAGGGTGATGCCAAGCTGGCAGACCGAGAGATAGGCATCCAGATGGGTGACGCCGTACAAGGCGTGTTTAGCCCGTTTGTCGCCCATGGCGGCGAGCAGTTCCAACTGGGTTTTGCGCACCTTGACAAAGGAAAATTCGGCGGCAACGAAAAAACCGTTGAGGCATACCAGCAATACGGCCAGCGAAAGCATTGCGACGGTGAACACCATGGGCTCCTGATTCTCGCTACGTTCGGATAGGGGAGTACGTTTTATTATACCTTACTACAAATTCGTATCCCAAGGCCCGGCCGTCTGCAACAAAAATGCCCGCTTTGCCGACAGGGAAGGGAAATTACCTGTCGGTAAAGCGGGCGGCTTTGGGCCGCATGTTGTATTGTACGCCGTTTGCGGTTGCCTGAACGGAGGCAACTTACCGGATGCTTTCCGATATTTTCACAGCAGGCGCGCCGGCCTGGCTTCGGCTATGCCTTTAGCAGATCGGCGTACCAGGCAACGGCCTTGTCCATGAGCTTGATGTTCCGATCCGCCATCAGGTAGGGATCGCCCAGGTAGCCGTCCAGCAGTTGCACGTTGTCAAACAGGTTGTTCACCAGATCGGTCAGCAGCGGGTTGTCCGGGTTGTTGGCGTAAACGCGCAGCAGAGCGCGCACCAGGGAATGATCCGGGTTCACTTCCAGAATTTTCCGCGGGATGGCCTCGTTTTTCTGCATGACCCGCATGAGTTTTTCCATGGAGGAACTGACCCCGTCGGGCGACACCAGCACGGCCGGGCTGCCGGACAGGCGGTCGGACAGGCGGATGTCCTTGATCCGATCCCCCAGAATGCCGCGCATCGCTTCGATCAGCTTTTCAAGCGAGGCTTTTTCTTCGTCATTCATGGCCGCTGCCGCGGGAGCGGCCTTGTCCGTGTCCGGAAATGTTTCCAGGGCTTTGCCGTCGGCCTGCTCCACCGGATTGAAGGGGTGATCCTTGTAAGCGCCCAGAGAGCCCAGGGCCAGTTCGTCCACGGGCTCGAGCAGGTACAGCACCTCAAGGCCCTTGCGGCGGAAGCGTTCCAGATGCGGATTGACCTTGGCCGCTTCAAGCGAGGGCGCGGCCAGGTGCCAGATGTCCTTTTGCCCGGATTTGGCCCGCTCCAGGTACTGATCCAGGCTGGTGAGCTTCCCGTCTTCCAGGGCGGAAGAAGCAAAGCGCATCAGCGGCACTACCCGGTCACGGTTCACAAAATCGTTGAAGGCGAACTTGAAGTATTTGCCGTGCAGCTTCCAGAAGCGCTCATACTTGTCGCTGTCGGACTGGGCCAGCCTTTCCAGGTGGCTCAACACCTGCTTGATCACGGTCTGGGAGATTTTGCGCAGAATGATGTTTTCCTGCAACGTCTCGCGCGAAATGTTCAGGGGCAGGTCCTCGGTATCGACCACGCCTTTGAGAAAAGCCAGGTACTGGGGCACAAGCTCATTATTGGAGCGCTCGATCAGCACCCGGCGTGCATACAGATCCAGCCCCCATTTTTCCTGTTGCACGCTGAACACGTCCAGTTCGGAATCCGGTATGAAAATCAGGGCGTTGAACTGCACCGGCGCATCAACGGACAGGTGGATGACGTCCAGGGGCGGTTTGTCGTCGTAGGTAAGATACTTGTAAAACTCGGCATACTGTTCCGGCGTGATGGAAAACTTGGGCTCGCGCCACAGGGCCGGCGTGGTGTTGACGCGCTCGTCCTCCAGAAAAATAGGGAAGGGCAGAAAGTTGGAGTGCTGGCGGATAACGGCCTGCAGGCGGTAGCCTTCCAGAAACTCCTTGGCGTCTTCCTTCAGTTTGGCCCGGATGACCGTGCCGCGTGTGTACGGGGCTGCCTCGTCCCCTTCCAGCGCCCGGACGTTGAAGCTGCCGCTGCCCTCGGAGGTCCAAACATGGGCCGTTCTCTCGCCAAGAGCGGGCACGGAAACGACTTCCACGCTGTCGGCCACCATAAACACGGAATAGAAGCCGATGCCGAAACGCCCGATGATTTCCGCGGCCGACGGTTTTGCCCCGGTTTCAGCGGTTTTTTCCCCGCCGTCATCGGGCTCGCCATCGTTTTTGGGCGCGGGCGCGTCGGTCTCCATGTTCTTCACGAATTCCTCGGAGCCGGACTTGGCGATAATGCCCAGGTTGTCGATCAACTCCTGTTCAGTCATGCCAAGGCCCGTGTCCGCAATCTGGAGAATACCCTCGTCCTTTTTGACGGCAATGCGTATTTCCAAAGGCAGGCCGGAATCGCGCACCTGTTCGCCCTTGCTCTGCAAAAAGCGCAGCTTGTCCAGGGCGTCGGAGGCGTTGGACAACAGTTCGCGCAGAAAGATTTCCCTGTTGGTGTACAGGGAGTGGGTGAGAATATTGAGAACCTTCTGGGTTTCCGCCCGGAATTTATGCGTTTTCGCTTTAGCCATCTGTCTCCTCCTGAATGGGTTGCGCCTCTCGCGTCCACGATAGCGCGAGGCCATAACCTAAGATAATTCCTCTGTTCTTTTTGAAAAGGGGGATGAGGGGCGGAAAAGTTGAAAGCACCCGGGCAAAAGCATGCCTCCGGTCGCGGACACAGGCCCTGTGCGGCCAGAGGGGGTCACCCCCTCTGGCCGCCGGAGGCGTGCTTTACAGGTTGCCGATGGCCACCGTGGCCAGGTCGGCGGCGGACAGGGCGCTTACGCGATCCAGAAAGGCGGGCAGGAACGAGCCCGGCCCGGCGGCCTCCTTGGCGGACAGACCGCCGGCCGCCGACATGACGACCATGGCGGAAACGGTCGCGCCAATGTTAGCCGCCTTGCGATTGTCCCCGGCTCCGGCAACGGCGGCAAAAGCGGCGCAAAAGGCCGAGGCCGTGCAGCCCATGCCCGTGACCCTGGTCATGAGCGGGCTGCCGCCCGTAAGCGTGACACAGGTTTCGCCGTTGGTGACCAGATCCGTGGCGCCGCTCACGCAGACCACGCAGCCGTGGCCGCGGGCCAGTTCCATGGCGGCGTCTTTGGCGGCCAGGGCTTCCATGCTGCTGTCCACGCCCTTGGTTGTGATGGCGCTGCCGGCAAGGGCGGCGATTTCCGAGGCGTTGCCGCGCACGATGGCGTTGGAGGAAGTCGCGAGCAGTTCCAGGGCGGTTTGCGTCCGGTACCGACTTGCTCCGGCTCCCACCGGGTCGATGACCACCGGCAGGGCGCGGCCCTTGGCCGCGTTCAGGGCCAGACGCATGGATTCCACCCAGGCCGGCGACAGGGTGCCGATGTTGAGCACCAGGGCCGAGGCCAGGCCAACGATTTCCTCGACTTCCTCGGCCGCGTGGGCCATCACCGGCGACGCGCCGAGGGCCAGCAGGGCGTTGGCCGTGGTGTGCATAACCACCAGGTTGGTAATGTTGTGCACCAGGGGCGAAGTTTGCCGGACAGCCTCAAGCTGTTTCCAGACAAGGGGCAGGTTGTTGAGTGAATTCATAATAGTGCCTTTGCGGGAGACTGGGGAAACATAAAAACTCTTGGAAACGCTGAGTTTTTTCGTTTGACTAGGCGCGAGTCTTTTTTCAGGGGGGGCTGGCCTCTTCTGGCCCGCCCCCTCTGAAAAAAGGCGGGCAACGACGCCAAACGGACAAAATCAGCGTTTCCAGCCCATGAAACGGGCGATGTTGTTATGGAACACGTCCTCAAGCTGCGATTCATTGAGGCCGCTGACCCTGGTACGCAGAATTTCCACGGCATAGTGGTGGAAGGGCGCGTCGCTGCCCCAGAAGATACGGTCCGAGCCCACCCGCTCGTAAGCTTCCCTGACTTTGGTGTGCATGGGCATGCCGGAGTTTTCCAGATACAGGTTCGGGTACTTGCGGGCCATGTCGATGGAGGCCTGAATGTACACGCCATGTCCGTGGCCCATGTGCACCATGACAATGCGCAGGTCCGGGTATTGCTCGGCCAACTGGGCGATGCTCCAGGGCAGGGAAAAGGGCGGGTGGCCGCAGTGGATGAACACCGGCAGGCCAAGCTCGCGCGCGCAGTCCATCAGGGGATACACCACCGCATCGTTGGCCGTGTATGCGTTGAACAGCGGGTGCAGTTTCAGGCCGCAGAAGCCGGATTCCGTGACCAGTTGCCGGAACCGGGCCACGGCGGCCTGGCCCTGATGGGGGTTCATCCAGGCCAGGGCGGCGAGAGATTGCGGGGCAAGGCGCAGGGCCGCTTCCGTGATCGCGTTGTCCGCGTTGCTGATAATGCTTTTGCTGATCCCGTATTCTTTCATGGATCGCAGCATTTCTTCGGCTGTCTGGCCCACATTGGCCCAACCGCCGAAATGGCCCACATGGGCGTGGGCGTCTATTTTTTCCATGGCGTCCGGTATGAAGGTGTTCATGATTAATGTATCCTTATGGAAAGGTGATTTGGCGGGGCAAAGCCGAAAGCCGGCATGCCCGCCAGGGCGTGTATATAAGGAAATCCGGGCCGGGTCAAAAGGCCGTGTCGGGCATGCCCTGTACAGTTCAGGGTGAGAAGGCAAACCCATTTTTCACAAATGCGCGGGTCAAGGGGGCCGTTGCCCCCTTGCGGGGCGTGGGGCGGAGCCCCACTTTGACCAGGCCGCTTCGTCCACAGCGTATTTCGTGGCGCGGCATGCCCGGTGGCTTGCGAGGGAAAGGCTTTGCCGTTATGATACTACCCTTTGCATATACTGAAGGGGCCGGAGCATGTACAGTTCTTTTGTCGGGCATCTGGAGAGTCCTGTCCTGGCCGTGGATATCGGCGGCCGGACCATGCGCGGCCTTATGCACGCGCCCGGGGCCGTTCCGGGGGACGAGCCGGCGCTGCGTGCCTTTGCCCTGGCTTGCGCCGAAACCGGGGCCGGGTTTACGCCCGAACCGTGGCGGGCCTTGCTGGCGGAAGCCGGCCTGCCCTGGCCGGAAGTCGTTCTGGTCAGCGCGCTGGAAGACGGCGTTGATGCCTCCCTGCCCGGCGCCGCTAACGGCCGGGAAGCGCGCTCCGGCGTTTGCGGACGGCTCTGGAATTTGTCCCGCTCCGACGGCGTCAGCGCCGGGCAGGGAGGCATCGGGGTCGCTTCCCTGATGGCGGAGCCGGCCGGCGGGGACATGTTGCGGCTTTGCGCGATACAGCGTATCACCGGATATCCCGTGCTTGACAGTTCCGCCGCCTTTCTTCTCGGTCTGCTCGCGGAACCGGCCGTGAGCGGGCGCTCGCATCGCGAGGGCGTCACCCTGCTGTTCGCCGGCAGGCATGCGGTCAGCGCCGGCCTTGTTTTTCAGGACCGCGTTCTGGGCTTTTTCGAACTGACGGCCGAACGGGTTCTGCCGTCGGACGGAAGCGAGCCGTCCGTGCTGCTGCATTGCCTGGAGGATTTCCGCCTGGGCTGGCTGCCCAAAGAACGGGCGGCGGAATTGGGCGGTTTTGCGGCGGTTGTTCCGGCCTTGCCGGGCGAGGCCGAGGGTTTTCGCCCCCTGTTCGTGACCGGCCCCTGCGCCGATCTGCTGGAAGGGCGCGGCCGGATTGTGGGCGATGCCGAACACAGGGCCGTGAACAATTGCCGGGGACTGCTTTACGGATACGCCCGGTTGCGCGAAGAACGCGCCGCGCCCGCCGTGCCCGCCGTATCAGGGCGCTGACAACGGGCGGACGCATTCCCGCCCCATACGTTTTTGAAATAAGCCAAGGTGCATCATGGAATACTACGCTGTCCAGGAAAGCTGGAGCCGTGAAACAATAGTCCGCGCCCAGACCGTGCGTTTACGAAACACGGTGGAGCAGGCCATGCGTTCGCCTTACTACGGCAAGTTTTACGCCGCCGCCGGAGTGAGCCCGGAGGACATAACCAGCTTTGAGGACATCACCTCGCTGCCCTTTACCGCCAAGGACGATCTGCGCCAGGGCTATCCGGACGGCTTTCTGGCCGTGCCCAGAAAGGAACTGGTGCGCCTGCACGCTTCTTCCGGCACCACGGGCTCTCCGGTGGTAGTCTGCCACACCCAGGACGATCTGGACACCTGGGCGGAGCTCATGGCCCGCTGCATGCACATGGTGGGCGTGCGCGACACGGACGTGTTCCAGAACATCGCCGGGTACGGCCTGTTCACCGGCGGCCTTGGCATCCACTACGGGGCCGAGCGCCTGGGCTGCCTGACCATTCCGGCCGGCACGGGCAACACCCGCCGCCAACTGAAGCTTATCCGCGATCTGAACGTGACCGTTCTGCACATCATCCCGTCCTATGCCCTCTACCTGGGCAACGCCCTGATGGACGAAGGCGTTGACCCGCGCTCCCTGCCGCCGCGCATCGCCCTGATCGGCGCGGAGCCGCACACCGAGGAAGTGCGCCAGCGCATAGAATACCTGCTGGGGCTCAAGGCCTACAATTCGTACGGCTTGTCCGAGATGAACGGCCCGGGCGTGGCCTTTGAATGCCTGGCCCAGAACGGGCTGCACGTGTGGGAGGACGCCTACCTTCTTGAGGTGATCGATCCGGTGACCGGCGCGCACGTGCCCGAAGGCGAAATAGGGGAACTGGTGCTGACCACCCTGGCCCGCCGGGGCATGCCGATCATCCGTTACCGCACCCGCGATCTTACCCGCATCCTGCCCGGCGACTGTCCCTGCGGCAGAAAGCACCGCCGCATCGACCGCATCCTGGGCCGGGTGGACGACATGTTCATCATCAAGGGCTGCAACATCTATCCCATGCAGGTGGAGCAGGCGCTCATGAGCTTCCCCGAAGTGGGCGAAAACTACCTGATTGTGCTCGAGCACGTGGATTCCATGGACCAAATCCGGGTCCAGGTGGAAGTGCGCAGCGAGTATTTCGTGGAAGACATGCGGGCCCTGACCAGTTTGCAGCGCAAAATCGCTCAGCGGCTGCACAACGAAATCCTGGTCACGCCCAAGGTGGAACTGGTGCAGCAAAACTCCATTCCGCGCGGAGAGGGCAAAGCCAAGCGCGTGGATGACCGGCGCAACCTGGTGCCATGATCGACATTCTGAACCTGCCTCTGGAGGAGCTGACCGACTGGCTCCAGCACGATTTGGGCCAGCAGCCCTTCAGGGCCCGCCAGATCTGGAAATGGCTGTGGCACAGGCGGGCGCGCTCTTTTACCGAAATGAGCGATTTGCCCGCGGCCCTACGCGCGCTTTTAACGGAAAAGGCTGTCATTGCCTGGCCGGCTGTCGAAACCACTCAAATCAGTTCCGACGGCACGGTTAAGTTTTTGCTGCGTCTGGCCGATGGGGAAATGGTGGAGACCGTGCTCATTCCCTCGGAATCGCGCGAGGGCAAGGGCCGCATGACCCAGTGCCTGTCCAGCCAGGTGGGTTGCGCCATGGCATGCACCTTTTGCAGCACGGGGAGCATGGGCTTTGCGCGCAACATGAGCATGGGCGAGATTCTCGGCCAGGTGCTGGTGGCCCAGAATTACCTGGGCGACAGCCCGGACAACCCCCGTTTGCGCAATCTGGTCTTCATGGGCATGGGCGAGCCCCTGCTTAACCTGTCGGAAATGATGAAAAGCCTGCGCACCCTGAACAGCGAGCCGGGCCTGTCCTTTTCGCCCCGACGGATAACGGTTTCCACCTGCGGCGTCGAAAAGGGCCTGCGCGAGTTGGGGGAAAGCGGTCTGGCCTATCTGGCCGTATCCCTGCACGCGCCCAACCAGGGGCTACGGGCGCAAATCATGCCCAGGGCCGCGCGCTGGCCGCTGAACGAACTTATGGAGTCGCTACGCGCGTACCCCCTCAAGGCGCGCGAGCGGCTGACCTTTGAATACCTGCTTCTTGGCGGGGTTAACGATTCCCTGGAGCACGCCAGGGAGTTGTCCAGGCTCGTGGCCCACGTCAAGGGCAAGCTTAATCTGATCGTGTACAATCCGGCCGAGGGCGATCCCTACAGAGCCCCGACTCCGGAGTCCTTGCAGGCGTTCGCGGCGTATCTGCGCGGCAAACACGTCACGGCTATTGTGCGCAAAAGCAAGGGTCTGGACATCAACGCCGCCTGCGGACAGCTCAAGGCGGCTGTTTCCCCGGCAACGAGCGGCGCCGGGCAAAAGGAGCAAGGACGAACATCATGACGGACAACTGGGACTCGTACCTGTGCGAAGTGGCCGGCCGGCCAGCCTCGATCCTGGTGGATCTCGGGGCCGTGGCCCATGCCCCCGCGCCGGACTTTCCCTGTCTGGGCTATGTGACCATAAGCGTGCGCGATCCTGATGAAAACGGCTTTCCCCGCCGGGAGGAATTCGAGGTTTTGTCCGCCCTGGAAGACTCCCTGGAAGCGTCTTTGACCGCAAACCGGGCGGCCGTGCACATCGGCCGCTGCATCACCGACGGCCGTTACGAACTTGTCTTTTATACCACCGGCGTCGAGGACTGGAACAACCGGGTGGCCGTTGCCATGGAATCCCTGCCGCCCTACGAGTGGGAGGCAGGCGCCCACTACGAGCCGGACTGGGACAGCTATCTCGGCTTTCTCTTTCCCGGCGAGCAGGATCTGCTGATCATTCAGAACCGCCGCTTGTGCCGCCAGTTGCAGGAGCAGGGGGACGCCCTGGAAAAAGCCCGCCTGATCACCCACTGGCTGAGCTTTTCCGATGCCGAGGCCGGCAAGGCCTTTTGCCGGTCCGCGCTGGAGCGGGGCTTTCAGATGGAGGAAGCGGGAATGATTGCCGATGATCCGGCAGGAGTCGATTTTACCGGCCTGCCCGGCGGCGGACCGGGCTCCGCCCGCCTGACGCTTAACCGGCTGGACGCCCGTGCGCAGGTGTTCCAGACCCGCGTGAGCCGTATGGACGCCCCGGAGCATATTGACGACATCAGCTTTGACCTGCTGGATCTGGCCCTGAAGCACGGGGGTGAATACCGGGGCTGGTCCTGTCCGATTGTTGCGTAAAGAAAAAAAGCAGGGTGGAGAGGAACGTTTTTTAAGGAAGGGTCTACCCTTCCTTAATTTTTTCTTCCTCTGTCGCCTGCTTTTTTCTCGACAGCGGTCAAAAATTTCCACAATCCGGCTGTTCCCGACAATTTTTCCGTCAGCCCAGCACCCCATGCTCCTGCAAAATCTTCAGGCCGATAGCTATCAGCACCAGTCCGCCCAGAGCGTTGGCTTTGTTGCCCAGGCCGCTCAGAGCGGGAATGCGGCAGATCACTTTGCCCAGGTGCAGCCCGGCGGCCGTGATGCAGAAACAGATCACCCCGATGATCGCCGCCGGGAACCAGACGTTGACCTTCAACAGGGCCAGCGACAGGCCCACGGCCAGGGCATCCAGGCTGGTGGCGATGCCCAGCAGCCAGAGGGAACTGCCCCGGGTGGGGTCGGCGAATTCACATTCATCTTCCGTTTTTCCCCGGTTCTCCCAGGCCTCCTTGAGCATGCGGCCACCCACGAAGGCCAGTAGAGCAAAGGCCAGCCAGTGGTCGTAGTCCTCGATGTATTTTTGCGCTCCCACGCCGAGCAGCCAGCCGACAACCGGCATGGCGAACTGAAAACCGCCGAACGTTCCGGCCATGCGCAGGGTATGGCCGGCATCCACGCTGCGCAGGCGAATGCCCGTGGTCAGCGACACGGCCAGGGCGTCCATGGCCAGGGCCACGGCCAGGGCGAATACGGTAAGGAAGCTCAAGGGAAACTCCCGGTAAAACGGTGAAACAAAATGCCGGCGGCAAAAGGCTGTGCCGGGCTCGCATGATAGCGGCAGTCACGGCCGGGCGGCAAGGAAAATCATTGCGCGCGGGAAGGGCCGGAGCAAGGGGGCGGATCGCGGTGGCTATTTGCCGGCTGCCCCTGATCTTCGTCAGGAGGCGTGGGCTCCACATCGGTCCACTTGGTGAAATGGCGCTGTATCCATCCGTCGCCATCCCGCTCGAACCAGATGGTGAGTCGGTCCACGCCGCCGTCGCTCACCTGGGCCTCGGGACTGGTATCCCAGGTGACTTCCAGGATGGGCTTGTCCTTCAATTCCGGATGCGCCCGCCAAAAGTCCCGACGCAGGGCCGCGAGCTTGTTCGCGCCGTGCACCGCGCTTATGTGGCCGCCCAGAGGCACGTTTTCCCAATGATACGTCTCAAGCTTTGCGGGCTCCGGGGACAGGGCGACGGCCTGCTGGCTGGAGCCGAGCTCATAGTGGGCCAGCGCGATGTCGTAAGTTCTGATGGCCGCATCGGAAAGCGGATCAAAGCCTTCTTCCCGAATGACGGCCACAAACGGCCCTTGCCAGGAAAAATAGTATTCGTCTTTTTCTTTGCCTCTGAACGCGCGCACGGTTTCGACAAAATCAATGTCGCAATAGCCTTCTATTTTTTCTCCGGGGCGGAATGTGTTCCATTGCAGGCTCAGTTCCCGGCGCAGCACCCGGCAGCTGGTCCCCCCGTTGGGGGCAAAAGGCACGCCGTCGGCGCTGGCCGTATATTTGCCGTCCTTCACCGTAATGGTCACGCCCAGGTAATAACCGGGAAATTGCGGCGGAAAGCGCAGTTCCAGCGTGCCGTCCTTTTTGAGAACAGCACGGCATTCGTCGATGATGCGGTCGGGCGACTGGTGATTGGTCCTTACGCGCGATTGCAGGGAAAAAATAAAGGGAACCGGGTTGTAGACGACCGTATCCGCGCCTTGCTCGTCGATATCCTTGACTTCGGCAAGCCCATGCGTCGGGAGCAGCAGAAGAAGCGGGAAAAGGGCGAGAAAGAAAGCGTTGCGCATGGCGTGAGTGTCCTTTTTGTCAAAGGCGTGCGGGTTGGAGCATAGCAATTTTGAAATTACCCACGTAAGCCAGATCCATAAAATGAGGGTTTCCAAAGGGATTCAATCCCTTTGGCCGCCGGAGGCAATAATACTCTTGGGCAACTTCAAAATGAATTTTCCCTAAAAGCATTGCCTGGAAAGGTTTTTCTGCTTACGACCGGAACAGCTTGCCCCGCACCACGGCCCCGTTGCCGAACTTGTCACGCAGGCGGTCCAGGGTGGCGTCCAGGGCGGCCTCGCGTTTACGACTCTCTTCCCCGGCGTCGGGCAGCAGGCTGAACTGCCGCTCTTCCTCGCCAAAATGGGACACGCCGACGCCGATAAGGCGCAGGGGGCGCTCCACCCTGCTTTCGTCCAGCAGGGCCAGGGCGGTTTCGTAAATATTGCGGGTCAGGTTGGTGGGCTGCTTCAGGGTGCGGCTTTTCGTGTGTTGGCTGAAGTCGGCGTATTTGTACTTGAGGGTGACGGTGCGACCGGCCAGGCCCCGCTTGCGCAGGCTTGCGCCCACGCGTTCGGACTGCCGGAGCAACCAGGCGGCCAGTTCTTCCCGGTCTTTGGTATCTTTGGCAAAGGTGTTTTCCGCACTTTCGGACTTGGGCGGGGTGAACGGCTCCACCGGCCGGGCATCAACGCCGCCGGCCCGATCGTAGAGCACGTCCCCGGCCTTGCCCAGGCGATCCAGCCAGAACTCCCTGGGAAAGCGCCGCACGTCCGCGGCAAAACGCACGCCCAGCAGTTCCAGGGAATCCAGCATCCGTTTGCCCACGCCGGGAATCTTGCCCACGGGCAGGGTTTGCAGAAAGGCCGGCACATCCGCGTGGGCCAGCACGGTCAGCCCGGCCGGCTTGTTCATGTCCGAGGCGATTTTGGCCAGAAACTTCACCGGCGCCAGGCCAAGGGAACAGCTCAAGCCGGTTTCGTTCAGAATTTCGCTTTGCAGGCAGCGGGCCATGTGCTCGGCCGTGCCGAAAATCCGCTCAAGGCCGGTGGCGTCAAGATAGGCTTCATCCACCGAGGCCTTTTCCACCAGCGGCGAAAAGCGGGCGGCCACGGCCATGACTTCGCGCGATTTTTCCTGATAGCGGCCCATGCGCCCGCGAATGAAAACCGCCTGCGGGCAACGCCGGCGGGCCTCGAACATGGGCATGGCCGAGCGCACCCCGAAACGCCGCGCCTCATAGGAGGCCGTGGACACCACGCCCCGCTCCGCCCCGCCGATAATCACCGGCTTGCCCCGCAGATCCGGGTTATCCAACTGCTCCACGGACGCGAAAAAAGCGTCCATGTCCAGATGCAGAATCCAGCGCGGATGTTCCTGTTCCATGTTTCGACGCGCCTTCTTATAGTGCCTCAGGGCAAAGTAATTTTGAAGTTGCCAAGAGAATGATTGCCTCCGGCGGCCAAAGGGGGTGACCCCCTTTGGAAACCCCATTTTGTGTGGCGTATTGTAGTGGTATCACCCTGTAGCCTTAACAAGCCCTAAAACAGGCGTGGCACCCAGCCCCTTTGCGACAGTATGTAATACAGCATGCCCAGGATGGCCGTGACCAGGATCATGCGAAAAAAGCCGCGCATGGGCCGGATGTCGCGCGTATGGGCCAGTGTGCGGTCGGAAGAAGAGCGCGGCCGGCCTTTGAGACGACCCAGCAGGGTTCGCAGCAATCCGGTCCGTTGCGGCCGGCCTTGCTGTTCCGGCGCTTCCGGTAAAGGGATCAGGGGGGGCGGCAGAACGCTTTCCGGCACGAGCCGGCCGTCTTCGGATTCCGGCTCCCGCACGGACAAGGTGATCCAGCGCGGGTTGCCGGTGCTGTCCATGGCGCCGATCCAGTCGTGTTCCACATCGCCATCGGCCGGTGTGTCCGTTACCGGAGCTTTGCCCGGAACGGCCAGGGCATCGGCGTGGGCGTGCAGATCGCGCAAGGCCGTCGCCTGATCGCGCGCGCCGGACATGATCTGATCAAAAAGCGCGCGGTCGCGCTCTTCGGCGGACTCCGGGCTTGAGGGAGTGGGGTTTTCGGGATGAAGCGACGGCATGGCGCAGTCCGGCGCGCTGCCCGGCAAAAAACCGCGCGGACGCGAGTTACAACGAAAAAAAGAAACGGAAGGGGGATACGCGTTGTCAGGAGAAAGGAGAAGCGTTTTTCGGCAACACGTCGCCTTTGCCCGCATTTTCTTCATACGCTTCCCTTGTCTGCTGTTCAAGCGCTTCCAACGCTTTTTCCGGCGGGATTCCGGTCAGGCATTCCCCGCGGCGTTGGCAGGCGGCAAGGCCGTGCAGGGAACAGGGGCGGCAGGGCAGGTCGCTTTCCAGCACCCGGTCGCGAGGACCGGCCGGGTAAAAGCCCCATTCGCGCGTTGTCGGGCCGAACAGGGCCACCACCGGCGCGCCCATGGCCGAAGCCAGGTGCATGGGCCCGGAATCGCCGCTTACCAGGGCGCGGCAGTGGGAAAGCAGGGCGCAGCTTTCGCGTAAGGATGTGGCGTTGCTCAAATCGTGCGGCTGTTCGGGAAAAAGAGGGGTGCCCCGGCCCAGAGCCAGCCAGGGAATGCGTTTGCGCTCCAAAAGGGCGGCAAAGGCGCGCCAGTGTTCCTTTGGCCAGGTTTTCAGGGCGTGGGTGGCAAAGGGATGCAGGGCCACGGGCGCGCTGTCCTTGCCCAGCAGGGAATCCAGGCGTTGGCGGGCCGCGGCCCGCTCCTCGTCGCTCAGCCATATACGGGGCAGCAGTTCGCCGGCCGGGGGAAAGTCTGGGTTGGCGGCCATAAAATACCGCTGGGGCACGGACGCCCGGAGCAGGCGTGCGGAATTGGCCTTTGCCCGCGTGCGTAAAAATATCCGGCGGTCCAGGCTCATTTTCGGATACCGCAGCACCGGCCCGCGCCAGAAGGCGGACAGCATCAGGGAACGCAGGCTGCCGTGCAGATCCAGCAATCCCCATCCCCTGTATTCAGAAGCCAGGCGATGACAGCGGGCCGCAAAGGCGACAGTGCGCAGATCCGGCTCGTCAAGAACGACAACGCGTTCCACATGGGGATTGCCGATAAAGATTTCGGCCCAGGGGCGTTTGGTGACAAAAACAAAGGTCCAGCCAAAGTCGCGGGCAAACCTGTCCAGCACGCCCGTAGTCAGGGTGACGTCGCCCAGGTGGCCCAGTCTGAAGACCAGCCAGCGCTTGCAAAGGGTGTGGTCGCTGCGGATGGGCATAAAACGTTCCTGTGGCGGAAGACGTGGAGAACCGTGCGGAAGCCCACACCAGTACCAGTTCTTTGCTCTTTTGAAAAGCCGGGCCGGCATCCCTTGCCGCGCCGCCGCGTCAAAACGCGTCTCTCTTTTTGTCCGGTGTTGACAAGGCAGGACAAATGGAGCAATTTTTTTCGACAATTCCGCGGCTGATTGCGTATGTGAGCGCCGCATCAACAATGGAGCCGGATCATGCAGATCAAGTACAACCTTCTTCCCGAGTCCAAGCGCAAATCCCCGCCCGCTGACGAGAACTCCCTGGGGTTCGGCAAATACCGCACCAACCATATGTTCCTGATGGAGTACTCCGACGGCCAGTGGCACAGCCCGCGCATCGAGCCCTACGGCCCCCTGTCCCTTATGCCCGGAGCCATGTGCCTGCATTACGGCCAGACCCTGTTTGAAGGGATCAAGGCCTTCAAGCACCCGGACGGAGAAATTTATACCTTCCGCGCCGATCAAAATGCCGAGCGCCTGAACGTTTCCGCCGAAATCGTCTGCATGCCGACCATTCCGGCCGCCCTGCAACTGGAAGCCCTGAACCGCCTTATCGACGTGGAGCGGGCCTGGTGTCCTTCCGCGCCGCAGTCGTCGCTGTATATCAGGCCCTTCATGTTCGCCACCCAGGACGGGCTCGGCGTCAAGCCCAGCAAGCAGTATCTCTACTGCATCATGCTGTCGCCCAGCGGCGCGTACTACAGCGGCGGTTTTTCCCACGCCATCCGCCTGCTGGTGACCAAAAAATTCCACCGGGCCGCGGCCGGCGGCACCGGGGCCTCCAAATGCGGCGGCAACTACGCCGCTTCGCTGCGCGCCGCCGAGTACGCGCACAAGTTCAACGCCGATCAGGTGCTGTACCTGAACGAAGCCAACACGCACGTTGAGGAAGTCGGTTCCATGAACCACTACCACGTGCGCAAGGACGGCACCTTCATCATTCCCGAATTCTCGGACACCATTCTGCGGTCCATCACCTCGCTGTCCGTGCTTGAACTGGCGGCGGCCGGGAAAATCAAGGCCCGCCAGGAAAACGTGCCCCTGGACGCCTTTCTGGGCGACATTCGCTCCGGCGAGATTACCGAGGCCGGCGGCTTTGGCACGGCGGCCGTGATCAGCCCCGTGGGCCAGTACGTGTTTGAGGACGGCACGGAAATCACCGTGGCCGACGGCAAGCCCGGCCCCCATTCCCAGGCGCTTTACGACCTGTACGCCTCGTATCAGACCGGCAAGGCCCCGGCTCCCAAGGGATGGCTGGCCAAAGTGCCGCGTTTTTAGAGCGGATTAATTTTGAAGTTGCCCAGGAGAAGTATTGCCTCCGGCGGCCAAAGGGGGGTGACCCCCTTTGGAAACCCCGATTTGGGACTGCATAACTCTCGTCGTTCGGCAAAATGAAATAGATAATTTCAAAAGCGATTGCTCTAGAGCATTTAACGCTTGAAAGAGTCGCTTAACGGCGGGCAAAGCCCGCCTACGCCTCTTTCGCGGCAAGGATTTGAGGACAAATCCTTGCAGAGCAATCCACTCATTTCATTTGTGAATTGCTCTAATTTGCTCTGAGCGGAAGAAACCTTAACAAGAAGAAGCCCGCGCCTTCACGGCGCGGGCTTCTTCTTGTTATCTATTGGCGAGCGCCTCGCTTCAGAACGCCTGCTGAATACCGCCACACCAAGCTATCCCCAAACGGGGTGTCCAGAGGGGGTCACCCCCCTCTGGCCGCCGGAGGCGCATCAAACTCTTGGGCAACTTCAAAATAAATTTGCGTTAATAGGCCCGACCCACGGCCGGGGGCGGAGAATTGGGGTTGACCACGCGTCCGCCGCCTCTGTCCACGTACTCTTCTCCATAGACCACCGGCGCCCGCGAGGAGCCGCGGTTGCAGTCGTCGGGAACAACCCGCCTGTTGGAGGGCACGTCCTGCGGGCAAATGGGCTCACCCGCACCGGTGTAAGCCACGGGCCCCGAACTGGCGGCCGGCCGGGCAGCTCCGCGCGAGGCGGTACGCCTTTTTTTGCCCGACTTTTTGCCGGCCGTGGCTTTGGAGCTTTTCGCCGATTTGCCGGACGAAACGGCGGGTTTGGGGGCTGGCGCCACGGGAGCGGGCGCGGCCACCGGAGCCGGCGCCGCCGGCGCGGGCCTGGAAGCGACCGGGGCGGGAGCGGGCGCGGAGGCCGTCCGTTGCGGCGGGCAATTGGCAAAGGCCTGGCCGCGCGCGGCGTAGCGGCTCCAGACCGGGTCGCCGCCCGTGCCGTAGCTGCCGCCCGCGCCGCCCAAGAGGTAGGAGGTGTCGCCGCTCAAGGGCAGGTAATATTCATAGGCGGCCAGCACAACGGCGTCGGCCAGGCGCAGGGCGCGCACGGACACGTACAGCCTGTTGCCCGAGGGCGCGTATACGCCCACCAGCACCGCATAGGCGTCGTGCCGGTCCGCGAGGATCTTGCAGACGTCGCGCGACAGCATGAATTCGCCGTTGTTGTTGATGATCATGGCTTCGGTAAGGTGCACGTCGATCACCTTGAAGCCGTACTGGGACACCCGCGAGCCCACCTGCTGCATGGACAGGCGGCCAAAGGCGGAAGAACGGTCAAGCCGGTCCATTTCCACCATGCTTGTGGTAAGAACGCTGCGCCCGGAGCCCATGCGTTTGAGCAGCATGTTGGCAATGGCGTCGCCGGCGTAGGTGTTGGCCGCCAGCATGTCCGATCCCGCAGGCGGGTTGATTATTCTGGCCTGGGGCAAAAGCGGCGGCTCGTTTTCCTCGGCCGCCGAGGCCGCGCCTGTAAAGGGCGACGTCAGGCCCAGGAACAACAGGAAAAAGGGCAGGGCCAGACACAGCGTTTTCGGCAAGTATGCGGTCTTCATGGGACTACCTGTCTACCAGACGCACGGTGCGCGAACGCGCGCCGCTGGGATCAAAGGATTCTGGGCTGATATACATGGGCCACTCGTCGTCGTCTATGTAGCAGACTATGGACAAATGCATGACATAGCGATTTTTATGCAGCATGCTGGTGTTGATGATGATTTCGTGATCGGAGCGGGACGTGTAGCTGCCGGTAACCAGATTGACCACGCCAATGCCCATGGAGGCAAGGCTTGGCGTCCACGAGGCCCCGGACTCGTGCAGTACGGTTTGCACGTTGTAGTTGAGCGTGAGCGAATCGGGTTCGGGTTTGTCGGAAACCTGCATGCCCTTGGAAACAAGGCGGGTGCGCAGCAGAGTATAAAAGGCCAGAGAAAAAGGCCGATCGTCGGGAAGCTGGACGTAAATGGGCTTGTTGATCAGATCCCGGCGGTCTTCAAGAGATTTCTGCACGCGCATGGCCACGGTGTTGGCCACGTTGTCCCAGTGGTCCACGGCCTGGAGCTTGTCCTGCGTGTAGAGGGGCGGGTTGGTGGCCAGGGGCCTGCTTTTGGAGCAGCCCGTCAGCGCGCCCGCCAAGGCCAGCAGAGCCAGCAGGCTGAAAAAAATAACCGTATGTCGCCGTTTCATAAATGGCCTCACTGGCTGGTCTGCGAAATTTGCCGGCAGCGGCTTTTCGCCGCATGCGCCGTTCCTTCGCTTACTCATCGGCAAAAAACGCCGTATCTTTATTGTGGGAGCGCAACTTCCGGACAGCGAGGAGCAAGGTGGCGTCCCTGCTTCGCAGCAAAGTTTTCCCCGTCTTCCGTGATATGCAATTTATGTTCCTGCCGGAAAGGCCGTTTTTTAGCCCCCAAAAGGCCTTTTTTCTTGTGTCATACCGCAACATCAGGAACCGCTGAGTTTTTTCGTTTGGCTAGGCGCGAGCTCTTTTTGAAGCGGGGCTGGACTCTTCTGTCCTGCCCCGCTTCAAAAAGGGCGAGCAACGACGCCAAACGGAAAAACTCAGCGGTTCCTTAAATTCGGCCGGTGGGCGAGTAACGGGCCGCGTCTTCGGCTATGGCGGCGGCTTTCAGTTCGGAACTGGCCAACTGGCCGTAAACGGTGCCGGGATTTTTGGTGGCGATGTCGGTGAGGGTTGTTTTCCAGGCGTCCAGGTTGCCCTGTTTTCTGTAGATGCGGGCCATACGATACTGCACGGCGGTTCGTTCGGTATCCTGGGCCGGCAGGTACTGGAGATACTGTTCGGCAAAGCCGAGGGCTTCGCGCAGGCGGCCGGCCGTTTCAGCCACGTCCATGAGTGAGGAGAGCTGAGTGCGGATTTTGCCGAGATCCGCGGCATTGGGGTTGCGCTCGGACTGTTGCAGAAGCATGTTCAGGGCTTCCTTGCCCAGGGTGTACGCTTTTTCCAGTTCGCGCTCCCGTTCCGCGTCGCGGGCCAGGAAAAAGGCGGCGTAGGCCTGTTGGGAGGGCGGCAGCGTGCCGCTGTCATACAGCTTTTGCCAGATGGGGGCGGCGGTTTCGCTTTCGTCCAGATTTTCGGCCGCCAGGGCCAGGGAATAGTTGAGCTGCTGCTGGCTTTCCGGCGAAAGTTCCCAGAGCTCCACCCGCTTGCCCACTTCGCGCACGGAACGCCACTGGTCGTGTTCCAGATAGATGCTCAAGACCATGCTCAGGGCCATTTCGGAATATTCGGGCACCTTGCGGCCCAGAAAAAAGGGCTCGACCGTTTTCAGGGCGTCGTCCGGCTTGCCGTCCTTCCAGTAGCTCACGCCGAGGGCGATGCGGCTTTCCGGTGAAAGAATTTCTTCCTGCCCGTGCACGATGGGGTAGCGTTCCCAGATTTCGCGCATGCGCCCGTAGCGGCCCTCGTTCAGGCTTTCGGCGGACAGGATGGCAAAGGTTTGCAGGGCGAGTTCCTTGGCTTTGGGGGCCAGTTCGTGGTCGGGGTATTTTTGCAGAAAGGCGGCGGTGGTGTCCAGGGCTTCGATGAACTCGCGCTTCCAGAGATGCCACATGGCAAGCTTGATTTCGGCCAGGGGCACCAGGGCGCTTTGCGGATGCTTCTGGATGATTGTGCGGTACACTTCCACCGGCGCCATGTTGAAGGGGCCGTCAAAGACCGAGAACATGCCGGCGATGGAGGGGTCGTCGTTCACGCTGTTTTCGGACAGGCGCATCATGGCCACCAGGGCGCCGTCCTTGTCCGGGAAGCGGCGAACGCTTTCGTTATACAGTTCCTTGCCGGCCTTTTTTTCTCCCTGCATGGAATAGATGTCGCCGATGCGGGTGAGGATGATGTCGGCCTCGTCCCCCTTGGGCTCAAGGTTCACATACAGCCAGTAGTGCTTGAGGGCGTAGTCGAAATTGTTCAGGCGAAAGGCCACGTCCCCCATCATGTTCAGGAAGGGGGGATATTCGATGTAGAAGTGCTCCCAGCGCCGTTCGATGTAGTCCACCACGTTGAAGGACTGCTGGTAATAGCCCAGCCGGTAAAAGGAGCGGGCAAGGCCAAGGGCCCCTTCGCGCGCATAGCGGCTGTTGGGATAGTGCTGGAGCAGGTACTGGAACTCGTCCGCGGCCCGTTGCAGTTCGCCGCGCTGAAAGTGGTAGTCACCCCAGTAATAATAGGTCAGGGGCACGTTTTCGTCGTCGGGATACTGGCGGCGCAGCATGTTGAAGCGCGCTTCAGCCTCGGGAATGTTCTTCAGCTTCAGGTTCATGTAGCCGAGGCGAAGCAGGGCTCCGGCATTGCGCTGCGATTTCTGGTTGTAGTTGATGGCCTGGATGGTGGCGTCGGAAATGTCCTTGTACCGCTGGGTCAGGTTGTCCTTGCTCATGGCGAAAAGCATTTCCGCGCGTATATGGAGCAGTTCCTCGCGCTGGAGCTGATCGAGGTTGGCGTGGTTGAGCAGTTGTTCCGTCTTTTCCAGGGCCGGCGCAAATTCGGCGGCGGCTATGTGCCTGCGGATTTCCGGCAGCAGAACGCCCGGCTCGGGCGGGGGCGGTACCGGCTTGCCGTCTTTGTCCACATAGACGACCGTGGCGTTGCCCGTTCCGGGTACGGCGGCGCCGCGGGCTTCCGGGGAGGGCGGGGCCTGCCGGGCCGCGCCGTGATCTTGCGCATCGCCACCGGCAGAGGCCGGAGCGGAGGTGGTTTGTCCTTCCTGCCGCGCGGCCGGGGGCGTTTCGGCCTGGCCCGGTTGAGTCTGGACGGGCGGCTGCGTGTTCGGCGCCGGCGGCGAAATGTCGTTCAGCCCTCCGGTGTTGACGGTTCCGCCGTAGACCATGCCTTCGGTGCGCGTGCCCACGCCGGGCGGGATGGGCGCATTGGCGCTTGGGGCCGGCGGAGATGTCTGCATGGGCGCGGTCTGGGCGGGCGCGGCCTGAACCGGACCCGCCTGGACCGGACCGGATTGGGCCGGGGCAGTCTGAATCGGGCCGGACGGGGCCGGAGCCGTCTGGGCAGTGGGTGAAGGGACCACGGCCGGCGCGGGCAGAGGCGCGGAGCGCTCGTCAGTCTGCGTCCTGCTGTCCAAAAAGGGGCGGGCGGCGTCGGGAGCGGGGGGAGCGCCGGACGCGGGCGCCGTATACTGCGGCGTATTGCGGTCTGTTCCGGGCGGATTCGCGGCCGGGTCGTTCTGGGCGGCGCCGGACCGGCCGGGGGTGGCGGAAAAATCCGGCAAGGGAGGTACGGCGTTGGGGGGAGAGGCGAAACGGGTGGCGGCTGTGGCGTGTTCCGGCGTGCCGGGCAGGACCACGGCCACGGGCTTCGGCTGCTCCGGCGCTCTTATGGGGCCGGCGGGGGCGGCAGGAGCGGACTCGATCGGCGCGGTATATTGGGCGGCATGTCGGGTAAGGGCCGGGACGTCGTCCTGACCGGGGGCGGGCGTCGGGGCGGCAGCCGGCGAAGGACTTTGCGCCGGCGGCTGCGGCTGCGCCTGCGTTTGTGCCGGGGCCGGCGCTTGCGCCGCAGGTTGGGCCTGCGCCACAGGCTGCGGCTGAGCGGGGGTCTGGGGTGCGGGCTGGGGTTGCGCCTGGGCCTGGGCAACCGGCTGCGCGGGGGCTGGAGTCTGGACCGGCGGCTGCGCCTGGGCCTCGACAGGGGCCGGGGTTTGCGGTTGAGTCTGAACCGGGGCTGAAGGTTGAGCCTGGGCGGACTCCGGATCCGGCTGGGGAGCGGAGGCGCCCTCCCTGTCGGCAAAGGGCGAGGTCAGGGCCGGTCGGGCCGGAGCCGGCTCGACAATCTGGCCGGTGTTCTGCGGGTCGGCGCTCAATTTCTGGTTTGTCTCGTCCGGGGGGGCGGTGGGCGGAACGGCGAAATCCGGAGGAAATTCCGTGGTTGGGGCTTTATCAGAAGGCTTCCAGCGCGCGCCCAGAGGATTGGGGAAAAAGTCCACCACCAGTTCCGTGGACGTCTGCTTTGACACCATGTAGCCGAATTCGGGGGTCTGGGTCAAAAGCACCAGGGCGCGGCCCTGTTGTCTGGTCCCCTTGAAAATGCGCGACCCGGCGGGCACCTCGGCCACGTTCAGGCCGGAGGGCACTTCGCTGAAAGGCACGAGCACCCCGGCAGGGGCGATGCGGCCCACGGGTCCGGCAAGGCCTTCATTGGGGGCCATGGTGATAGTGACACGTTCGCGATCCGGCAGGGCCTGCCATTGCAACTGCCCGGCCAGGACAGGACCGGCCGCGAACAGGACCGCCAGGACGGAGGCGGAAAAAAGACGGGCCATTCTGGCGACGAACTGCTGCATCTCTAAGTTTCCCGAGGCATTTGATATTTCAGGCGTCCACGTTGACGCGCGGTAAAAGCGCTTGGGCTCAGAATAACCGCATCGGCCTGGAAAATCCAGATGCAAGAAAAAGGCCACGCGGGCGGACTTTGGCTTCTTCAGCCTGCCCCGGATTATTCCATGTTCCGCTTTTTCAGCTTTTCTATCAGGGTGGTGCGCTTTATGCCCAGAATCTCCGCGGCCTGGTTCTTCACGCCGTCGGCCATGCCAAGGGCCTCGACCAGCAGGCGTTCTTCGGCAATGTCGAAAAACTCCTTCAGCCCCAACTGCAATTCCTTCATATCGGCAATGGTCGGCCAGGCAAAGCCTGTGCGTTGCGGCGATGCGGCCCTGGGCCGGGCCGGGGGCAAATCGGCCACAGCGCCCACCTGGCCAAGGATTTTGGCGGGCAGATCGTCCAAGCGCACCTCGCTGCCGTCGCAGAGAATGGACAGGCGCTCGGCCAGATTCTCAAGCTCGCGAACGTTGCCCGGCCAGGGGTAGGCTTCGAGCACTCGCTCCACGTCCGGGGCAAGCGCGAGCTGCGGACGTTTTTTTGTGGCGCAGAAGCGTTTCAGGAAATAATCGAGCAGCAGCAGCACGTCTTCCCCGCGCTCGCGCAGGGGCGGCAGATGCACGGGGATGACGTTGAGGCGGTAAAACAGGTCTTCGCGAAAACGGCCGGCGGCCACTTCATCTTCAAGGTTTCTGTTGGTGGCCGCGATGATGCGCACGTCCACCTTTTTTACGCCCATGCCGCCCACGCGCTCTATTTCCCGCTCTTGCAGCACGCGCAGAATTTTGACCTGCAACAGCGGGTCCATTTCGCCGATTTCGTCAAGAAAAACCGTGCCCCCTTCCGCCATTTCAAACCGGCCGGGCCGGGTGCGAATGGCGTGGGTAAAGGCCCCCTTTTCATGGCCGAACAGTTCGGATTCCAGAAGTTCCTTGGGGATGGCGCCGCAGTTGATGGGGACAAAGGGCTTGTCCATACGCGCGCTGTGCTTGTGCAGAGCCCGCACCAGCAGTTCCTTGCCCGTTCCCGATTCGCCGGTCACGAGCACGGTGCTGTCGGTGGGGGCGACCTTTTCCAGCGTGCGAAAAACTTCGGCCAGCGAAGTATGTTGTCCGATAATGCCGGTATCGCCAAAGTTCATGCGACCCTCCACAAAACAGGATAGGCGGTTATGCGTCGCATAGTCGCCGTCTGTTGTATGGATTTGTCAATAAAATGACGAAATGTCAAATGCGAACAGTCCCATTTTCGTCAAATTGTGCGGAATAAGTCAAAATAACTTCATGGGCGCAGCCGCCCGTGACGTTCTTTTCGGTTTTCCGCCGTTGCTTTCGGCAGTCGCGTGGCTGTTTTTTTCTTTTTATTCCGGCTGCCGGAAATTTAATAGCATAGGCGTTATTGATGTGGGAAAAAAACAGACGGTCTGTTGAAAGCAAACTCACGGCAGCCGCAAAGAGGGGCGGGCCGCCAGGGCGAGCATGTCCTCGAGCATTTGCAGGCGGCGCGTGGCCAGGGCCTGATCGTCGCCCATGATCATGTCAAGCTGCCGCGTGTGCATGACAATGTAGCCGAGCACGCGCAGGGCGCTGAGAAATTCTTCTTCGCTGCCCTGCTCCAGGCGGGCGGTCAGGGTGTCGCCCGCTATTTCCGTGGCAAAGTTGAACTGGGCCAGGAGTTCGGCCACAAAATGCACGCGCCGGATGCGCCGGGCCAGGTTGGCGGCCCCGCCCTTGAACTGGAAGACGATGAAGCGTTCCCGCGTGCGTTCGCCCAGCAGACAGTCCATGGACAGAAAGTGGAAGCCGAACCGGCAGCGCATGCTGCAGAACCGTCTGGCAATGAGAAAAAGGTTTTTTTCCGTGTATTGTGTGGATTGCGAGGCCGGGTCCAGGTTGGGGTTGGCCGTGGCCTCGAAAAGCACGGACAGAAAACCCTTGGCGTCAAGTTGCGGCGGCCCGTCCCAGGGCTTGTCGGTAAAGCCTTCCCAAAGGGAACGCATGGGCAGGGAGGCCACTTCCTCAAGCCGTACCGTCGGGCCCTTGATCTCGCCGTAAAAGCCGTCATCCAGGTTGATCATCCAGAACTGCTTGGGCACGTCGCACACAAGCTGCTTGGCCGGGGCCTGGGCGGTTTTGGTCGAGGTGCCGGAGCGGAACATTTCGCGCACGGCGTGCACATGGCAGTAAACGAGAAAGTCATGGAAGGTCTTGCAGTTCTCGGCCCGGAAGTCGGCGGCGTCGGAATCCGGCAGCGTTAAGGCCACCACCTTGGGGGCAAGCTCGCGGGTCATGACGGCAATGTCGCCCGAGGGCAGCCAGGTAAGCGGCTCATGGCCCGGAACGTCCAGGGGATAGGCCGCGCCGGGAACGCCGGAAAGCCCTCCGGCGGCCGTGCCCGCGCGTTCCGTCAAAGTGTTTTCTTCGGCGGCGGGGCCGCCTTCGGCCGGAGAGGGCGCGTTGCGGCTTACGCCGTCCTCCATCGCGCCGCGGGCGCCGGAGCGGCAAGAGTGGGAAGCGTCCGGCAGAGCGCAGATTTCGGGCTGGTGATCCGCCGAGGCGATCATGCGGATTTCCTGGCCGTCTGTCAGCCGCCGGAAGGCCTCCGGCTGGCGGAGGATGGTCGGGCGGCCGTAGCGCCGGGCCGTGCGGGCGAAAAGCCCGTTGCCCGTGCCATCGCCGGAGATCGCGCCGGCGGCGAAATCGAGCAGAAAGGACCAGCGCGGCGAGGTACGGGGCAGCACCAGGATGTCGCCGATGGGAAAAGACAGGGCGTCCGTATAGTTGCGCACCAACTTCACCCGGCCCCGCACCAGGCCGGGATAGGTGCTCAAGCCCCCGCGCAGCACCTCGCCGGGGCAGAGTTCGCCTGTGGACGCGTTTTCTTCCGGCGTCGCCGCGGAAACAAAGGAGCCGGGAACAAGGGCCGAGCCCGGTATGGCCGGATCCGGCAGGGCGCTCACGCCCATCACGTAAAAATCCCCCTGCATTGAGGCCACCCAGAAAATTTCATGGCGGTTGCCCTGCACGGGCGCGTCCGCCATGCTGTCAAGGGCGGCGCGGCTGCACGCCTCCACTTTCGCCTGCACGGGTTCCGGCAGGGACGCCCCTTCCATGGCCTGCTGAAGCGGCCAGTTGTCGGGCGTGCTGAAGGTGCGGCGCACATGCACGAACAATTCGTCCGGGTTCAGGGTTTCGAGCTTGCGGTGAACGCTGCCGCGGGCGTGCACCCGGGGCATGAGGGTTACGGAAACGTTGAGGGGCATGGCCCGGTCGCGAATGCCGCGCTTGAGCCGGTACAGCATGGCGCGCGGGCGGTAGGTCAGGGCCAGGGAAGCCCGCACCGCCTTGAGCACGCTTTCCGCCTCCACCGGGGTATGGAGCACCTGCTCGGGCACGACAAGGGCGCCGTGCGCGGACCGGACCGGGATGCCGCGCACCAGCAGGCTGTGTCCCGGCTGGTCCAGTTCGGGAAAACGTTTCCCCAGCATGTCCCGCACCGCACTGACCACGTCGCCGGGCAGGGGAAAGGACGAGGTCATGCGCTCGCGTATGGTGGCGGCGGCTTCGCCGTAGCTGCTGGGATCGTCTTGGGAGATGAGGATGATCCGGTCGATCTCGTCATGCATGTCCGGGTTGTTGAAATAGCGCCACCAGGCGGCGCCGGTGACCACAAAGCCCCGGGGCATGAAATCGGGGTGGGCTTCCTTGACGGCCCGCAGTTTGACAAGGCTTGGCGAGATAATGTCCGCGTGTTCGTCCCCCACATCCTCATAGGGAACGACCAGGGGTCCTTCCAGCGGGCAGGCTCCTTGGTCCAGAATGGCCTGGACGCTTTGGCGCAGGGCGGAAAAGGGCTCGGTCAGCCTGGAAAACCGGCCCTGGCCCAGGGTGTTGAGCTGCATGACGCACTGCATGGTGGAAACGGTCAATTTTGTCGCGCAGGTGCGCAAAAAAGGCATGCCCACGGGCATGGGATCGGCAAGCCGTTCCTCAAAGCTCATCATTTCGCTATAGGCGTCGATATAGGCGCTGAGAAACAGCTTGAAGCGGTGAAAGCGGGCCGCGAACGATTCGTTCGCGGCCGCGCTTGTCTCTTTGCCTCTTTTGAACAGGCGTTGGAATAGCGATGCCATGCGGCTCCAGTGGTGTAAGCGGCGCCGTTTCAAGGGGGCGCGTTGCGGAGCGGATGCCCGGATTCAGACCGTGGGCCGGTTCAGCCGTTTTTTGCTTCAAGCGCCTTTTGTCTGCGGACGTCTTCTATTTTGTGGCAGAGTTCTTCCAGATTCACCGGTTTGAGCAGATAGAAGAACGCGCCCAGTTCAAGCCCCCTGGCCGCCGACTCCATGTCGGCATGCCCGGACAGGATGATCACGGAAGTGTCCGGGTGATCCCTTCGTATATGGCGCAGTACTTCCAGCCCGTCCATACCCGGCATTTTCACGTCAAGCAGCACTATGTCCGCCGGCTGCTCCTTAAGCAGGGCCAGGGCCGCCTCGCCACTGGAGACATAGGCCGGTTTCATGCCGCGCCTGGCCAGGCGCAGGCTCAGGATTTCTCCGGCTTCAACCTCATCATCCACGATCAGAATACGGACGCCTTGCATGGATTTCTCGCTTTGGGGCAATTCGGTGACTGGGATAAGGGAATGAGCCGGCCGGCCCGGCAGGGGGGCGGCGTTCGCGCGTTTTCCGTCCTTGCGTCGGCATACTGCCATATACTCTGTGTATACTATTATCTCGCTGAAATAACAAGTTGTGATAAATCTCACGAGGCAAATATTCCCTGGCCGTTAGCGTCTGCAAAAAGATAAATTTTTTTAGACGGTAAGCAGAGACGCACCCCCCGCCCGGCGGAACGCCGCCGCCGTTGGCCCGTTTTTTGCCGCAAGGGGTCGCCTCTGTATTGCCCCGGTTGCCCGTCAACGCGAACTGGGCTACCATACGCGTCGCGCGGGGAAACGGACGATCTCGGGCGCGCGTTTTTCCCGCCGGTTTCGCATCACCGCGCGACAACTTCCGTAAAGGCGTTTCTGCCATGCAGTATTCCCCACTCAGACTGTTGCCGGGGCCGGAGAATCTTGGCGCCCGGCTGGCCATGTTTCTGTTGGCCATCATGCTTATTGGCATCGTGCTCTTTCTGCTCATCGTGCTGGACAAGGCCCGGCTCACGCCCGTGGACATGGGCGATACCTTTGTCTGGGTGGTGTTTGCCGCCTCTTTGGGGCTGCTGATGTTGACCGGGGGACTCTGGTTCACCATTTCGCGCGAGGTGCTGCGCCCTTTGGAGCAGATCCGCGCCGTGGCCCGGCAGGAGGAGCAGGGCGGCTCAGGCCTCGGCCAGGTGGCCGTGACCATGCGGGAGCTTCGGGATACCGTGCACCGCACCCAGGCCGAGCTTGACGAAAGCAACAGGAACCTGCGCCATGTGGAAAAGCTGGCCATGGTGGGCAAGCTGGCCGCCGGGGTGGCCCACAGCGTGCGCAACCCGCTGACCTCGGTCAAGCTGCGCCTGTTTTCCCTGGAGCGCGGGCTTACCCTGACGGAACTCCAGCAGGAGGATTTTGCCGTTATTGCCGACGCCATCCGCCACGTGGACGGCATAGTCAGCAATTTTCTGGAGTTTTCACGGCGGCCCAGCATCAGATTACAGCGCGTTTCGCCGTCCGCGGTGCTGGACGCCACCCTGCAACTGCTTGAGAGCAGGCTGGCCGCTTTTCCCGTCAGTGTAAGCTTGCGCAGGCACCCGGCCATGCCCGAACTGCACGCCGATCCGGAACAGTTGCGTGAAGCCCTGCTCAATATTCTGCTCAACGCCTGCGAAGCCATGGAATATTCGGGCAGCCTGCGCATAGAGGAACAGCTTGTCAGCGCCGAGGACGGGGCCCTGTTCGCCTGCATCCGGATTCAGGATTCCGGTCCCGGTATCCCGGCGGAGCATCTGCCGGACATTTTCACGCCCTTTTTCAGTACCAAGGAACAAGGCACCGGCCTTGGCCTGCCCATTGCCAAAAGCATTCTGGAGGAACACGGCGGCGACATCCGGGTGAGCGCTTCCCCGGAAACGGGAACGGCATTTACCCTGCTGCTGCCCGTGGCGCCGCCCGTGGCCGTGGCCGAACCGGCGCCGCGCCCGCGCCACGCCCGGACGGGCCTGTTCTGACGAACGATAAAACCCCGGAACGCACGAGCATTCCGGGGTTTTGTTGTCCAGAGCAAATCAATTTTGATTTGGCCAAGAGTCGTATTGCCTCCGGCGGCCAAAGGGGGTGACCCCCTTTGGAAACCCCTTTAGGGGTTAGAGCATTTCACGAATGAAATGAGTGAATTGCTCTGCAAGGATTTGTCCTCAAATCCTTGCCGCGAAAGAGGCGTAGGCGGGCCTTGCCCGCCGTT
>JAVBOI010000035.1:0-57102 GCA_031550695.1 Desulfovibrio sp. | reverse complement strand
TGCTTTCGACTTTTCAGAATCGCCTCAAGTTCGCCCCTCTGTTCTGGCGTACATCAATCTTTCGTGCCGGTCGAGCCATACATACTCCTTGGTTTCGTGGAGTATATATTTTTATATAAATTTTTGCAACTAGACACTAGGGGCTGTTTCCAAAAAATCTATTTTGTCCAATGGCTGCGTCAAACGGGCTTTTTTGCGAAGAGAGCGCACCATAAGAGTGCGCTCTCTTCGCAAAAAAGCCCGTTTTCCTTGTCCTCGAGCCAACATTCGCTATAGCGTATCCCGCAAATAACGGAACAGTTCGCGGGCGTGCCGGGGCGGGCGTTTTTTTTCCCGATCCGCCAGGGCCGCTTCCATCAGGTGGGTCAGGCGGGATTGGTCCAGGGCCGGAAATTCGGCCAGCGCGCGTTCCAACGCCTTGGCTCGGTTTTCCTCGGCCGGGTCCAGCAGCGCGTCCCGCAAGGTTTCCAGGCGGGCAAAGCGCCCGGCGTCGCGAGCGGTTTCGGCCTGCAAATCGTCCAGGGCGGCCAGCAGTTCGTCCGCGTTTTCCACTTCCCGCATCAGCCTGCCGATATACTGCATATGGCGGCGTTTGGCTTCGTGGCTTTTCAGCCCGCGCCAGGCGGCCAGGGCTTCGGCCAGTTCCGGGGCCAGGGGTAGTTTGCCCAGCACCGCCGGCGACAGGGAAGCCAGATCCTGTCCGCGATCCTGCAGGGCGGAGCTTTCCCGCTTTTTCTGCGAGCGGCTTTTTCTCGAATCGCCGGTGTCGTCCGAGTCGGGGAGGGGGCCCACGTCCCAGTTGTCGTGTTCGTCCTGAGGGAACGTTTGTCGTTTCCGTTGTGCCATGAAGGGCCGTTCGCTTTTTTATTCTCTTAACATTGTGATGCAACTCAAGGGAAACGTTGAGCTTTTTTTGTTTGGCTAGATGTAGGCGCGAGTTTTTTCGGGGCGGGGCTGGACTTTTTTGTCCTGCCCCGCCCTGAAAAAGGCGAAGCAACGACGCCGAACGGAAAAAATCAATGTTTCCCTAGAAAAAAACTCCCAGCAGAGCGCCAATGAGCAGGAGTATGGAAATGGGGCCGTTCAGAGCGAATGCGAAACGGATGTTCGTGAGGTTGTCCGGACCGATCAGGCGGTGTTCCCACAGGAGAATGGCCCCGGCCGCGAGAATGGCCGCGTACCAGCCCCAGGAAAGGTCGCAGGCGTAGCCGGCGAGCAGCAGGAACAGGACCGTGTTCACATGGGAGAAGGTCGACAAAAGCATGGCTCCATGCACTCCGAAACGCACCGGCAGGGAATGCAGGCCCTGGCTTTCGTCAAACACCTTGTCCTGGCAGGAATACAGGGCGTCGAAGCCGGCAATCCAGAACAGCACGGCCAGCCCCAGAAGCACGGGGGGCAGGGAAAGCGCGGGCTGTACGCTCAGCCAGCCGGCCACCGGGGCCAGGCCGATGACCGCGCCCAGGACAAAGTGGCAGGCCCAGGTGAAGCGCTTGGTGTAACTGTACAGGGCGACCAGCACCAGGGCCACGGGCGTCAGCATCAGGCAGACCGGGTTGATGGCCGCGCAGGAAAGGACGAACAGGGCCGCCATAACCCCGCAAAAGCGCCAGGTCTGCCAGGGGGTGATTTCTCCCGTCACCAGCGGCCATTTGGCCGTGCGGGGGTTTTTGCGGTCGTATTCCAGGTCCACCACCCGGTTAAAGGCCATGGCAAAGGAACGTATGCCCACCATGGCCAGGGTGAGCAGGACGAGCAGCTTCAGGCCGGGCCAGCCTCGCGCGGCCAGAAAAGCCCCGGAGTATGCGAAGGGCAGGGCGAAAATGGAGTGTTCTATTTTAACCATACGGCAGAACACGGCGAAATTTTTAGCGATATTCATGGACTTCCTCCGGAAAATAGAGCCGCTCGTTCTTGGAAAAATTTTTCAATAAGTTCGCCATGTTTCACTATATCGTGTTCCGGCCCGCATGGCAATGCCTTGCAGACCGGTAAGGGCGAAGCAGTCGTGCTCCCACCAGCGTACCGTTTCTTTTGTCAGGCCGAGTTCGCCATACGAAGGAGCAAGCTCTTTCCGATGTCCCCAGAATTCCCCCTGAAAACGGCGCGGCGCGAAAAGCCCGGGCCGGACGCCCGGAAAAACGGCCTCGAACTCCCGCATCCGCTCGCGCAGATACAAATGCAGGGCAAGGGCGCGGACCATGTTGCCCAGAGCCGGATGGCGCGGCCCGGCCAGAACCTGCTCCGCCAGTCCGGGTTCTTCGGCCACGCCCATGCGGACGACGGCGATGCCCGCTTGCTCGAAGCGCAGGCAGGCTCGGGCCAGAAAGTCCACGCAGCCGGGCAGATCCCAGGGGACATACCGGCCCGCGCGCCAGCAATCGGCCAGGGGCGCGCCGGCCAGCACCAGGCAGGGATAGAGGCGCACGCAGTCCGGCGCCAGGGCGAGCGTTGCATCAATATCCCGCCGGGCCGCTTCGGGCTCAAGGCCGGGCATGCCCGGCATGAGCTGGATGCCGAGGCGCAGGCCGCTTTCCTTGATCATCAGGCAGCCGGCTTCCGCCCGCGCGCCCGTGTAGCCCCTTTGGGACTGGGCCAGGGCCGGGTCGGAAAAGCTCTGCACGCCAAGTTCCACCATGGCGCAGCCGGCGGTTTTGAGGGCTTCGAGCAGGGGGCGATCCAGGCGATCGGGCCGGGTGGAGCAGCGAAAGGAGAGGACAGCCCCTCTTTTTTGCCAAAAGACGGCAAAATCGAGGCAGGCTCGCAACTCCTCGGGGGGCAGGGCGGTAAAGGTGCCGCCGAAAAAGGCCAGTTCCAGAGCGGGCAAGTCTTGTTCCAGACGTTTTTCCAGGGCCGCGGCGGCATTGTCAAGGTGCCGGCGCACCGGAGCGGGCGCGCGTCCGGTCTGGATATCTTGGGCGCAAAAAAGACAGCGGCCGGGGCAGCCGGAAAAGGGCAGAAAAACAGGATAAATATCACGGCCTTTTTCGCGGATGGGCGAAAAGGAAAAAAAGAGGGTTTCGGGAAAAAGCTCGACTTGCACGCTAAACCTACTTGATTCTTTTGTCTTTCGCCGTTAAGTTCTTGGTAAGTATAAGTTCCCGCCGTGCGGAGGGAGGGGGTGGACCGCGCGAGTGCCGTTCATGATGCCGGAACACGGGCGTTTCCCGGTCTGAATGGTGCGCCCGATTGCCCGGAACGCTGTAAATCCAGAGGAACGCTGTGGACGAAAACTGTATTTTCTGCAAAATCGTGGCGGGCGAAATTTCCTGCGCCCGCGTTTACGAAGATGAGCGCGTCCTTGCCTTTCTGGATATCAATCCCATAGCCCAGGGCCATACGCTGGTGGTGCTGAAGGAGCATTATCCCACGCTGTTGGACGTGCCCCCCAACGAGGGGGAAAACCTGATCCGGGCCATGCGCCTGGTGGCCGGCGGTCTGCTCGGGGCCACGAAAGCGGGCGGATTCAACTGCGTTCAGAACAATTTTCATTGCGCCGGGCAAATGGTCTTTCACGCGCACTGGCACCTTATCCCCCGGTTTGACAATGACGGCCTCCCAGACTGGCCTGGGGGGCAGTATGCTGATAATGCAGCAATGCAGCAACTGGCCAGGTCAATCAGCGTCCATATAAATGGTGGCGCTGCCGGAGATTCCCAATGAGTGAAAAGACACTGACAAAGGCCGACATCGTTGACATTATCTACGAAAAAACCGAAAAAAACCGGAATGAGGTGAAAAAGCTGGTTGAGTCGCTGCTCCGACTCAGCAAGCAGGCGATCAAAAAAGATCATTTCCTGCTGGTGAGCGGGCTTGGCAAGTTCGAAGCCTACGACAAAAAAGCGCGTAAGGGCCGCAACCCGCAAACCGATGCCACCATCACGCTGCCGCCCCGTAAAGTGGTAGTTTTTCGCCTTTCGCGCAAGTTCCGGGCCGAACTTAACGAAGGCTAGGCGCTTTTTCGGCGTGCGCGGCACCGGGGCTTTTCCGGCAAGGCCGCTCCGGCGGTCCCGGTTGGGAAGGCCGGACGTTGCGACATGAATTTCAAAAACCGCCGCGTGACGCTCGCCGTCGCGCGGCGGCCGGTGCAAGGCCGCGTGCGGGCATGGTTTCGCGCGTGGCCTTTTTTGCTCAACCTTCGCCGGCACGTTTTTTCGTCCCGCTCGCGAGTGAAGGCAGAAGGTTTCCAGCGCTTCAGAGCAAATGGTCAAGACCGCGCCAGTTGGGTTGCCGCCACAATGCACTGTTGCTGTATGGGGTTTCCAAAGGGGGTTCCCACAGGGCCTGTGCCCCCGGCCCCCTTTGGCCGCCGGAGGCATTCCCATGCTCGCAACCCGGCCTCACTCCACCTGCCTGTGCCGCCTGCCCACGACGAAGCGGTCCTTCCAGTACTGCTGGTTCAAATCTCCCTCGCGCACGGTTTTCCCCCGGCTCGGGCTATGGATGAACTTGCCGTCGCCGGTGTAGATGCCCGTGTGCAAGCCCCGCCTGATGTTGAACACCACCACGTCGCCGGGCTGGAGCCTGTCCTTGGACACGGCCCGGCCGATGTTTTTCTGCTCCACCGCTGTCCGAGGCAGGGACACGCCGTTTTGGGCATAGGCCCAGCAGACAAGACCCGAGCAGTCAAAGCCGGATTTAGGGCTGTTGCCGCCGGGGCGGTAGGGCGTTCCCACGGCGGAGCGGGCCGTGCGGCTGATGGCTTTGCCCGCCACCGTGCCGCCAAGGGGTTCGGTGGAAGCCGGATACTTGGCGCAGCCCGGGGCAAGAAGCAAAACAAGCAGCATGGCCGACAACGGGCGAAACCACGGAATCGAATTCATCCGGGCGCGCGCCCGGCCTGACGCTCCGCCCGCCCGCGCATGTGTGCTCATGCCGTTCCCCCCTGCCGTTGTTACACCCTTACATCACTTTTTCCGTGTGCCAGCCTTGCTCGGTGGCCGCCCGTTCCAGGGTCCCGCCGCCCAGGGCGCAGACGCGGCCCTTGGTGCTGAAGACCTGAAGGGCCCGGCCGAATTCCTTGAAGTGCGAGGCGGTCGTGCCCAGTATCTCCTCTCTGAGCCTGGAGCGCAAGTCCTCCGTATCGCCGCACAGATGGCGGACGAACGCGGTCGAGCCCTTGGCGTCGGGCAGAAGGTAGCTGTCCAACTCGCCGATGGCGCCGACAATGGCCGCTTCCAGTTCGGCCCGGCCAATGGTCTGCCCGGCCAGGTGTTCCGCCGCGGCGTCGTAGACGGCCAGGGTCGGCAGGATATTGGGATCGCGGTACGACACCATGAAAAAGGCGCCGCTCATGCGGTCCAGCCCGCACATACAACCGTAGGCCCCACCCTGCACGCGCACTTTTTCCCACAAATAGCCGGTGCGCAGGTGCTTCAGGATGACCGAGGCCGAGCCGTGCCAGGCGTATCCCGCGTCAAACAGGTTGATGCCCTTGCCCACGTAGTTCACCTGCGCCGGCAGGATCAGGGCCTCGCGTTCGGGCAGGGCGGCCGGTTGGCCGAACCAGGGGGCCACGCCGTCCCGGCCGCGTTCCGGTAAGCCGCGCAGGAATTTTTCGGCAAGCGTCCGGAGCGGTTCACGCTGCTCCGGCGTGGCCGTGAGGTTGAGGGCCGCGCCCGCGCGGTGGAGCACAGAGCGCCGCAGACGTTCCAGATCCCGGACCACGCCGGCCCAGTCCGCGTCAACCCGCTGGCTGAGACGGCGCAGAAAATACAGGTAGCTGATTCCCCCGGCCGCTTCCGACAGCCTGCCGGCCCCGGACAGAGCGGCGCGCAGGCGGGCTGCCACGACCGTATGCCCGGCCGGCACCAGGCTGTGTTCCTGCCGGGCCTTTTCCTCCAGCACCATGCGCTGGAAGCGCTCTTTCTGATCCAGACGGCAGTCGGTCAGCATTTCCTCCATCAGGGAGAACAGGTCGCCGGACTTGTCCGGTGCCGCCTTGCCGGAAAGGACCAGCCGGGCCAGGGGAGCGCGTTTCTCCGCATGGGTCAGAAAGAGAGTATCAATGTCCATGCCCCCGGTTTTGCGGGCAATGGTCATGTTCAGGTCCACGAAATCGCGGGTGCGGGTGCCCATTTCCAGCAGGGCCCGGCCGAACAGGGGCAGCAGGGGCAGCAGATCCTCCGGCACGGCATTCAGATCAAAGGCGGCTTCGGCATACACGATACCGCTGGTGGGCAGGGGATGGAAAAAGAACTCCGGTTGCGGCGGCTCAAGGCGCTCCGTGGGAATGCGCTGGTTTTCCAGCGGCATATCCGCAAGGCCGAGCCGGGGAATCGAGGCCAGATTCTCCGGCGAATCCGCCGAGGCCTGCCAGTCCCGCAGAACCAGGAGTTCGGCGTCCACCTGGGCGCGTTCGTCCGCGCTCATGGCCGCGACCACGTCCGCAAGGCGCTGCGCTTCCTCTTGCTCCAGCCGGTCGGCCTGTTGCGCGTCCGGCTCCAGGACGACCGTCACCCGGTGGCGGTTATCGATAAGCCACCGGATGAGCAGTTCTTCAAAATAGCGCTCGCCCCCGGCTACGGCATCCTTGATCGCCTGCAAGGGTTTTTCAAAACGCAGCGGCGCCAGGGGATCGCCGTCGTGCAACCAGGTGGTCAGGGCGCGCAGCATCACGGACAAGCCCACGGGAAAGCGGCCGGTGTTGTTTTCCCGCAGGGCGAACTCCACGCTGTTCACAGCCGCTTCCACCACGTCGGCGGGCAGGCCGTTTTTGGCCAGATCGCGCAGGGTATCCAGAATGAGCGTTTCCACCCGATCCGCGTCCTCGACGGCCACGCCCTTGAGGCCGGCGTCAAAGGTAAGCTGGCGCAGTTCCGTTTCCAGGCCCTGGCCGGCCAAATCCTCGCCCAGGCCGGATTCTATCAAAGCCCGGCGCAGGGGAGAGGCCGGCATGCCCAGGAGCATGTGCTCCAGCATGCGAAAGGCCAGCCCCGACTGCACGTTCATGACGTCCGGCCCCAGCCAGTTCACGACCACCATGCCTTTTTCCCCCTCGGAAGCGGCAAAGGGCACGGTCAGCCGGCGCGTTTCTCCCAGCGGGGATTGCAGGGAAATGGCCGAGGCGGCCACATCGGGCCGGGGCGTTTTGGCAAAGCGATCCAGAGTGGCGCCCAGCCGGGCCAGGCGTTCCGGCTCCGGATCGTCGCCCCAGAAAAAGAAGCGTGCATTGGCCGGATGGTAATAGCCGCGGTGAAAGGCGAGAAAATCGTCGTAGCGCAGGGCCGGGATATCCCTGGGATCGCCCCCGGATTCCAGGGCGTACACGGTGTCCGGGAACAGGGCGTGCAGGCAGTAGCGCGACAGCACCGATTCCGGCGCGGAAAAGGCGCCTTTCATTTCGTTATAGACCACACCTTTGAAAATAAGCTGCCCGGTTTTTTCGTCCGGCTCCAGGTGCCAGCCTTCCTGCTGGAAAATGGATTTGTCAATCCGGGGAAAAAACACCGCGTCCAGATACACGTCCATGAGGTTGTAAAAATCGTGCAGATTGGCGCTGGCCACCGGGTAGCAGGTCTTGTCCGGGTAGGTGAAGGCGTTGAGGAATGTTTGCAGCGAGCCTTTGAGCAACTCCACAAAGGGTTCTTTGACAGGGTATTTTTCCGAACCGCACAGAACCGAATGTTCGAGAATGTGGGCCACGCCGGTGGAATCGGCCGGCGGGGTGCGAAAGGACACGCCGAAAACCTTGTTCTCGTCCTTGTTGAGAAAGGACAGCACCCTGCCGCTCGAAGCGTCGTGCCGCCACAAACGGGCGAGGCCGGCCAGTTCGTCAACCGTTGTTTCCTGCAGCAGCGTGAATCCATGAGTGGGCATGTGCTCTCCTTAAAGGGGCGCGCGTCGAAAAAAAGTGACATCGAAGACGGAGCGCCGGGCGCGAAAATGTCAGGCGTCCTCGGCAAGTCGCCGCAATACATGGCTGCGGTTGCTGTTCCGGGCGTTTTCGGAAAAACTTTCGGCAATGGCCAGGAGTTGTTCCTCGCAGGCGAGAAATGCGTCCACCAGAGCGGGCTCAAACTGTTTGTCCCGCTGCCGCGCGATGATGTCGCGGGCTTCAGCCGGAGAATACGCATTTCTGTAAACGCGGGAGTTGGTCAAGGCGTCGTAGGTGTCCGCCAGGGCCACGATGCGCGCGCTTAACGGGATGGCCTCGCCCGATATGCCCAGGGGATAGCCTGAGCCATCCCAGCGTTCATGGTGGTAAAACGCAATATCGTGGGCCATGGAGACGAAAGCCTCGGGAGCGGCCAACTGGCGTTCCACTTCTGTGAGCGCCTGCCCGCCGAGCACTGTGTGCTGCTTCATTTCTTCGAATTCGTCGGGCAGCAGTTCGCCGGGTTTGAACAAAATGCCGTCCGCAACACCCACCTTGCCGATGTCGTGCAGCGGGCAGGTCTTGAACAGCAGATCCAGCACGATGTCCGGCAGCCTGTTCGTGTACGCGGGGTTGGCGCGCAGGGAAAGAGCCAGGGCGTGGGTGTAGTGTTGCATGCGCCGAATGTGGACATCGGTGTCGTTGTTGCGCGTTTCCGCCAGAGAGGCCATGGCCAGGATAATCACGTTCTGCATGTTGGCCAGTTGTCTGCCGCGCTCGTTGACCATAAGTTCCAGCAGTTCGTTTCGCCGAGCCAGGTGGCGCTTGCTGCGCAGAAGCGTAAGATGGGCGTTTACCCTGGCCAGAAGCACCGCTTTGCTGACCGGCTTGGTGATATAATCGACGCCTCCCACCCTGAAGCCCTCGGCCTCGCTGCCTTCGCTGTCGAGAGCGGTGAGAAAGATAACCGGAATGTCACTGGTTGCGGGGTCGGCCTTGAGCCTGCGGCAGACTTCGTAGCCGTCCATTTCCGGCATGGAAATGTCCAGCAGGATGACATCGGGCCTGGGGGCGCTTGCGGCCACGGCCAAGGCTTTGGCGCCGCCGGTGGCCACCCGGCAGCGGTATTGGCCGGCGAGCAGTTCGGTTATCAGGGAGAGGTTGGCGGGAATATCGTCAACGACCAGTAGGGTGGGCAGGTCGGCGTCTTTTTGGTGGGAAGTTTCCATACGCGTCTCCGTTGGCTCCCCCTCAATCGGGGGCATGAGCACGAGGCGTCCTTGCCGCTATTCGTTTTGCTCTCCCCGGATCGCCGCGAGCAAATCCAGGGCTTCCTCGAATTCAAACCGTGAAATCAAGCTTTGCAACGTGGTGAACAAGTCCTGGGGAATGAACAGTGAAAACTCCTGCTCGTGCCCCGCGAAAAAAGCGGCCGCTTCGGCGTCGTCTTCCCGAAGGAGCGATTCAAGACCTTGCAGAAGTTTCGCTTTTTTCTCCCGCTGTTCCGCCGTCAATTTCGTGGCCCGGAGTTGGGGAGGCGTCTGCTTTTTGCTTTCCTCCGCGGCAAAGGCTTGCTGAAGAACGGTTTGTACCCTGCCCAGCGTGGCAAAGCAAGTTGCGGCCAGGCTGCGGGTCACGTCCAGATCGCCGCCGGCGAACGAGGCTTCCAGATAGGCGCTTTCACCGGCCAGGGCCGACGCGCCGATGGAGCCGGCCAGTCCTTTCAGGGTGTGGGCCACGCGCTGCGCCCCCGTGAGGTCGCCGGCTTCAAGGGCGGAATAGAACTGGTTTTCCGTGCCGGCGTAGTAAGTAAGAAACTGTTTCAGCAGCTTGATGTACAGGCGTTCGTTGTTGCCCAACCGCGACAGGGCGAGTTCGGTTTCAAAACCGGGCAGGTACAGCGCCCCTTCCTTGATGCTGGGAGCGCCCGGCGCCGGCCCGACCAGCGCGGGCTCGATCAGGGAAGGCGCCTTGCGCAGGGGCGAGTGCGCGGCTTGCGACGAGCGCACCCAGCGGGAAAGGGTGGCGAAAAATTTGTCCACCTCAATGGGCTTGGAAATGTGGTCGTTCATGCCCGCGTCAAGGCACTTTTGCCGTTCGTCCACCATGGCGTGGGCCGTCATGGCCACAATGGGCATCTTGTCGTAGCGGGAATCCGCCCGCAGTTCCCTGGCGGTCTGGTATCCGTCCATTTCCGGCATTTGCAGATCAAGCAGCACCAGATCGAAAGGCGGGGTTCTGTCCTGCACGGCGCGGACGGCTTTCAGGGCTTTCACGCCGTTGTCCGCCACCGTGACCGAGGCTTCCGCGCCTTCAAGAAGTTCGGCCGCCACCTGCTGGTTGATGGGGTTGTCTTCCACCAGCAGGATGGAAACGCCCGGAAAGCGCACGGATTCGCGCGCGGGCTGTCTTTCCCGCAGGGGCTGTTCCGTCCGGGTGGAAAGGGGCACGCGCCCGTGCAGCGCTTCCATGAGGGAATCGAACAGCAGCGATTTGTTGATCGGCTTGTAGATGACGCCCACTGCCCCGGCTTTTTCCGCCTGCTGCAGCACCTCCGAGCAGCCCATGGCCGTTGTAATGAACACCGGCGGCACGTTGCCCAGGTTAAGTTCGGTGCGCAGGCGCCAGGTGGCCTCGATGCCGTCCATGCCCGGCATGCGCCAGTCCATGAGCACGATGCGGTAGGGGTCGACGGCGTCTTCCTGCCAGAGCATGGCAAAGGCCTCGGTGGGCGATTCCGCCTCCTCGGCCCGGAAATGCATGCCGGCGAGAATGTTCTGCAACATCCGGCGGGCCGGCCCGTTGTCATCCACTATCAGAATTCTGGCCATTTCCCCTTTGCGAAGGCCGGCGTTCAAACCGCTGTCCGAATGCGGCAAACCGAAGGTGGCGGTAAAGGTAATGGTGGTGCCCTTGCCGTGCTCGCTGAGCACGCTGATGTGGCCGTCCATCATTTCCACCAGCCGCTTGGTGATGGTAAGGCCGAGACCCGTGCCGCCGAATTTGCGGGTAATGGAGCCGTCCGCCTGGGTAAAGGCGGTAAAGAGCTTGCCCTGCTGCTGCTCGGTCATGCCGATGCCGGTATCCTTGATCATGAAGCGCAGGCGCACCCGTTCGCCGAGAACGGCGTCCAGGGTGCAGGACACGATGATTTCCCCGGTTTCCGTGAACTTGACCGCGTTGTTGAGCAAGTTGGTCAGGATCTGGCCAAGGCGCAGCGGATCTCCCGTCAGCGTGGCGGGCACGTTGGGGTCAACGCCAAAAAGCACCTCAAGGCCTTTTTCCTCGGCTTTCTGGCTGACCAGGGTGGCGATGTTGTCCAGAATATCATCCAGGCGGAAGTCGGAATTGTCCATGTCCAACTGGCCGGCTTCTATTTTGGAAAAGTCGAGGATGTCGTTGATGATGCCAAGCAGCGTGTTGGCGGCGGCGTATATTTTGCTCACATAGGTGTGCTGCTTGGCCGAAAGATTGGTTTTAAGGGCCAGATAGGCCATGCCGATGACGGCGTTCATGGGCGTGCGGATTTCATGGCTCATGTTGGCGAGAAATTCGCTTTTGGCCCGGTTGGCCACGTCGGCCGCGTTTTTGGCGTCCATGAGTTCCCGGTTCCGGGTTTCAAGGGCTTCGGCCATTTCGTCAAAGCTGGAGGCCAACTGCCCCATCTCCCCTTTAAGATCCGAAACGGACGCCCGAGTGCCCAGGTTGCCGCCCGCCAGGGATCGCGCCGCCTGCACCAGAAGACTGGTGGGCCCCACGAGCATGCGTCGGCTCATGGCAAAGGCGATCATAAAGGCGGCGGCGGTGGCCAGGGCCAGGAGCAGAAGATCCCGCGCCAGCACGGCATTGGCGTCGGCATAGGCGGACGCCTTGGCCGTGGATATTTCCAGGGTGAGGTAAGGGGCGTCCATGCCCATGGCGGTAAGGCGCTGGTAGGCGAGCACATACTCCTTGCCGTTGCGGTCCATCAGGGTAAGCGTCCCTTCCGGGGCGTCGGCCGCGGATATTTCCTTCCAGGCTCCCTGCTCGTATTCGTCGTCATCCGGCGTTTTCGGCGCGGGATAGACAAAGGCGAGGCGGCCCTGCTTGTCCCGCAGGTGCAGAATGGTTTTGCCGCCGCCGGGTTGGTCGGCTTCCGAAATAATGCTGCCCGGCTTAAGACTGGCGAGCAGAACGGTCCGGACTTTGCCCGAATGCGCGTCCATAACGGGCATGACGTAGGGAAGGGCGGGGGTGCCGGTCACCGGATCCGGCATGAGGGCGCCAACGGTGAAGCGTCTGCTTCTTATGGCCGCGCCGAAAGACTGTTCCTTGCCAATGTCCGCCGGGGAGGACATGGCGCGGGCGGAGGCAATGACCTTGCCCTCGTTGTCGGCCAGCAGAATGTTTTCGTAGGCGGTATGCGAATCCAGCAGGCTTTGCAGAATTCTGGCGCTTTCGGGGCCATCGGCATCGCGGGTGGCTTCGAGTTGGGCCAGGGTCATGAGCAGAACGCGGGTGGTTTCCGTGAACAACTGGCTCTGCCCGGCGAGGTTGTTTAAAAAATCGACGCCTTTGGCGCGCGTGATCTCTATGGCCCGCCTGCGGTTGTCCATGCCGGAATGCACGATAATGCCAAGAGCCGGCAGCATGGCCAGAATGACTATCAGATAGAGTATGCGGCGTATGGAGCTTTTGAATACCATGGCTATTGTTTCTCTTTCAGCAGTCCCATCCCGCTGTCGAGGCGTTCCATAAGGTCCGCCGCCCCGGCCAGATCGTCCGCTTGCAGAAGCCTCTTCAGGCGGTCAAGCCTGCCGGGATGCAGGAAGGTCTCAAGCAAGGGCTCGAACCGGGTGAAGTCGGCCTTGACGGAGGCGTCGTTCTGTCGGGCCCTGGCATGGAGATCGCGCATCACGCCCGCGGCGGGCTCCGCCACGAGCGTGGGGGGAAGCCAGCGCCGGATGGCGGCGAAAAGCTCGCTTACCGTGATTGGTTTGCCTACATGGTCGTCAAGGCCGGCCTCGCGGCAGGCGTCCAGTTCGCTGTCCCGGCTGTGCGCGGTCATGGAGACAACGGGCAGATCTTTGGCCCAGGGCGTGTCAAGGGCGCGGATACGCCGGGTGGCCTCAAAGCCGTCCATGACCGGCATTTGCAAATCCATCAATACCAGGGCAAAGGGCATGTTGTCCCCGGCCTGCTCCAGAAGGGACAGGGCGGCAAGACCGTTGTCGGCCATGGTAACGTCAATTCCGGCGTCGCTTAAAATTTCCCGGGCGATCTGCTGGTTAACGGCATTGTCTTCCACCAGCAGCACCTTCAGCCCGGCCAGGTCTTCCTCACCGGTGAACCCCTCGGTGACCTTGGCGTCCGCGGGCTCGCCGGGCGCCCTTTCCTCTTGGGGATGCAACAGGTTCATGATGGTGTCAAGTAATACGGACTCATTAATAGGCTTATGCAGAAAGGCGTCGATGCCGGCGGTTTCCGCCTGCAGGGCAACGCCGCCCCAAGCGTAGGCGGAAAGCATGATCAACGCGGGCGCGTGCGCCAGGGAAAGCTGGTTTTTGATCCGGCGGATCAGTTCCGTCCCGTCCATGCCCGGCATGCGCCAGTCAACAACCACCAGGCGGAAGGGCTGGCCCTGCTCGTCCGCTCGCTGCACAATGGCGAGCGCCTGCCGGGGGTCCTGCTCCACGGTCACGGCCATGCCGAAGTTTTCCAGAAATTCCTTGAGAATGGTCAGCGAGACAGCTTCATCATCCACGGCCAGAACGCGCATGCCCGCCAGGCTGCGTATTTTGGCCGTCCGGGAGGCGGCGCGGATGCCAAAGCCGGCCGTGAAGGAAAAAACAGATCCCTGCCCGGGAACGCTGTCCACGCGCAGGCTGCCACCCATGGCCCGGACAAGCTTGTGGGACAAAAGCAGCCCCAGCCCGTTATTCCTGCCCGGCTCCTTTTCCGGAACCGGCGTGGAGTCGCCGGAAAACAGGCGTTGCAGGGCGGTTACCTGACGCGCTTCCATGCCCTGGCCGCTGTCCTTGACCGTGAAGCGCAAGCCGGTTCGCGAGCCGTTTTGTTCTTCGAGCGCGCACATGACGTCTATGACGCCGGATTCGGTATGGCGCACGGCATTGTCCAGCAGGTGGCCAAGCACCTGGCCAAGGCGCAGGGGGTCGCCCACAAGCTGGCGCGGCACGGTGGGGGAGACGGAAAAGGTCAGCTCAACGCTTTTGTTTCGAATGTGCGGGGCGAACCGGCGCTGCAAATCCGCAAAGATTTCATGCAGGGAAAAGGCGATGCTCTCCATGCCCAATTTTCCGGCGTCCAGCTTGGACAATTCCAGAATGTCATTGACCACCCTGAGCAATTCCGAGCCCGCCTCGTGAATTTTGCTCACATAACCGCGCTGCTGGGCCGTGAGTTCTCCCTTGAGGGAAAGATAAGCCATGCCGATGATGGCATTCATGGGAGTGCGGATTTCGTGGCTCATGTTGGCAAGAAACTCGCCTTTGGATTTGCTGGCCGCTTCGGCAAAATTTTTCGCCTGGATAAGATCCGTTTCGCGTTTTTCGATGGACGCGGCCATGGTGTTCATGGATTCGGCCAGGGCTGCCAGTTCCCGCACCTCGCCGACCCCGGAGAGCCGGGCGCTGAAGTTCCCCCGGCCATATTCCCTGGCCGCGGAAAGCATTTTTTTGATGGGGGCGGAAAAAGTCATGGACACAAGGCCGGCCGAGAGCAGAAACATGGTCGACAGGGCCAGGATCAGCAAAAAGCCGTCCCGGGTCTGCGAATCTTTGGTCTCGGCCAGAACGGCGGCGGCCGGAATGGTAAACACCGCCTGCATATAGGAAATACCCGGATTCCCCTCCAGAACGATGCGCCGGTATGCCACCATAAGGCGTTCATCCGGGCCGTCAAGAAAGAAAAGCCCTTCGTCCGGCTCCTGTTCCGCCACGGCTTTGCGGACGTGCAGAGGGACTTCCGGCAGGATCTCGTCCATGGGGGGCTGGGTGAAAACCGCCCGTCCCTTCATGTCGGCAAGGTAGATCCGGGCGCCGGGACTGATGTTCAGCTTGCGCAAAAGATATTTATAATAGGGGAGTTGCACTCCCGTGACCAGCACCAGGGGCCGCCCGCCCGGAAAATGTATTGTGTAGCCGAAAGGAAGAACCGGCACGTCGGAAAGAGGGGAATGCGTGGCCTCGCCGGCCACAAAGGCGCTCTTTGAAAGGACGCGCAAAAAGAAGGGATGTTCGAGAATATTAAGGCCCGTTTCAGAGCTCTCCTTGCTGGCGACGATATAGCCGTTTTCATCCGCCAGAAAGACGTCGATAAAGGCGGGATGCGAATAATGAAGCTGACTTAACAGGTCTTCCATGTCCGAAACCCGGGGGCGGACAGCCGCGGCTTCGGCCAGGGTAGTCAGCAGGGTCCGGGCGCCGGCGGCAATGGAGGACTGCACCCTGGCAACCGTGCGCACGGCGATTTTCGCCTGAAGTTCGGCGCGCTCAAAAGCCCCGGAGCTGCGCTCGAACCCGGCGAAAAACACTATGGCGACGGCGGGCAGAGCCGACACCGCTATAATGAAGAATGCCGTCCGTAAAAAGGACCCTGTGAAAAAATTTCTCATACCGGGCTTTCCGACCCTCCCTCCTTATGCCCGCTACGCCGACGTCAGTGGCGTTTCACGGGCAAAATCGAAATGCATTTTAAGGCATTCCGGCCGTTCGCTCCCGTAATGAACGGTGTTCCCCCGCCGCTTGTAGGGGCGGCCGGGCGCGACAATGCCGCTGAAAGCCGGCTGGATTGGCGCGCGGGGCGCAAAGCCGGGCACTGCCTCTTAACCCTGTATCAACTATTATGATTTTTTGGGAGAAGAGTCCAGAGCAGAAGTCCCGTTGTTCGCTGGCTCCCCTTTTTGGGCGCAGACGGACGGCGCGTCGCGCGCAAAGGCGAGCGACGCGGAAAGACGGACGGTAACCGACTATAGCTTATCTCTAAGTTTTATCCAACGTTTTTCAAGTTTTTCAAGCATGGCTGGCGGGAGCATGAGTTCCGGTTCGAACCTGGACCGCAACTGTTCGGGTGGATAGACAATGATATTTTTTTGCAGCGATTCTGGCAGTTTGGCCACGGCGGCCTTTTCAGCCACGGCATAGCCGGATTGTTCGCTCAGTCTGGCCAGGTTTTCCGGACGCAGGACGAAGTCGATGAACCGTTGCGCCCCTTCGGGGTTGGGAGCGTTTGCGGGCACGGCCATGGTGTCTATCCACAAAGGCGAGCCTTCCTTGGGGAAGATGAACTGATACGTCGCGGCCTGATCCGGCCTGGCGAAAAATTCGTTGGCCCAGACAACGCCGACGCCCACGCTGAGCTTGGCCAGATCCTCGACCTGATCCACCGAGTCGAAATTGTTCACGGACGGAGCCAGACTTTCCAGAGCGGCCATGGCCGCCTCAAGGTGGGCCGGTTCGCTGTCGTTCACGGAATAGCCGAGGTGAAGGAGCATGATGCTCATAAGGGAACGCAAATCATTGGGCAGTATCAGCAGCCCTTTAAGTTCGGGCATCCACAAATCCTTGTAGCCAAGGACGCGCGAGGCCACCTTTTCCGGCACCCTGGTCTTGTCAATGACAATGCCGAGTCCGCCCCAATACAAAGGAACGCTGAACCGAAAATTTTTGTCATAGCCAAGCCCCGCAAACCAGGGGTCGAGAAGCTTCATGCTGGGGATCTTCTCCGGAGACAGCGGGTGCAGCAGCTTTTCCTCCGCCAGTTGCTGCACCGTCTCCGCGGAAGGCGTGACGATGTCAAAGCGCTGCATTTCGCCTTCTTCCTTCAACTTGCGGTAGAGATCCCTGTTGTCGGCGAAAAAGGTCACGCTGACGTGAATGCCGGTTTCCCGGGTGAACGCTTCCAAAAGCCAGGTCGGCATATAGCTGACCCAGACGTGCATCCTGAGAGTGCGAGGAGACGAGGCGCGCGCCGGGCAGGGAAAGCAAAGGGTAAGGCAAAACAGGCAGAGCAATGCGCGGAGCATCGGGCACCTCGAAAAAATGTGGCGTTGTCGGCTTTGGCAAGAAAACGGCGATAGACATTTTACACAATAGTACTTCGTAGCAAACGCGGATCGGGAATGCAATTATTTTTTAGGCCGTGTTCGCTTTGGCAAGGGGCATCCGCTCCCTTCTCTTTTGCCGGTCGCCCGGGATGGACGAAGACCCCGGGCGGCCGGCAACGCGCCAGAAATTTTTTACAGCCTTACCGTATATTACATAATACACTGAAAATATTATTAAATCTATTAACATTATGAAATAAATATAACCGATATTGAATCATCCGATATAAGCGAATGCGATTGAATATATATGCAATATACTTAAAACACTATATATCTTTACAAAACGATCAAAAACAAAGGTAAACGGGCAGGTGTTGACTTGACAGATAAAAAGTTAAATAAAGTTGACAAAAGTTGACTATTGCGACTAAGAGCAATCCAAGGGAGTATAGATGAGGCTAAAAGGGTATAAAGCGCATGAGCACGCCCCCCGGCAAAACGACGTTCACCTTGGCGGAAGCCGCAGAGCTGCTCAGCTGCCATAGGGAGACCCTGCGCCGCGCCATCCGGAACGGAGAGTTGCGCGCGGCCAAGCTTGGGCGTGGATTCCGCATTTCCCGTTTTGATCTTGAAAGTTTCTGGACAGCCAGCGGGGGCGGCGATTTATTCGGCGACGCCGCGGAAGGCGGCACGCGCGGCGGCGCTCCCCCGCGGGACGGCGACGCCAAAGGAAAACGGGGCCGCAAGCAGGCGCGGAGCGGCCAGGAACAGTTCAGTTTGCTGAACTCGCTGGGAACGGGCACAGAGAAATCCGGCGGGTAAAAACGAGAGGATGGTTCACCGCAATGCGAGTGGGCCGGCGCGCCGCCAGCGGACATGGCCGTGTCGGTTTGCGGGTGAGATTCTCTAGTCAGGAGTATCGAGAATGAGCAAAGCGACCACAGGGGCTTTAACGGAAAAGATTTTTCTGCGCAGCGATAACGGGGCCGAACTGTATTTTTGCGGGCAGCTGTATTCCGAAAGCTCTTATTATGACGAAGAAACGGCGACGCTCACGCGTTTGCGGCTGTTCATAACCGATACGGGCGAACAGGTGTATTCCATTGTTTCCGGATCGGGAACGCAGAAGCACCGCCGCCATTATCTCGTTTCCGCCATGGGACAGCGCTGTCGGGTGAGCGACGGCGTTCAGACCCTGGTGCTGCCGGTGGAGATGCTTTTCGCCGCCGTGTTCGGGTTGTGCGGCATTGATCCGGAACGCGCCGAAGAGCTCCGGCCCGCGTTTGAGGAAAATCTGCGCATGATAATCGGCTGATGCCGTTTTCCGGGGTACTTCCGGAAAAGGCGGTGTCGGAGTCGAGGCGTCATGCCGGCCCGAAAGCGTTGGATTGCCGAACCGCTGGCGGCGATGCTCCGTGAGCGGCGCGGTGCAGCATATTTACCGTAGCTAAGCGGGCGCCCTGATCGTATGATCAGGGCGCCCGCTTTGCTACGCGTGTTTGCGGTTTGGAAAAAAACCTGAAGACGCGCTTAAAGTCGCGCAACGGGCTTCCTCTTCCTTTAAAAAGGCGTTAAGGTGGTTTAAAGCGAAGATCAGCCAATGGCGGAAACAGGTTTCAACAGCGGGACGGAGCGGAGGCGCGGGGCGTTTTCGTGCCGCCGGAACCGCGAAGGCAGCAAGAGCTGCATGGAGGGAACATGTCCATCACGAAAAACTTCTTGAAGACCCGGGCATCGTGCAAGGTCCGTTTTCATCTTTCGGCGGAAGAGGCGTCCGGCGCGAAAGGCGCTTTTCTGGTGGGTGATTTCAACGACTGGAACACCGTTTCCCATCCCATGAAAAAGCTCAAGGACGGTGGGTTCAGCCTGGAGATCGAGTTTCCGCTCGGCCTGGATTGTCAATTCCGCTATCTGACCGACGACGGGCGGTGGATCAACGACTCGGCGGCCGATGCCTATGTGCCGTGCTCGTTCGCCGGGGTGGAGAACGCTGTGGTGAAGGTCTGAGCCGGTTTGCGCGCGGCGGAATGATCGCGCGCCGGCGCCGCGGATCAGGACAGATTCAGTTCGCCGAAACGGGCCAGTATGCCCTCCACCCGGGCGACGTCCTCGGGCGAATCCACGCCGCTGCATGACTCGCGGCCCCGGTAATCCACCTCGGCCATCTTCACGCGCAGCCCGTTTTCCAGAAAGCGCATCTGCTCCAGCCCTTCCAGGTAATTTTGCTCGCCAAGGGAGGGCGGAAGCGTGAAATAGGCATGAAGGGCGGCGCGGGTATAGGCGTAAAGGCCGATATGCCGGCGCACCGGGCTGAGTTGCATGTGTGTTTTCGCTTCGGCCGGATCGCGCACCACCGGCAGAACAGCTTTGGAAAAGGCCAGGGCAAAGCCCTGCCTGTCTACCAGGACCGTGGTTCCCGAAAAGGGAGACACGGTCTTGTTGCGCATGAGGTTTTCGTATTCGGGCCAGTCCAGGCGCACGCAGGGGGTGACCACGTCGGCTCCGGAGCGTTTCCAGTCGTCGATCAGGGCCTGGATGACGTGGGGCGGGCACAGGGGGTTGTCGCCCTGGAGATTGATGATGAAGTCCGCCGGTTTTTCCTGGCGCGTCACCACGTCCCAGCAGCGCTCGGTGCCGCTGCGGCAGCTTTCGGCGGTCATGAGGGCGGGAATGCCCTCGGCGGCGCAAAAGTCCAGAATGCGGGCATCGTCGGTGGCCACCAGATGGCGGCAGGCGGGGTTTTTCCGGCAGACGCTTTCCGCTATGGCCGCGACCCGCTTGACCATTTCCACGCCGGCGATCCGGACCAGGGGTTTGCCGGGAAAGCGGCTTGAGGCATAGCGCGCGGGGACAACAATCAGAATTTCATCCATGGCGGTTTCTCTCTTTTCGTCTTTTTTCTCTTCCGGCCGGCCGTCTTCTAAAAGATCAGCCGTTCCCTATGCCTTTTCGCGCAGCTGGCGCAGTCTGGCCAGCACTTCTTCGGCGTGGCCGGCGGCTTTGACCTTGGTCCATACCTCGCGCGCCACGCCCTGGGGATCGACCAGGGCGGTGCCGCGCACAACGCCCATGTGTTCCTTGCCGTAAAGTTTCTTCTTCTGCCAGGCGCCGGCGGCTTCGAGCAGGGCGTGTTCCGGATCGCTGAGCAGGGTGATGCCGAGCCCGTGCTTGGCAATAAAACCGCAATGGCTTTTCACCGAGTCCGGGCTGACCCCGACGATGATCGCGTCATGGTCCGCGAACTGCCCGGCCAGGTCCGTGAAGCTTTTGGCCTCCAGGGTGCAGCCGCTGGTATTGTCCTTGGGATAGAAGTACACCACCAGCCATTTTCCGGCGTAGTCGCCGGGGCCGCGCATGACGCCGTTCTGATCCGGCAGGCTGAATTGCGGGAAGGGTTTGCCTTTTTCCATCGCGGCGCTCCTTGAGTAGCGTGATTGCTGCGCGTGAAACCAGCCGCAGTATTTCCCAAAAGCGGGTTTTCCGCAAGACGGCTGGTCGGGTGTGTTTTCGGCGGCCTTGCGGGGCCGGGAATATTCGGCTGCTTGGGGGGTGCGGCTGGCGGGCGTTTCGCCGCCCGCCGGCTCGTGCGTTTCAAAAATCTGACATTTCCGGCGACGGTCATTTTAGATATATCCATACCGCTTTAATTTTATTGCTGAATACTTTGCTGGCATGTCCTTTGCTTCTCCAGGTCGGGCTCTCCTGTCTCAGGGAGGGCACGACGACCGAGACAGCAGGAGATATGTCATGGTGAACGGCAAGCCGACTCTGACTTTTGGCGACAACCCGTACGCGGCGCCCTCGAAAGTCCAGCAGCGGACGGGCGGCGGCAAAAACCACGCCGCAAAGACGGCCGGGGGGTTTGAGTCCTATCTGCCCGTTGCGGAATATACCGCGCAGGCCAAAGCGCAGCAGAAAAGCGCCGCGCCCGCCGGAACGCAGGTCGACGCCGGCCTGCGCCAGCGCCAGGCCCCATCGCCGATTACCGGCGGCGGCAATATGCAAGGAACGGCACAGCGGCCCGCTGCCGGCGTAATCCAGCCCGCATCGGCCCTGTATCCTGAAATAAGCTATCCCGGAATGGCGAACCAACCCGTTCGCGCCGGAAACCAGAATATGGCCCAACGCCAGGCCCAGTCGTTCCAGCAGGCCTTGCCGACAGGCAAGAACAGCAGGGACGCCGCCAGGGACTATGCCCAGTCGGCTCTGGAATCCTATGGAAGCGGCAGAAGTCTGGGTTCGCCGGGGGCGCGGCTTTCCCAGAAAAGCGTGCCGCGCATTTCTAACCGCCCTATCACCGGCCGCCAGGGCTTTGGCATGGAAGACACCCGCAAAAGCGCCCTGGGCCGTAGTACCATGGCCTCACGCGGGGAACTGGGCTACGCCTCGCCCACGGCCAACGCCACGCGCGCGCTCGGCATGGGTCAAAATGCCGACTCCGGGGCTGCCGGCTACGCCAGGAACGCGGGCGGGAACCTGCCCGGTCAAAGTTTCGTCACCCACGGCTTTGGCGGCGGCAACGCCGAACTGGCCCTGCGCGGCCTTGGCTACGACATGCGGGAAAGCCAGCCCGCCATGACCTATGCCAGGCGGCTGGATGCCGACACCGGCGTGGGCGTGACCTCCGGCGGGCTTGTCTTCGGCAGTTCCAAGCCCGTTTCCTTTGCCTCGGGCGAGGACGGCGCCCGCACCGCTGTGATGACCGCCAGCCACAGAAGAAAAATGGACGCCCAGATTGCGGCCGATTATCCCGGCCGGTCCCTGGTGCATTCCTTCTACTCCATGGCGGACGGCGGACTGGGCACATTGGCCGCGAAGTTCGAGTCCGGCGCCGAGGGTATTTCCGCCATCGGTTTTGACCGCAAGGGCGGCACGTCCTACGGCAAATACCAGATTTCCTCGCGGGCGGGCACCATGAGCGCGTTCGTCAACTATCTGGACGAGCAGGCCCCGGAACTGGCCAAGCGCCTTCGGGCCGCCGGGCCGGCCAACACCGGCGGACGTTCGGGCAAAATGCCCAACGAGTGGCGCAAAATCGCGGCCGAGGATCCGGCGCGTTTTGAAAAGCTTCAGGAAGACTTTATCCGCACCAGCCATTTCGAGCCGGCCATGCGCAGCATTGCCGAAAGCACGGGGCTTGGTTTTGCCAACATGCCGGTGGCCCTGCAGGAGGTGCTTTTCAGCACCGCCGTGCAGCACGGGCCGGTGGGCGCGGTGCGCATTTTCAACCAGGCCGTGAACAGCGTGGGCGTCAACAAACTGCAAGCCTCGGGGCAGACGGCCACGGAATCGTTCAAACGCGCCGGCCGGCAGTTGATCAAACAGGTATACGCCCTGCGGGCCGGGCAGTTCGGGTCTTCCACCTCGGGCGTTCAGGCGGCCGTGAGAAACCGTCTGAACCAGGAAATGAACGAGGCCCTGCAAATGCTGGCGTAACGCCACGAGCGGGGGATAAACGGTTTTCACACATACGGGACGGGGGTCCACTGAAACAGGGAAGGAGCTTCTTTCGAAGCTCCTTCCCTGTTTCAGTGGAGTTTAGGTTTGTATTTATCCATTGGTGACGGCCTAGAATTCGGGGTTTCCAAAGGGGGTCACCCCCTTTGGCCGCCGGAGGCAATACTTCTCTTGGGCAACTTCAAAATGAATCCGCTCCAAGGGGCGTGCGCGTCCGCGTTCCGGCATCACGCGCCGGAACGGGCGTGCGTTACCACTGCCGTTCGATCTTGCCTTCGGCCGGTTCCGTTCCCTTGACGAGTTCCTGGAGGTCGGAGCTTTGCCAACCGCCGCCCAGGGCCTTGATCAGGTTGACCGCCGCGATCAGGCTTTGCCCGCGCACCTGGATGGCGTTGCTTTCGTTCGTGAGGGCGGCCGTTTGAGTGCTGACCACCTGCAGGTAGGTGATCATGCCGCCCCGGTACTGGGAAAGCGACAGGCGCAGGGCCGTTTGCGACGACATAACCGCCCGGTCCTGGGCTTCGCCTTCCTTTTTGAGCAGCCGCAGGGCGGAAAGGTTGTCCTCCACGTCCTTGAAGGCCTGAAGGCAGGTTTGCCGGTAGGTGGCCACCTGGGCTTCGTAGGCGGCCCAGACGGATTCGTTCTCGGCCAGCTTTTTGCCGCCCTCGAACAGGGAAAGGGCCGCGCTTGGTCCCACCGACCAGGTCCACAGCGGGGCTGAGTGCCAGCCCACGCCCTGGGCGAGACGATCGGCGCTCAAGGAAAGGCTTGGGAACCAGGCCGCCCTGGCCAGGCCGATCTGTTGGTTGGCGGCGGCCATCAGGCGCTCGGCAGAAGCGATGTCCGGCCGGCGTTCCAGAAGGGCCGAGGGCAGGCCCGTGGGCACCTGGGGCTGGCGTGCGTCCAGGGTGGACCTGGACAGGGAAAAGGTGGAGGGGATTTGCCCGACAAGAATGGCGATGCCGTGCTCCAACTCGGCCCGCTGCCGCTCTATGGACGCCAGTTGGGCCTCGGCCGAGGCCAGCTGTGTTTCGGCCTGGGCCACGTCCGTCAGGGTGACCATGCCGCCCTGGTACTGGCTGCGCGTCAGTTGCACGCCCTTGGCGTAGGCGGCGATGGTGGATTCATACAGGCTGTGCTGCACGTCCAGAATGCGCAGTTGAAAATAGGTCTGGGCCAGTTCGGCCTGCACGGACAGGCGCATGGCCGCGTAGTCGGCGGCTGTGGCTTCGGCTTGGGCTCTGGCCGCTTCAAAGGCGGGCAGGGCGTTCCAGAAGCTGATTTCCCACTGGGCGCTCACGCCCGCGGAGTACTGCGTCTGCGGAGGCGAACCCTGGGAACCGGAACGCGTGGCCGAGGCCGGCAAGGAAACGCCGGGCATAAAGGCCGAGCGGGCCACGTTGATCTGGGCCCTGGCCTGGCGCAGGTTGGCCGCGGCCACGGCGATGTTCTGATTGGCCGCGTTGGCCTTGGCGATAAGATCGCTCAGCACCGGATCGCCGAACATTTCCCACCAGGGGCCGCGCCCGAGGGATTCCATGGGCGTGGCCGTTTTCCAGCCAGCCTCTTCCTTGTACTGCGCGGGCATCTTGTCCGCCACCGGCGGCGGCGCGTAGTTCGGACTCAGATTGATGCACCCGCCAAGCAAAAGCGCTGCCAGCGCCAGGCTTGCGGCCGGAAGAAATGTTTTCATGCTGTGGCCCTTTTGCTGAAAATGAAGCCCTAATCCCGGCGGATCGGGTTTTCGACGTGCAACTGCTCTATATCGCCAGTGCGAAAAAAAGGAAACCGGACAAGCCGAGCGTAACGATTTTTTCTTTTTCGGCAAGCGGGCTCCATTGTTAAACGCGCATGGTTGCCGCGCCGCGCTTGTGACCATTTTTTTGGCACCTGCCATGGAATAACGCGGCCCGGAAAGAAGCCGACATCGCGTGTCCGGACAGGGACGGAGCGCGCGTTGCTCCGGCCGGGGCGTCGAGGCTGGCGCCAAGGGCTGAACCTCATTTCGGCGAAATATCTCCGGCATGATTCTTGCCTGATGGGCTGGAGAGTTTCAAACCCGGCGGCAGCGGAACTCTCTCGCGACGGGACGCGGGAGCAGGCGGCCCCTCTCGTGAAAGAAGTCCACAACGCGGGCGAGATTGTTTGTCGGCAGGACCGGACAGTCGCCGAACCAGATGAAGGAGAATATCATGCCTCGCATTCGCCTGTTCGCTTTGCTTGCCTGTCTGCTGACGCTGTCGGCCTTGTCGCCGGCCCAAGCGGGCGATTTGACCGTCGCGTTCACCAACAACACCAGACTGGAAATATTCGCCATCGCCATGAAAACGGACGGAGGCGGCATGACGGCCTCCATGCATGTGGTTCCCGGCAACACCATGACCATGAGCATGGGCGGAGACCCGCAGTTGAAGGCCGTTACCCTGGATATGGGCACAGTGCGTTTTGCATTCGAGAATGTTTCCGCCCTGGCGGGAAAAACGGACCTGAAACTGGGCCTGGAAATCGACGCCGCCGGCGCGCCTTGGCTGGAAACCGCGGACTCCCCGCCAGTCCGCATGCCCGGGAAGGCGGTCGCGCTTGTCAAGCAAGGGGAGCAGGGCGTACCCCTTGAGCGGATCATGGAGGCGAAAACCATGGCCGACGTCCGAGCCCTGCCGGGCGTGAGCGCGCGCGAGGACGATAAAGACAGGCTGTTCGCGCCGGTTGAGTTCGCCGGCTCCCTGTGGGCGGCGACCATAGAGTCCGGCGAGCGGGAGCGTTTCAGTTCCGATCCGGCCACGACCGGGGTAGGTCCCGTCATTCTGCGCGGTCCGCTCAAGGAGGGGAGCATGAACGCTCTGCTTCGGACTCTGCGCGACAATGGTTTCCGGCCCTGGTTCATGCAATTCATGGCCGGCCCGGACATGGAGACGGAGCGGATGGTCAAGTTCCCGGATGAACACGCGGATCCGGAAGAAGCGCACAAGGCCATGGCCGCGCTTTTTGCCGAACGTTCCGCGAGCAGCCCCTCTTCCATTGACGGACTGCTTGTCCCGGACGCGCTGTACGACGCCGCGATGTCGGACACTCTCCCCTCGCCGGCGCCGGTGTTTCGCGTCCATTGCAGCAACGCCGACGCGTTGGAGGCAATATTCCATCCCAACGGCGGCATGCTTATTAATATGACCCGTTAACCCTTGCAACCAACAGGGAGATTTACCCATGATTATGCCCAAAATGCTCACGGCCGGCCTGGCCTTTGCCCTCATGCTTGTTCTTGCGCCCGTGGCCCGGGCCGCTGACGCCGAGGAGCAGGCCGAACAGGCCGAGGCCGCCAAGTTCGTCAAAACCCTTCAGGCTCTGGTTGCCGGGGGACAAAAGCAGGAACTGGCCAAACTGGTTGGCTATCCTCTGGAAGTGGATGGCAAGGAACGCGCCAAAAACGAGGCCGCTTTTGTCAAAAACTATGACGCCATTATCACCAAAAGCGTTGTTCAATGCGCGCGGGAGCACGATTCGACGGAAGAGGTGTTCAGCCGCAACGGGCAGTATATGGTCGGCTGGGGCTGCATCTGGTTTTCCCCGGCTGAAAAGGGCGGCATGACCATAGACGCCGTCAACACCAAATCGCCGTAACTCACTGCCGGCATTATGGCTTTGACACGTTTTCCGTCACGCTGAACGCCAATAACAAAGAGGAGCACCATGAAAAAACTCGCATGGATGACCGCGGCGCTGGTTCTGTGTGCCCTGCCCGCCCTGGCCGCTGACCCGGGTTTCAACATCGAGGCTTTGTGCAAGAAGAGCAATACGGACAAGACGGCCATCGGCAACTGTATCGATGAGGAGCGTTCGGTCAGGGAAGAGGTGCTGGAGATGAATATCCCCGATGCTGTGTTCAATCAGTGCCTGGCCAAAGTCAAAGGCAACCCCGACGAAGCCAACTACTATGGCTTCATTACCTGCGTGCGGGAAGCCACGGGGCAATAACACCCCGCCCTGAAGGAACGAATGCATGAAACGGCGCCAATGGGACAGCAAAAGCAAAGCCCGCATCGTCCTTGAAGGACTGCGGGGACGCTCTGTGGAGACTCTCTGCGACGAGTGCCGGAGCAGCGCGGGCACTTATTACCGCTGTCGGGATACCCTTTTGAACAGCCCCTGGCGGGCCTTTGAGAGCAGTATTGCCGACCGGCGCGAAAAACGTCTTCTGGCCGAGAACCAGAAATTGAAAAAAGCGGTCGGTGCGCTGATTCTGGATATGAACAAGGCGGGGTGACGGAGGCGCGCGGGGCAAATACCGCCGCCCGAAAGCGGGCGGCGGTTCAGACTGCTGGCAAAGTCCCCACAAGAACGTTCGCTTGACCGGCCGGGTGGGGATAATGCCGGTCGCCCGCGCCGACGTTACGGCCGGGCGTCAAGCTTCGTGATCTTCTGGCCTTGTATGCCAATCCCCCCCATCAGTCCCTCCTGCCCGTAAACAAAAGCAAAGACGTCGGACCGAAGCGTGGTGCTTGAAAAATCCTTTGCCATTCCCGAGTCCACAACCACGACGCTCGGGCCCGCGCCGATGGACCAGCCTTCACTGCTGTCAAGATATCCGAGAGCATCAGGCGTCATCATAAACATGGCCTCGGAAAAGGTCTGCGCGCCCGCCTGCAAGCCATAGGACACCGAAGCCAGATTGTAGTAGCCCATCACGCGTCCGTTGGGGGAGAACAAAACCCCGTTGCCGCCGGAACCGCCCACAAGAAGCCCTGCCTTGAGGATATCCGGGAATACCAGTATGGCCTGTGCACGGCCGCGCAAATGCTTGGCGTCAGGCACCGCGGTATAGAGTTCATTCAAGGCCGCCCGTGATTTGTCCACAAGCTCGGCCTGGGCGTTGTTCGACAGCGTCGGCCCGCCCATAGTTGAGCAAGCGTTCAGCAATAGCAGTGCAACCATGAACGCCACTTTGGCAGAAGTGTATACCATTTTCATTGCAAAAACTCCGGTAATAGCTTGTTTTTTTGATGCTGTACGCCCGCATTGATAGGTAACCGCACCTTTATGTATAGCACATTTGTTTTTATTGACAACCTTTCTTTTGCGGAATCGAAAGGCATCTCATGAGCAACGCGTGCTCCTTCTTAAGCCATGCCGATATAATGGGGCGGCCAAAGGAATTTCGCGCACAGCCTGTGTCCCCGCCTTCCTTTGGCCGCACAGAGTCTGTGCCCGCGACCGAAGGTAATACAACTTTTGAGCAAATCAAAATTGATTTGCTCTGAAACAAAACCGCCGCCCAAAAAACGGGCGGCGGTTTTGCGTTGGTGACGGCCGAAGTTTATTCCGGCAGGTCGAATTCGTTTTCCACCTCGGGCAGGCCGGCTTTTTCAAAGAAGTCGGGCCCCAGTTCGGAAGTTTCCTTGCCCCGGCAGAGGATGTTGGCCACAACCTTGCCGTCCTTTTCCACCGCTACCCCGGCTTTTTCCTTGATTTCGCCTTTTTTGCCCCATTTTCCAATGGCCGTGTAAACATAATACGAGGTTCCGCCGTCCTGGAACTGGACGTAGGCGCCGCCGCCGCCGGAAAAGGACCAGAGGCCGCTCCGGGCCGACGCGGCGGGCGCGGCTTTGGCGGGCAGGGTGAGTTCAAGGGCTCCGGCCGGGCCGTAGCGGTATTGCAGGTGGCCGGCGCTCGGGCTGTATTCCTTGGACGCGCAGACGGAGATCAGTTTTTTCCCGTCAGCGGGGCAGGAAAAGATGACGGTTTCGTCCGCCTGGCAGTGGCTGGCCGGGCCGGCGGCCCCGGCCTGAAACGGGAACGCGCAGAACAGCGCGAAAACCGAGCGGAAAAAAGCGTATTTTCCGAATTGCATGGCTGGCTCCTGTTGCTATTGCGAGGGCATGGTGGCGAAGGTCGACATCAGAGCGGTCAGCTTGTCGGCTTTCTTGCCATCAGGATCGCGTGGATATTGTCGGGCTATTTTCCGATAAACGAAAACGTTTTGGCGCTTCGGGCCACAATGGGGTCGAACTCCTTTTTCCGGGCGGCGGGATAGGTCAGTTCCATGTCGCACCAGGCCGAGGGGCCGAGAATGAATTTGCGGTAATGGATTTCATTGTCCTGAGTCCAGGACAGGACATAAAAGTTTTTTTCCTGATGGGCATAGGCCACGGCGCTGCCAAGTTCTTTGCGCTCGGCTTCGAACAACTGCCTGATCGTTTTTTTATCCAGCCTGTTGCCGCCGGACGCCCGGAAACGGGCCTGATCCCCGGCATCGGACAGAATAACGCCGTCGCCGTTGTCGGGAACGACAAAGGCTTTTTCGAACAGGGCGGATATATCAACCGTAAAGGCGAACCGCTCGTTGGTGTAATGGAAGAAATCCGGCGTCGGGGATTCGCGCAGCACGACGGACCGGCCCTGATCGTCGGTAAGGGTGCGATCGGCCGCCATGGCGGAGGAGGCGCAAATGATTGCCCACAACAGAATCCCGCCCGCAAAGCGCAGTGTTTTCATAGTCAACCTCAAAAAGGGTTTTCGCGCGGAAGGCATGCGGAGCGGCCGCGCTGGGTGTTTCGCGACTTTTTCGAGCGTTGCTTGTTTGTCCGGTTTCAGCCTTTGGCCTGCCGTGGCTCAGCAACCTTCATGCCAATATCGCGTCGGCCCTGTAGACCGTCTTTGGCGTGGTTTTGCCTGCCAACTTTCTGGGCATGCGACGGTTGCAGGCCCTCCTGTCCCGCGGCGGATGGCGCTGTTTCGCGCGTTGGCATGAAATGTGCCTTTTATCTTGGCAGGGAAAAGCCGCCGGACCGGCGGCGCCCGGAAAGTGTATGGACGGGCATGCAAAGGAGAACCCTCATGCGCGGATGGAAACGTTTTGCCCTGATCGCGGTCGGGGTGCTCATTCTCCTGGCTGCCGGCTATTACGGCCTGGTTCTTCTGTTGCTGCAGGGCATTCGCTGAAGGCCGCTCATGCCTTTGCAGCGCGAACGGCGGTTCGGGTGCGGCGCGGTCGGGAGATACAGGGACTTCTGGCATGCTTTGTGCTTTTAAAAAAATTGAAAGCGGGAGGTCTCTTTTCTTGGCAGCAAACAAAACCCCTGATAGCGCCAACAGGCCTCACGCGGGCGCGATGGCGTCGTCGTTTTATATGCATGAAAAAAATGCGGAGGAATTATGATAGGATACATTGTTTTGGGCGTTGTCGCCGCGATCGTTCTGTGGGGCGTCCTTATTTACAACCGGTTCATCAGTCTGGACCGGAAGCGGCAGGAAGGCTGGAGCGGGGTTTCTGTACAGCTTAAACGACGCCACGATCTGATCCCCAATGTGATTAATGCGGTCAAGGGTTATGCGGCGCATGAGAAATCAACGCTCGAGGAAGTGACGGCCATGCGCGGGCTCAAGCCGGGCGCTTCCGTCGGCCAGGTGGCGGCGTCCGAAAACATGCTTTCCCAGGCCTTGGGCAGGCTTTTCGCCGTGGCGGAAGCCTACCCGGATCTGAAAGCCAGCTCCAACTTTCTCTCGTTGCAGGCCGCGCTGCAGGAAGTGGAAACGGAAATTCAGATGGCCCGCCGCTATTTCAACGGCACAGTGCGCGACTTCAACACTCTGGTAGCCTCGTTTCCCAGCATGATCGTGGCCAGGATGTGTTCCTTCACCGAAAAGGAATTCTTCGAGCTTGACGATCCCAGCGAAGCTGCCGTGCCGCAGGTTGAGTTTTGAGCCTGAAGTAAATCAATTTTGAAGTTGCCCGAGAGTTGTATTGCCTCCGGCGGCCAAAGGGGGTGACCCCCTTTGGAAACCCCGTTTTGTTGTTCGGGTTGAAGCGGGTAATTTCAAAGCTGCAATTCCCTGATTCAAGCACGATTACCGGCAAGCGAAAACATGGCTGACTCTCTTCTTTCGTCTTTTTTCTTTTCTTTTCTCTTATTGCAGTACAACATTTAGGAAACGCTGAGTTTTTTCGTTTGGCTAGGCGCGAGTCCTTTTTGAAGTGGGGCTGGACTCTTCTGTCCTGCCTCTCTCCAAAAAAGGCGAGCAACGACGCCAAACGGAAAAAATCAGCGTTTCCTCAGAGTTTCCGGCTGAGGACCATGAGGGTGATATCATCAAAGGGCGCGGTGTCGGCCATGTGGGCCAGGATATCGTTCCTGACCCTTTCCATGATGCGGCCGGCCGACGGGTCGGCCGGGTTTTGTTCCGCGCGGCAGGCGGCGATGAAGGATTGCGCCAGCCGGTCTTCCCCGTAAAGAAGAAAGCCTTCCGTTGAATGGGAATGCGCGGGCGCGGCCGGGTCCGGGCCCATGGCTTCGTCCGCGCCGTCGGTATAGAGCAGCAGGCTCTGGCCCGGAGAAAGGCAAAGCGCGCGCTCGGAATAGGTCCAGGCTTTCACGCCCAGAACGAGTTCGTTGGACCAGGCCGGCGGATCGGGGTTTGGTTCTTCTTCCGGCGCGGGGCCCGGCATGGGCGGCGGGTGGCCGGCGCAGGCCCAGGAAAATACGCCGGTTTTGCTGTCAAAAATGCCTATCAGCATACTGACGAACATGCCGTTGGTATCCTGCCGCAAGAGGGCCGCGTTGATCATTTCCAGCGCCCGCGCCGGGGAAAGTCCGCGCAGCAGGGCCGACCTGACCAGAGGCATGACACGGCTCATGACCAGGGCCGCGGGCACGCCTTTGCCGCAGACATCTCCCATGACGCAGGCCACCAGATCGGGACGCGCCGGATCAGGCGCAAAGCAGTCGTAAAGATCGCCGCATACGTCGCGGGCCATGTCCACGTGGGCGGCTATGTCCAGCCCGGGAACCGCCGGAAACACATCGGGAAGCATGGATTTTTGTATGCCCCGGGCCAGGGCCAGTTCGTTACGCATGCGCTGTTGGGCCGTTGCGCCGCGCGCCTGACTGCGGAACGAGGCCTTCAGAATGATGCGGGTCCGTTCAAATGCGTCCATCATCCGGCCTATTTCGTCGTCAATGCGGGGCTCGGGAAAAGGCGTGTCCAGATCGCCGGCGCTTAAATTTTCCAGGGCCGAGGCCAGTTGCCGCAGGGGACGCAAAGTGCGGGAAGTTACCACCCATGTAACGGCCCCCAGAAAGGCGGGCCCGAAAACTCCCGTCAGAACAAGCCACCAGGGCAGGGCGGGCCGGGCGTTGCCGATTTCCGCGTCCGGCACGGCCATGGCGAAGCGCCAGCCCGGCATGCTCATGGGATAGTAGAGCAGGGAAGAAGACCGCTTCCAGGGCAGGGGCCACACGGGCGCGCCGGCTTTCGTTTCCAGGCCGTCTTCAAACCGCAGCAGCCCCTGTTCGCCGGCGACCATGCGTTTGCCCAGAGCCGCCAAGGCCGGCAGGGCGTTTTGGGACGCGTCTTCGAAAATGCTCCGCGGGCCTTGCAGCGCCGAGCGTCCCGGGGGGTAGATGACGTATTCACCTTTGTCGTTGGTGAATATCGGCTCGCAGGGCGCGAATCCGGAAAGCCCGCGCAGGGTGTCTTCTATCCAGGGCATGCCGATGATCACCCCCAGCCAGTATCCGTCGTCCACGCCGGACAGCCGGACGGGCAGGCCGAAAAACATGGCCGCGTGGCGCCCGACCCGTTCATCCGGGATCTGGAACACCGGCCCCTGCCAGTGGGGCTCCGCTTCCCGGTCGAGGCGCATGCCGGCCAGGGCTTCGGGCAGCCAAGTCTTGACGATGTCGGGGCCTCGCAGATGAAAAAGCCAGGCGCCGCTCTGGCCGGTCTTGCCCAGAGTGATGCCGATAACCGGGGTTTCCGTGGTAAAGGGGCGGAAAAAGTCTCCCTGCCGCAGCGCCGCCAGGAGGGCGTCGCTGTTGTCAAGCAGCAGGCGCGCTTCTGAACGGGCGGAAACGCCCCGGACAAAGGCGGTCAGCCCCCCTTCCACCCGTCTGAGAAAGGCCCGGCTCAACTCGTCCTGGGTGGCCATGGACTGCATGCCCAACCGTTCCGTGCTGCGGGCCCGCATGCTCGCCACAGTGGCGTAATAGACCCCGACGCCGCTCCAGAACAGGAAGATCGCGCTGGCTGTGAACAGAATCGTCTGGCGCAGGGCCAGTTTTTCCCGCCAGGCGCGGCGCAGCGCGTGCCAGACGTCTCGCGGCGGCGACGTCCGGGCCGGTCGCGCGCCGTTTTCCCCTTCCGCCGCCTGGGCGGCGCCGGCTGCCCCGCCCAGCAGCAGTTCCAGGGAGAGGACATTCCGTCCTTCCGTCCGGCGGTAGCTGCGGTTGACGGAAAAAAGCCGCACCAGGGAAAGCCCCCGCCCGCCCGCCGGAGCCGCGGTGAGAGACGCCGGCTGTTCCGGTTCGTATCCCAGCGGATCAAAGGGAGCGCCGGAGTCCCGCAGGGTGATGCGCAACCGGTCCGGGGGCAGGGGCGCGTCGTTCTTTGCCGGCGCGCCCTCCTCTTCCTGTTCGTCCTGGGGGGAAAGAAGCTCCAGTTGAAGGGTGACGAACAGATCTTCCGGTTTTTCCCCCTCCCGGTTCGATGCGGCATGGAAGCGGATGTTCAGGAGCAGCTCTTCCAGCAGCAGCCGTAACCCGGCCTTGTCGTCCCGGCTGAAGTTCCGCTTGGCGGCCCAGTTCTGGGTCAGGGCCAGAACGCCCTCTATGGTTTCCAGCCTGGCGTCAAAACGCAGGCTCAGGCCGTTACGAGTATATTCCATGCCGTAGCGGCTGCCGGGAAAGAGCGTTTCCGTCATGCCTGCATCCCCTTGCGGAGCAGGGCCAGCATGGCCAGGCCTTCGTGCGGTCTTTCGCCGCAATGGCGCAGCACGGAATTTCTCAGAGCCCGCAACAGGGTCGCGGGAGTATTGCTGTTCTCGCGCAGCAGGGCGTGCAGCCGTTCTTCGCCGAACATTTCCCCGGCCGCGTTCGGCGCGGCCAGCAGCCGTTCGTTGCAGAAAAGGAGCATGCCGCCGGCGGGCACGGCGGTTTCCCGTTCCCTGTAAGCGGCATTGGCGCGCAGGCCAAGGGGCATGTCTTCCGACCAGGGAAGGTTTTCGCCCCAGGAAGTAAAAGGAGGCCGTTGACCGGCGGAGGCCCAGAGCAGCCGCCCGGCGTCACGCTGAAAAAGGCCGGCGAACGCGGTGACGAACAGCGACGTGTCTTTTTCCGGCATGGGCATATAGCCGGTGACAACCTGGTTGACGTTTTCCAGAGCCTGGGCCGGCGAAAGGCCGGAATGCAAAAGTTCGCGCAAGAGCGGCATTACCCGGCCCATGAGCAGCGCCGCCGGCACGCCGCGGCCCGCCGCGCCGCCCACCAGACAGCACAGAGTATCGGGGTTGATGAAAAAGCAGTCGTAGGCGTCGCCGGAAACGTCCCTTGCCGGCTCCAGACAGGCGCTTGTGGCCACGTAGTCAGCCTCGGGCATGGCGGCCGGCAGCAGGCCCTCCTGGATGGCGCGGGCCAGCTTGAGCTCGCCCTGAAGGCGTTCCCGGGTAACCGCCAGCAGTGTAAGGTCGCGCGCCCGGTTGACCAGGGCGTGACGCAGCAAGTCGGCCGTCCGCGCCAGGCGCCCGGGCTCGTCGGGATACGGAAACACCGCCGCTGTCCGGGGTGGGCCGGCCGTGCTGACGTTTCCCTGGGCCAGCCGTTCGGCCAGGTTTTTCAGGGGTTCCAGGGGCCGCAGCATGGTCAGGGCGGTTCTGTGCAGGCTGAAGAGGGTAAGGAAAAAAAGCACTGCCCCCACCATGCAGATCAGAACGGTGGCGGAGTCCAGAGGCCCCAGCAGCTTTGCCCTGGGGATGATCGCGCCCAGGGTAAAGCCTTTCATGCTTAAGGGCACATACACGGCCATGAAAGGCTCGTTGCCCAGCCTGAGGGCCATGGAACCGGACTTCTGCTTCCGCATGTCCGCTTTGAGCAGTTCCAGGGCGGGCCCGTTGCTATCGGCGAGATCCTTTTCGAATCCCCCCCGGATCAGGGCCTGCGGGAGCGTCCAGCGCCCGTCCGGGTAAAGCAGAAAGACCGCGGAGCCGTCCAGGGAGCGAACGGCCTTGATTCGTTCCTCAAACCAGGACATGGCCACTGTCAGGGTTAGCACGCCAAAAATTTTTTCCCGATCGGGCCGGTGCAGGGGAACGCTGTAGCGAATGCGCTGTTCCCGCTCCAGGCCGGCTTCGTCTTCCGAAGGGGCGTGCCAGCCGGGGGAACCGCCAATGGCCGCAAGGGTGGCTTCCAGGCTGGTTCGGGTCTGCTCGGCGTTCTCGGCGCCGCCTTCATGGTCGTCCGGAACGGCCGGGGTCTGCGACCAGCGCCGGGTGCGGTATATCCCGTGCTCGTCCACCGTGCGCACAATCAGCTCCCGCTGCCCCAACATCTGGCTGGTCTTTCGACCCAGTTCCGTATCGTTGAAGCTCTGGACAGGCGGCAGGCCGGGGCCCACGGCCTCGAAAATCCGGACCAGAGGCGCGGCGCTGGCGGCGAACCACGAGCGGTAATAGACATCGTAATTGCTGATGCTGTCCGCCAGTTGGGCCGTTTGGCGCTGCACCCCTTTCAGGGCCTCGTCCCGGGCAAAAAAGTAGCCTGTCGCCAGCAGAACGCCGAGCAAACAGGCCAGGGTGCCCACAATGGGTCCCGCCTGGCGAACCGCCAGGCGGTTTCTGAAAGAAACGCCCGCGGCGGCGGTGTTTCCGTTTGCCCGCGTGTTCATGGCGTTACGGCTGTTGCGTGAAAGCGGCCGCCGCCGACGCGGCATCCGCGAACGCGGGAAAAAGGGAGGCAAGGCCACTGCCCAGAAACACCTTATTCACGGCGGATGACAGGGCGGCCACATGCACGGCCCCGCCCCGGTTTTCCAACTGGCGGCCCAGGTTGAGCAGGTCGCGCAGGCCCAAAGAGCTGATGTATTCCAGGTCGCGCAAGTCCAGCACGACCAGGCGGGGTTTTTGGCCGCGGTCCAGTTCTTCCCAGAACCGTTCGAACAGCTCGGAGGAAAAGGCGTCCCAGCGGCCGGTGACCGTGATGACGCAGGCGGGCGGTATGCGGCTGACGGCGCAGTGCATGGGGCTACGGGATGTTCAGCCGGGAAAGCTTGATGCGCAGGCCTTCGCGGCTGATGCCCAGCATACGGGCGGTATGGGATTTGTTACCGGCATTCAAGGCCAACACCTTGCGGATGTGGTCGGCCTCGGCATCTTCCAGGGTAAGCCGGGAGGAAAACGCTCCGGCGGGCGCTTCCTCAAAGGCGTAGGCATGGCAATAGTCGTCGGCAAGTTCCGGCCGGGCCGGGCGTTGGCTTTCCGGCTCCGGAACGTAGTCCGCCAGCAGGGCGGGCGGCAGATCGGCCGGAACGATCCGTCCGTTTTCGGCCAGCAGAAACGCCCGTTCGAGGGTGTTCTGCAGTTCGCGTATGTTGCCCGGCCAGGTATGGCTCATCAGCAGGCGCAGGGCCTCGGGGCTGACGCGCCGGGGCGCGTCCTCTCTCTGATCCGCGAGGCCGGCCAGGATATGGGACACCAGCATGGGGATGTCCTCCTGCCGTTCCCGCAGGGGGGGGACGTGCAGTTGCACCACATTCAGGCGGTAAAACAAATCCTCGCGAAAGGCCTTTTCTTCCACCAGGCGCTCCAGGTTTCTGTGCGTGGCGGCCATGACGCGCACATCCACGGTGATGCGCTTGCGGCCGCCCACCCGCTCCAGTTCGCCCTGTTCAATGATATGCAGGATTTTCGCCTGGCTTTCCAGGGGCATGTCGCCGATTTCATCCAGAAGAAGCGTTCCGCCCGACGCCTGCTCAAAACGGCCCGGGCGGGCCTGCACGCCGGAAGCCACCCCGGCTTCTATGCCGAACAGCTCGCTTTCGAGCAGCGTGGCGGGGATGGCGGCACAATTGACGGCAATGAACGTTTTGCCGGCCCTGGGGCCTATGTCGTGGATGTACCGGGCCAGAACGCCTTTACCTGATCCGGTTTCGCCCATGATGAGCAGGTTGGCTTTGGTAAAGGCCAGGCGTTCCGCCTGGGCCAGCAGGGCGCGCATGCCCGGGTTGCGGGCGATGGGCCGCGGCGTGGAGGCCGAATTCCGCACCTGGGCGCGAAGCCTCCGGTTTTCCACGGCAAGCCGGGCCCGGTGACGTTCCAGCTCTTCCCGGGCGGCGGATATTTCCGCCAGCAGACGCTCTCGTTCGAATTCACGGGCTTCAATGCGCACCAGCATCAGGCCCAGGGCTTCGGCGAGAATTCGGGTAGGGGCATCGGCCGTCCCGATAAGGGGCAGATCGAAAATTTCCTTGGCTTGTTCGTAATTGCCGTAGGCGATCTGTTCGCACAGAGCAACAAGGCGCATGTAGGCCATGTAGGCGTCGTCGGAAGGAGCCGTTGTTTTTGTCATAGCTGCCCCGCCGCATGCAGCGCGCTTTCCGGATGCCGGAACATGCGCGCCTGTTGTATCGAAACGGCGTATTTAATAGTAAGAAAAATACCTTATAGAGACAAGGGAATTTTGCATGGGGTGTTCAGTTTTTCGACAAAGGCCGGGCGAAAGGCATGATGCCCAGAAACTGGTCATTGATTGGGCGTTCGTCCGGTGAGTCTTGCCCATGCCAAAAAAGCGGGCACCACCGTGTCGCCCCGGAGCGGAAAGAGTTTGCCCGGCAGCGTTACCGGTTTTTCCAAAATCGACTCATGTGGCATATCTTGTGCAAACGAAAACCCAGGCACGTCATGAAGCAGCGCGTCCCCGGCCAAAGGCGCCGGATGCGCACCGGAGCGCAACCATGGAAATACAGGCAACGCGCATGGGAAAAGCCCATGTCATCAGTCTTTCCGGCCGATGGGACGCGTTTTCCGCCGCGTCCTTTGAGCAGCGTTGCGCCGACTTGCTGCGCGAGGAAGGCATGCGTCATGTGGTGCTGAATTTGGCCGGGGTGGATTATCTGAGCTCTTTCGGCCTGCGCGCCATGCTGAATTTGGGCAAGCTTCTGGAACCCTTGGGAGGGGAACTTCGGGTGGCGGCCTTACAGCCTTCCGTGGCCAAAGTTTACAGGGGTAGCGGATTCAACTCCCTGTTTCAGGATTTCCCCGATGTGGAGAACGCCGTACGCGCTTTCAAGGGCGCATAGGCTGTACCGGCGGTCCCGTGCAGTCGGCGCGATCCAGTTTTATAAGCACGGCCCGGATAACAAACGTGACAAAGAGAGCGCCGGTGACGCACAGCGGCCAGCCGGGCAAACACGCGCCCAGTATCGGAATGAACGGGGATATCGTGCACCCCGAGAGCATGGCAAGAATTCACCAATAAAGACAATAGCGGTGAGTAAGATACCATTTGGGAGGGAGAATACCGGGGAAAACAGCCTTAGAGCAAATCAATTTTGAAATTGTCCAAAGAGTCGTATTGCCTCCGGCGGCCAAATGGGTTGAACCCCTTTGGAAACCCCATTTTTCTTGGCAGGATCAAGTGAATAATTTTAAAGTTGAAATGCTCTAAACGGCGGGCAAGCGGCTGAATTCCACGCAAAGTGATTCAGCCGCTTGCTTTTTGGGGCTGCCGGCAATGGTAGCGGCGTTTTTGTTTTCGCATTGGCGGGCCGTAACCTTGCCGGCCCGGCGCGATCACAACAGGAAAGCGAACACGGGCATGACCAGTGTCAGGACCAGTACCCAGAGAAGGAGTTCCCTGAAGGTGCGGTCGTAGTCCTCGGCTTCGGCCAGGATCAGGGCGCCGCCGATGTGGAAGGGACTGGCGCACATGACCACCAGGCTGCCGGACAGCAGACCGAGCTGGATCGAGCTGTGCAGGATAGAGGTCGCGCCGGCCATGGACTTGACCGCCACCGGGATGACCAGGCCCAGCACCGCGATGGAGGACGATTCGAAGTTGGCCAGAATAGTGCCCACGATGCTCACGCCAAAGCGCACTACAGAGGCGTGTTCAAGGCTGGTCAGGTAGTCGCCGATCACCTTGAGCACGCCCATTTTTTCCAGCAGGCCCACATAGATGAGCACACCCGCGATCATGATCATGATGGCCCAGGGCATTTTGCTGATCATGGTCTTGGACTTGATGTGGAAAGCAATCTGCAGGACCATGCCGATGACGAAGGCGGACAGGCCCACATCATACTTGAGCAGGGCCGCGACGATGAACACGACCATGCCGAGGCCGGAAGCGATCTGGTAGGGGGTAAGCGGACAAACCTCTTCAGTCGTGCCTTCAGGCGTTGTTCCCGGCGCGCAGACCGCTTCAATGGCCGCCGGCTTCCGCCGGATAAGCTCCATGCCGCCAAAGACGAAAAAGGCGATAATACCCACGATGATGGCCACAACGCCCTGGGACAGGAACAGGTAGGTGGCGTCCAGGGGGATGCCGTTTTTTGCCGCCTGGTCGGCCACCAGGCTTCCCCAGGGGTTCAAGGGGGTGAACCCGCCCACGCACGCGCCCTGAATCAGAACGATGCCCATCAGGGTCGGGCTGATGCGCTCCCGCTTGGCGATTTCCATGGCCACGGGCACGGTGATGGCAAAGGCCGCGGCCGGCAGGGCGCCCACCGCGCAGATGACGCCCGTCAGCACGTGGATGATCCACGGCAGTATCCATACTCTTCCCCTGGCCAAGCTTACGGATTTCTTCACGATCAGGTTGGCGAAGCCGCTTTCCTGAACGTGGTTCCACAGATACATGACGCCCAGGATAAGGATGGCGAGCTTGGCCGGAAAGGCGGAGTAAAGATCCTTGAGCGGAAGCCCGGCATACTGCACCAGGATAAAACTGGCCGGAAGCATGATCAGGCCCAGGTTGATGTGCTGCCAGAGGCTTAAGCCGAACACCACGGCCAGCCAGACCAGAGCGACTATTTGCACCGTTGTCATATATGATCTCCGGATTGATTATATTGGGTAGGGAAATTGTCGTGTCGCAACACGATGGCCAGGGTAAATCACCTTTGCGATTCGACATCGCCTCGCTTGTCACGATGCGGGATTCTTAAGGGGCTCAGCCCCTTAAGCCGCCGGAGGCAATACGATTCCTTGTCAACTTCACTATGAATTTGCTCTAGCTTTTGCCGTTTTCGCCGGGCATGGCGGAAATGGCCGCCAAGGCCTTGCGCACAAGTTCCTTGCGCAGTTTCTTTTCCGAGGCAGGCTCAAGGGAAGGGTCGCCCGCCGGATGGGGAATGCCTATGCCGGGCACGATGCGCGGCACGCCAATGGCCGAGGCTATGGAGGTGATGGTGCAAATTTGGGCCGTGGGAATGCCGGCTCGTTCAATTTCTTTGGTAATCGTTGCGCCGCAACGAGTGCCCGTGCCTCAGGTGGAGGTGAGGATAACCCCCCGCACTCCGTCGGCCTTGAGGGCTTGCGCAATGGCGGCCCCAAAGTTTTTGCTGTTTTCGTAAGAGGTGCCGTTGCCCGTGGTGGTGAAGCAGTAGTCGGCCAGTTCGCCAATGGCGCCTTCGGCCGCAAGCTCGCGGCAGACGTCAAGGGGCAGGAGCCTGACCGGGTCTTCGTTGACAAAGGCATTGTTGTATCCGCCGTGCACCGTCTGCCAGTCGGCGGCGGCGAGAGTGGAAAGCCCTTCAAGGGAATAGCGCAGGAACTTGGCGGCGCGGGACGATTCCAGCCCGTCCGGGTTGCCTTTAGGCACCAGCCCGCCTTCGGTGACCAGGGCGATGCGCGCCTTGGCCGGGTTTATTGGGGCGGCCGGCGACACCACGTCAAAGGTGGGCATGGGCAGTTCCGTGGTTGTTGCCCGGCCGTTCAGAACGTCCAGCAGCATGTCCGCGGCGCGTTTCGCCCCTGTGGTTTCGCTCCAGACGTTCTGCCTGCGTCCGGTGGGGATGTAGCCCTCGTCCGCCGCCGGCCCGATGGGCTCCTTGGCGGCCAGTTTTTTCAGCAGGCCGCTCATGACGGCCACGGCCGGGCGCATGCCGGCCACCGAGTTGGCGGTTTGCACGATCAGGACGCGATCGCGGTAGATTTCCGCGCCCGGGTTTTCCGGGTACATGCCGGTAACGGCCGGAATGCCCAGTTCCCGCGTGACCGCCGCGCACACGGCCCCGCAGGCCGGGCCGTAGCGGCCGGCGTTGAAGGCCGGCCCGGCCACGAACAGGTCGGGCTTTTCTTCGCGCACGAACTCGAGTATGGCCGCCACAGCCTCGTCCTGGCGTTTCGCCATATAGTTGTCGCCGCAAATGACCGTGGCCGAGATGACGGCGAAATCCTTGAACTGTTCGGAAAAGGCCAGGCCGGGTCCCACGGGCTCGCGCCTGATGACCGGGGGCGTGTCCGCTTTTTCCTCTCCGCCGATCTGGCCGAAGAACTGATTGAGATAGTGGATGACTTTCAGCATATGTCTCCCATTGCCATAGTATATGGACTAAACAGTGTTCGAGAGCGTGTTTCGTGAGAAAGCCTTCGCGACTCCGCCCCCATTGATACGCGCCAGATGGGGTTTCCAAAGGGGGGCACCCCCTTTGGCCGCCGGAGGCATATTTTTCCTTAGAATTCTCCGACTTTAAGTTTGTAGGCGCCGAACTGGTTCGTGGCCGTGTACATCCTGCCCAGGGCGGTCTTGAACGAAGCCGAGGCGTCCGGGACGTTCAGCAGGGAGGTTCCGCCAAACAGGTGCTCCACGGCGGGCAGGGTGATGACCTGGTCGTTGTTGCCCGTGCTGACCACGTGCCTGGCCAGGGGGGTGGTGTCCACGAGCGAGGGCTGGTCGCCCTGGGGGCCGGCCAGTTCGTTGATGAGCATTACCGATTCAAGGCCAAGTTTGGCGCAAGCCGTTGTGCAGAGCATCAAGTCGGAATCCGCGTGACCGCCGCCTTCCTGGGTCATGATCACGCCCTCGGCGCCGAGCTGTTTGGCCAGCTTGGCGGCGAACTCGGCCGTGCGCGTTTTGTCGAACAGGGTGCTGTGCTCGTTGGCGATGACCACGCCGGCGAAATTGAGGCTTTTGCCGTGCCGGGCGTAGAGATCGAGCAGCACCGGGTTGTTCAGATGAAGATACGTCGGGTTTTTCTGGCAGGCGATGATGTAGTTGCCGCTCACAATGGCGCCGTCCAGAATCTCGTTGGGGTGCAGAAGCGTGGGCAGCAGGGCGGTGACGTTTTCGCCGTAGACAAAGGTGTTGCGCAGCGGCCCCTGCGATTGCAGATAATAGATGTAGACGATTTTTTTCAGATCCGGGCTGACCGGCTCGTCCGTGCTGAACATGCGCGGGCTGTCCGGCGGCAGGTCCTTCATGGTCGCGCCCAGATAAAGCGCGGCAGCGGCCAGGGATTTCCGCGTGGCCCGGTCGTACTCGACGTTGGTTGTTTCCCGGCTCGTTTGGCAGTGCAGGACGATGTTGAACAGGGAGCTGAAGGCGGAGTACCTGGCCCCTTCCCCGCTCATGTCCACGATGCCTTCCTGAATGCCCTGGCGCTTTCCCGTCTGCATGACGGAAACCCCCAGCATGGCGCGGGTACGGCCGCTTCCGGCCAGGGCCATGGGCGAGAAGGTCCCCGGGTAAGGGTGCCCGTCTTCTTTGAAGCGGGGCTGCATCACGTCCATGACGTTGATGATGCGGGTCGCCTCGCCGGGACGGGCGATATCCAGCCGCACCTCGTCGAAGAACCCGTCTTCGTTGGCCGCACGGGCCATTTCCTCTTTGTTGATGGTGAGAACGCCGTCCGAAAGTTCTGTGCGCGGGCCGAAGCGCGCGTCCCGGACGGGAAAATCGCATAACTCAAGCTTCATGAAACACTCCTATCCGGGTTGACGCGCCCGCGTCCGCACTTCATCCATCCTCTGCGCGATGGCGGCCACGTCAACCCGGGAAAGAAACTGCTGTATGCAGCGGTCAAAGATTTTCGGCGAAAGGATTTTTTTGACTGCAGGCTCGGCTACATGGGCCACCTGGAGGTGAAAGGACCTGTCCGTCAGCGGACCCACCATGGAAGGATCCCCGGTGGAGACGGTTTCCGCCTGGATCTGGCTGCTTTCGGCGTCCGGACAGCCGAGCAGCACGAACAGGTTGTTGGTTCCGTGCTCTTCAATGACCCTGGCCAGTTTCCATTGATCATCCAGATCCATGGCTCCCGCGGTCATTCAGACGAAAAACTGATTTATGCAAAACACTACCTCATAGCCCCGTTCGCGCAGGGCCATGGAGATGGCTTCCGAAGGAACGCCATCCATCGCGCCGATGACTATGAACTTTTTAGTAAACTGTCCCATGGCTCTGCCCTCCGTGACGGTATGGTTTTTATGAGCAAGAAGGATGCCATATAAAAAATATTTTATAATTGGCATGTTATGCGTGTTTTATATAAATATGTATTATTTTTGACACAGTTAATTTACTTTTTAAAGTAATAATTTTATAATTTACTATGTTACAAAATGAGCGAAAACAGGACATATTTCTCATGAATGGAATACTTGTGGCGGGCGCCTTTTCTACCACCCCAGACATTCTCGACAGCCTGTCGGACGCGCTTTTCACCCTGTCCAGCCAGGGCAGCATCATCTGCGCCAACGCGGCCGGGCGAAAACTCGTGGACGCGGCCGGCCGCGACCCGCGCAAGCTGGCTGATTTTCTTTTTGCCGAACTCGATCTCGGCGCCGTTTTCGTCAAAAACGACGCCACCCCCATTCAGAACCGCAAAATCGGCATCGGCTGCGGCGTGTATATCGTGCGTGCGCTTCTGCGGGACAATCACCTGGTCCTGATCCTCAACGACGTAACCGACGTGAAGAACATGGCCGGGGATATCAGCGCCTACCTCGGCCAGCTTTCGCGCTTTCGCATGGCCGGCGATTTTCTGCCCGACGGCATAGTGATTGCCGACGCCTTTGAGAACATCGTGTTCGCCAACCTGACCATGAGCGAGCTTCTGGCCGCGCGCGGCGCTCGTCTCGAGAGCCGCCACCTCTCGGAACTGGAAGCGATCTTCGGCACGCTGCCCGTGGGAGAGGAGAGCATATGCGTTTTTGAGAGGGCCGATGCCGCCCCTAAAGAGGACTCGCGCCTGCTCGTCGAGAAACGGAAACTGTCCTCCAACGGCAAAGTGCACGGCCTGCTGCTGCGCTTTTCGAGGAAATATAGTTCCGGAGGCAACGCGTACCAGATGAAAAAAAGCGCGGATGAGCCGGGGGCGGATCCGCTGGCCCGGAGCGCGAAAAAAGGCCGGTCCGCCGGAGCCGGATCGGGAAAAAGCGACAGAGGGGTATCGTATTCCCTGTCCAATTTCGTAGGGCAGAGCAAGACGGTGCTTACCCTGAAGGACATAATCAGAAAGGTGGCGGTATCGTCGTCCACGGTTCTGCTGCAGAGCGAGAGCGGCACCGGCAAGGAACTGCTGGCCCATTCGCTGCACGAACTGAGCGAACGAGCCGGCGGCCCCTTTGTCAAGCTCAACTGCGCCAGCCTTCCGGAATCCCTGCTGGAGGCCGAGGTCTTTGGCTACGACTCCGGGGCTTTTACCGGGGCCAAAAAAAGCGGCAACCCCGGCCTGTTCGAGCAGGCCCACACCGGCACCATCTTTCTGGACGAGATAGGCGAGATGTCGCTGCCGCTCCAGGCCAAGCTCTTGCGCATCATTCAGGAGAAAGAGGTGCAGCGCCTGGGCGGGCAGGACAGCAAGCGCCTGGACGTGCGCGTGGTTTGCGCCACCAACCGCAACCTGCTGGATCTGGTCGAACGGGGCAAGTTCCGCAGCGACCTTCTTTTCCGGCTCAACGTGGTGTCCATAAGCATTCCCCCCTTGCGCGACCGCAAGGAGGATATCAAGTCCCTGATCATCCACTACCTGCGGGAATATTCGGGCCATTTCAAAAAGCGGGTCAGCGGCGTGTCAAAGGAGGTGTACTACCTCTTCATGCACTACGAATGGCCGGGGAACGTGCGCGAACTGGGCAATATTCTTGAATACGCTTTCAATATTATCGACGGCGCGACCATTGAACTGAGACACCTGCCGCAATACATTTTCGAGTCAAACAAACTTTCGGGCAGCCCTTCCGGCCGCTTGGACAACATTGTCGGCGAGTACACCACCCGGGTGATCAAAAACACTCTGGAGCAATACAACGGCAACAAGGCCGCCGCCGCGAGCGCCCTTGGCGTGTCGCGCTCAAAGCTGTACCGGCTTCTCGGCGGGAAGTAGCGCGGGTTCGGAAAGTTCGGGCGGCCGTTTCAAGAGCTCCTGGTGTGTCAGTACGGACCCGCTGTTTGCGTCCAAGGCCGCGGACGTGGTGGGGCTCTATCTGGCTCCGCCCGAGAATGCCCTTGTGATTTGCGTGGATGAAAACCCCAATATTCAGGCGCTGGGGCGAACGACTGGCTACGCTGTCAGCTCTGACCGCAAGCTGGTTCGAGCATTGGAGAGCACCCACAAACGCAATGGAACGTTGAACCTGTACGCGGCCCTGGAAGTGGCGACCGGCCAAATCCGCGGAAAGACAACCGAGCCCGCAAAAAAGACCAAGAAGGGGTTTCTTGAGTTCATGGACGAGCTTTTCTTGGAATTGCCGGAGTCTGGAGAATACCATGTGATTATGGACAACCGTAACATCCATAAACGGCACGGCCTGTGGCTTGACGAACACCCCAATGTGTTTTTTCACTACACGCCGACCAGCGCGAGCTGGCTCAATATGGTGGAGATATGGTTTGGCATTCTAACACTCAAGTCTCTGCGCGGCGCAAGCTTTTCAAGCACCCGGGAACTTGGCGCGCATATACAGGCGTTCCAGAAGGAATACAGCGCAACCGCGCAACCTTTCGTTTGGAAAAAACGAGACATCAAGGGGGCGCAGCTAACAAACTCTGTTAAAAATTTTTGCAACTAGACACTAGACACTGGGCCTGTTTACACTACGGTCTTTTTGTCCTCTGTCCACGTCAGAAAAGCTTTTTATTCCGGTCGAGTACCGTCGGAGCACACTCCCTCCATAAAAAGCTTTCCTTCCTTGGCGGAGAGCAAAATGACTCGTAGCGTTAACAAGCCCTAAGCTGGCCTCATCCTCTGTCAGCCGATCACTTCCAGGCCGTCCATGTAAGGACGAAGTGCTTTGGGAATGACGACGGTGCCGTCGGCCCGTTGGCCGTTTTCCAGAACCGCCACCAGGGCGCGGCCCACGGCCAGACCGGATCCGTTCAGGGTGTGCAAATATTCCGGCTTGCCGCCGCCGGCGCGCCGGAAGCGCAGGTTGGCCCGGCGGGCCTGGAAATCCTCGCAGTTGGAGCAGGAGGATATTTCGCGGTACTTGTTCTGGCCCGGCAGCCAGACTTCCAGATCGTATGTCTTGGCCGAGGCGAATCCCATGTCGCCCGTGCACAGGGTAATGACCCGGTAGGGCAGTTCAAGGCGTTGCAGCAGGGTTTCGGCGTGGACGCGCATGAGCTCCAGATCCTCGTAGGAGCGATCCGGGTGGGCAAAGCGCACCATTTCCACCTTGGTGAACTGGTGCATGCGGATAAGGCCCTTGGTGTCCTTGCCGTAACTGCCCGCTTCGGAGCGGAAGCAGGGGGTCTGGGCCGTGTAGGCCAGGGGCAGCATACTTTCCTCGAGAATTTCACCGGAGTGCAGATTGGTCAGGGGCACTTCGGCTGTGGGGATAAGAAAGTAGTCCCAGCCGTCAAGCTTGAAAAGGTCGTCGGCGAACTTGGGCAACTGCCCGGTGCCGGTCATGGTTTCGCGGTTCACCATGAGCGGTGTGAGCATTTCCGTATAGCCGTGCTCGCGAGTGTGGATGTCGAGGAAAAAGTTCACCAGGGCCCGTTCCAGCCGGGCCGCCCAGTGCCGCATGACCACAAAACGGCTGCCGGCCAGCTTGGCCCCCCGGTCGAAATCCAGGCCGTTCAGGGCCTCGCCAAGCTCCCAATGCTCCCTGGGTGTGAAGGAAAAGGCCGGCGGTTCGCCCCAGGCGTGCAGCACCGGGTTGTCATTCTCGTCCTTGCCCTCGGGCACGCTGGCGTGGGGCATGTTGGGCACGGCAAGCATCCAGGCGTTCTGTTCCGCCTGCACCAGTTCCAACTCCTGGTCCAGCACCTTGATGCGGGCGTTCACGGTTCCCATTCGTTCGATACGGCTCGAGGCGTCGCCGCCGGAACGTTTGAGCACGGCCACTTCGGCGGAAACCGCGTTGCGTTCGCCTTTCAGGCTTTCGGATTCCACCAGCAGGGCGCGCCGGCGTTCGTCAAGGGCGGTGAACTCCGCAACATCGATGGATGAGCCGCGAAGGGCCAATGCTTTGGCCACGCTGGCCGGCTCGCGTTGCAGCAGTTTCAGATCAAGCATGGAAGTCTCCTTGGGTGGCGTATCGGTAAGAGCGCGCGGCATCCTGCAAAAAAGCGCATTTTGTCAGATGTCCGGGCGCTTCGCAAGAGAGCGGGCCGGTTTGCGTTTTTGCCGCCGGAAGGGGGCGCGGACGCGACGGCGTACCGAAGATACACCGGGCGGAGGGAAAACTCCAGACGCGCGCCGTGCGGGAAATGCCGTTTACAAAAAGATTCGATTGCTTGTCGGCGGCGGAATGGTATAAGGACTAAAGAATAGTGATTCGCTCCACAAAAGCGGGCCTTTGGTCATCGACCAGGGCGGCCCGTGGAGCCCACCAACATTTTGCACAAGGGGAAATGATAATGAAAAGACTCAAGTACCTTTTTCTGGCCCTTGCCGTCGGCGCTCTGACGCTTTCTCTCGGCGCGGCTTCTTCTCTGGCCCAAAGCGGCGCTCATGAAGGGCATGGCGGCATGCCCGAGCAGGAAGCCACGCGGGACATCAGCCCGGAAGCCAGGGAAAGCATCCGCAAGGCCCACGACGCCCTGACGCCCCTGATGGTGCAGTACGGGGCCAAACGGGCGGAACTGGCGGCCAAAATTTACAGCGGAGCGGACGACAAGACCATTCAGGATCTGGTCAAGGAAATTGAAAGCCTGCACAGCCAGGTGCTGGAAGGCCGCGTCGGGCTCTTGAAGCAGATGGTCAAGGCCGGCCTGCCCATGGGCGGTTTTCACGGCGGTATGATGGGCGGCATGATGGGCGACGGGATGGGCTGCCCCATGATGGACGGCCACGGCGGCATGATGGGCGGCCATGGTCCCATGATGGGCGGTCCCGGCCATAAAGCTAAGGGCGGGTGCCCCGGCATGCCCGCCGGCCCAGCCGGCGATGACGGCGGCAAGGCTCCCGCGGCCGGTAAGAAGTAAGTATTTCGTAACTCGGCGCCATTTTCAAAAGAGGCTTTCATAACTCCCTCTTTCGAAGTTTGGCATTCATATGAATCGCGACAGCCGGCAAATACCGGCGGCGCGATTTTTTGTATTCTGCGCTTTTCTTACCCTGCGCGTCCGCATTTTTCGGCAATTTTGCCGATTGTTCGCACGGGTTGAGCGATTTGGCAATGCCATTTCCATGCACTGCATCAGGCTGTAGGCCGGTCGGCGAAACGCCGTGACGGCGCGGGCATTCCTTTACCTATTTTACGATATGGGATTAACGTGGTTGCATATCCCCTGGTCTCTATGTATACCATTAAGCTATCCGGAAATTCTTTCGGGAAAAAACGCTAACGGAGGATAGCATGCAACCGCCAAAATCCAATGACGTGTTGGCGACCACCAACAGGGGCAACATTGCCGAATCCGGCCTATGCACCCTGTGCCGGGCCGATTGCGCGGGAAAATGCGAAATATGGCTCGCCTCGTTGAAAGGACGCGATACGCTGTATCCACGCGACTTCGGCGAGATCACGGCCGGCAGCGGCAACATCGCGCCCCAGGGCGTCAGCTATGACGCGTTGCGCATTCAGGGGTACAATTATGGGGCGCACAACGCGCCGCCCAGCGCGGCCACGGGCGACGTGCTGTTCACCGACGTTTCTCTGGAAACGCGTTTCGGCCGGGGCAAAGAGATCAAGTGTCGCTATCCTTTTATCACGGGTGCCTTGGGTTCCACGGCCATTGCCGCCAAATACTGGGATTCCTTCGCGGTGGGCTGCGCTTTGTGCGGCATTCCCATGGTAGTGGGGGAAAACGTGGTCGGCATCGACCCGGCGGCGGAATTTTCACGGGGCCGGGTGGAACGGGCGCCGGAACTGGATCGCCGCATCGACGCCTACAAACGCTATCACGACGATTACGGCGCCATTCTCGTGCAGATGAACGTGGAAGACACGCGCAACGGCGTGGCCGAATACGTGATTGACGCCTACGGGGACGAGGTCGTTCTGGAATTGAAGTGGGGCCAGGGGGCCAAGGACATTGGCGGGGAAATCTCCGTCACCGATATCGAATACGCCCGTTTTCTCAAGCAACGCGGCTACCTCGTGGATCCCAACCCGGATGCCCCGGGCGTGGACGAAGCCTTTGCCAAAGGTGCTGTCCGCCATTTTGCCCGGCACAGCCGCCTTGGCTACACGCACCTGAAAAACTACGAAGCCGTGCGCAAGGACTTCATGGCCAGTGTGTCCAGGCTGCGCTCCCTCGGCTTCAAGGGCATTACCCTAAAAACCGGGGCCTACGGCATGGAAGGCCTGGCCATGGCCATGCGCCTGGCCTCGGATGCGGGTCTCGACCTTCTGAGCATTGACGGCGCGGGCGGCGGTACTGGCATGAGCCCCTGGGACATGATGGAGCATTGGGGCGTGCCTTCCCCGCTGCTGCACGCCAAAGCGCATGAATACGCCACCTTGTTGGAGCAGCGGGGCCTGCCCGTGCCCCACCTGGCCCTTGCCGGCGGATTCGCCAAACCCAGCGGCATCTTCAAGGGGCTGGCGCTCGGCGCTCCCTACACCAAGCTGATCTGCATGGGCCGGGCCGTGATGATTCCCGGATTTCTGGGCTCCAATATCGAAGGTGTGCTAAGGCCGGAAAACCGGGCCAAAGTGCACGGCAACTGGGATTCTCTGCCCAAAACCGTGGCTGACTTCGGTGACACGGCGGAAGCCATTTTCGCCGGTTATCACGGCGTGCGGGCCAAGGTGGGCAAAGAGGCCATGGCCGACATCCCCTTTGGCGCCATTGCCATGTGGACCCTGCTGGACAAGCTGGGCGCGGGCCTGCAGCAGTTCATGGCCGGCGCGCGCAAGTTCGGCCTGGACGCCGTCAGCCGTGACGACATCGCCGCCTGCAACCGCGAAACGGCGCGGGAAACCGGCATTCCCTTCATCACCGATGCCCAGGACGAATGCGCCAAGGAAATATTGAAGGCCTGACGCCAGGCGATTCTCCTTGCAAGGGCGTAAGCCGCGCGAGGAAAATCCCCCCCGGGAGGAACTCCGGGGGGGATTTGTTTTTGTTGTGGATGGCAAAAGCATGCCTCCGGCGGCCAAAGGGGGTGACCCCCTTTGGAAACCCCATTTGGGAGGCCTGTTGTGTCGGTGACTCAACAGGCGTTCCCATACGGGGCTCTCGCCGAGAGGGACAATTTTAGAGCATTTCACGAATGAAATGAGTGAATTGTTCTACAAGGATTTGTCCTCAAATCCTTGCCGCGAAAGAGGCGTAGGCGGGTCGCGGACACAGGCTCTGTGCCTTGCCCGAAGTTTCGCGACTCTTTCAAGCGCTAATTGCTCTAAAAAGGCAAGGCGGCCATACGGCCGCCTTGCTTTCATTACTGTTAGTGTATCCGGCGCTTACTTCACTTCCGTAAAGTCGGCGTCCACCACGTCGTCGTCATCTTTTTTCTTGGCGCCCGCATCATTGCCGGCGGCGCCCGCCGCGCCCGGCCCGTCCTGCTGGGACTTCTGGGCGTAGAGCTGTTCGGCCAGCTTGTGCGAAGCCTTGGACAACACTTCCATGGCCGCCTTGATGCTTTCCACGTTGTCGCCGCCCATGGCGGTCTTCAACTCGGCCTTCTTGTTTTCAATGTCGGCCTTCAAGCCGGCTTCCACCTTGTCGCCTAAGTCGCTCAAGGATTTCTCCGTGGCGTAGATGAGCGAGTCAGCGTGGTTGCGCACTTCGATCAGTTCGAGCTTTTTCTTGTCGTCATCGGCGTGGGCCTCGGCTTCCTTGATCAGACGCTGGATTTCCGACTCGGACAGGCCGGAGGAAGCGGTGATCCTGATGGTCTGCTCCTTGCCCGTGCCCAGATCCTTGGCGGACACGTTCACGATGCCGTTGGCGTCGATGTCAAAGGACACCTCAACCTGGGGCAGGCCGCGCGGAGCCGGGGGAATGCCCGTCAGTTCGAAACGGCCCAGGGTCATGTTGTCGCCGGCCATGTTGCGCTCGCCCTGGAGCACATGGATGGACACGGACGGCTGGTTGTCGGCCGCGGTGGTGAACACCTGGCTTTTGCGCGTGGGGATGGTGGTGTTGCGGTCGATAAGCCGCGTCATCACGCCGCCCAGAGTTTCGATGCCCAGGGACAGGGGGGTGACGTCGAGCAACAGCACGTCCTTCACGTCACCGGCCAGGATGCCGCCCTGAATGGCCGCGCCCATGGCCACCACTTCGTCGGGGTTGACGGAGCGGTTGGGCTCTTTGCCGAACAGATCCTGCACGGTCTTTTGCACCAGGGGCATGCGGGTCATGCCGCCCACCAGGACGATCTCGTTGATCTCCGAGGTGGAAAGCCCGGCGTCGGCCAGGGCCTTTTTACACGGGGCAATGGTGCGTTCCACCAGATCCTGCACCAAAGATTCCAGCTTGGCCCGCGAAAGCTTCATCAAAAGGTGTTTGGGGCCGTTCTGGTCCGCCGTGATGAAGGGCAGGTTGATTTCGGTTTCCATGGAGGTGGAAAGGTCCTTCTTGCCCTTTTCCGCCGCTTCTTTCAGGCGTTGCAGGGCCAGGCGGTCCTTGGACAGATCCACGCCGCTTTCCTTTTTGAACTCGTCCACCAGCCAGTTGATCACGCGCTGGTCAAAGTCTTCGCCGCCAAGGAAGGTGTCGCCGTTGGTGGCGCGTACTTCCACCACGTTGTCGCCCACTTCCAGGACGGAAATATCAAAAGTGCCGCCGCCAAGGTCGAACACGGCGATTTTTTCGTTGGCCTTGCGGTCGATCCCGTAGGCAAGGGACGCGGCCGTGGGCTCGTTGATGATGCGCTTGACTTCCAAACCGGCTATGCGGCCGGCGTCCTTGGTGGCCTGACGCTGCGAGTCGTTAAAGTAGGCCGGCACGGTGATTACCGCTTCGGTCACGGTTTCGCCCAGGTAAGCTTCTGCGTCGGCCTTGAGCTTGCCCAGGATCATGGCGGAAACTTCCGCCGCCGTGTAGGTGCGGCCTTCTATTTCCACCGCCGCGTCGCCGTTTTTGTCCGCCACGACGCGGTAGGGGCAGTGCTTTTTCCATTCCTGAATTTCCGGGGCGTCGGACTTTCTGCCCATAAGCCGCTTGATGCCGAAAACAGTGCGCTCAGGATTGGTCACAGCCTGGCGCTTGGCAATGTCGCCCACCAGGCGTTCCTTGCCGGTAAAACCCACGATGGAGGGTGTGGTCCGCCCGCCTTCGGGGTTGGTGATGCATTTGGCATCCTTGCCTTCCATGACGAAGACGCAGGAGTTGGTTGTGCCGAGGTCTATTCCGATGATTTTGCCCATGAGGTCTCCTCCCTTGAGAAAAAGCTGTCGCCGTATTTTTTCCCCGCCCGCATCGGTTTTTGCGGCCGGAGGGCGTTTCGGGGTATTGGTTTCTTTGCAGAAGTAAGATCGTTTTTCCAAGCGTCCAGAGGCTCGGGATTGAAAAAGTACACGGAGTTACCTTTTTTTGCTCGCTAATCACGCACCATACTGATATTACATAAAGTTTACGAAGAGCATTTTTTCACGGGCCGTGTGGAAAAGCCCTTGACTATTATAACTAAAAATATAACTATATAGTCACAACATGCGAAACGCCCCCTGCGCCCCACAAGGACACTTTATATGAAGATGGAATATATTCAGGAACTCCCCGCCGAATGGCAGCCGGCGGCCGGCGTCTTTGCCGCCCTTGGCGACCCCTGGCGGCAGAAAATTCTTCTCCTGTTCGAGCCGGGCGAAGAGCTGTCCATCAAGGATATCGCCGGCGTGTTTCCCTTGAGCCGCACGGCCATTGTCCACCACCTCGCGGTACTGGAGCGGGCCGGGGTGCTTCAATCGCGCCGCGAAGGCAAATCCGCGCTCTATTCCGTGCACCCCGGCGCGGTGCTCGCCGCCCTGGACGCCCTGCGCGGGTATATTCACATGACTTTTCCGCACGACTCTTTTGAGGAGCGCCCGGCATGAGCATGCATCGGCAGTTGCTAATCCTTGCGGCGGTGTCCCTGATTCTCGCAGTGTGCCTTTTCATTCTTTTTTGTCTCAATCTCGGGGGAAAACTGGACCCCACAATTCTGTATTTGATCTTTTCCGTGGCCTGTGCGGGCTGCGCCTGCTTTTTCGCCGGCCTGGCCTTTCTCCGAAAAGCATTTCTTTCCTCATCGCCGACGGCACGAGTGCTTTGGGGAATCGCTGGATGCGCGTCTCTCATTCCCACTATATACATCCTGAGAATTTTTTTGAAATTTGCATGACAACCCCAACCGGCGTTTGCCAAAACAACGTCCGCACCCGCCGGGCTCCGGATATATCAGGAAAACTCACCATGAAAGAACAGTCTACGTCTCAAACCTCCATCGTGGCCGGCATGGGCAGTTGCTACGCCCTGGGCACATTCACGGACAATTTTTACAAGCAGGCGGCCATTCTGCTGGCGGCAAGCACGCAGATGACCTCCATGCAGAGCATTGCCACGGTGCTGTTCTCGCTGCCCTTTATCGTGTTTTCCGCCTGGGCCGGCTGGCTGGCCGACAGGATGGTCAAAAAACACATCGTGGTGGCGGCCAAGAGCATGGAGCTGCTGGCCATGTTGTTCGGCGGCCTGATGCTGGTGCGCGGCAACTGGGCGGGCATTCTGGCCGTGATCTTTTTCATGGGCACGCAATCCACCATATTCAGCCCGGCCCTGAACGGGTCCATTCCGGAAAACTTTCCGGCCGCCCAGGTGCCTCGGGTGAATTCCCTGATCAAACTGGCCTCCACGGCCGCCATTCTGGCTGGCATGGCCCTGGCCGGCGTGTTTCTTGACTTTACGCCATCGAGCCTGGGCGGCATTCTGCCCGATTTCGGCCTGGCGGAAAGCGCCGCCGCTGTTCCCGCTTCCGACGGCGGCCCTGTTCCGGTTTCCCCTTACGGCCGAGCAGTGGCTTCGGCCTTCATCATTAGTATCGCCTTTTTGGGCCTGCTCACGGCCTTCATTTTGCGTAAAAAACCGGCGGCCTCCTCCGGCGGCCCCAATGCCGCGCCTTTTCCCTGGACCGGGCCGCTGGATTCCGTGCGCCACACCCTGGAGTGCCGCAAGGACCCGTCGTTATTTCTGGTCCTGCTGGCCGAAGCCTGGTTTTACGGCATCGCGGCCGTGGCCGTGATCAGCGTGGCCAACCTGACCACCGGCCTCGGCTATAGCAACACTATTGCCAGCCTGGTCACGGCCGTGCTCATGATCGGCATAGCCGCCGGCTCTTTGATCGCCGGCCGCCGCTCCGCCGACAGTTGGCGTCGGCTCCTGATGCCGGCGGGCACGGGCATGGGCCTTATGCTTATGCTGACCAGCCTGGCCCCAGCTTTGCCCACCGCGGGTCCGAATCCGCAGTTATGCTGGATTTTTACCTGCCTGGGCTTAAGCGGGCTGTGCGGCGGCATCTACCTTATCCCCCTGGCAAGCTATATTCAGGTGCGGCCGGCCGCCCATGAAAAAGGACGCATCCTGGGTGTTTCCAATTTCATGAGCTTCGGCGCCATGGCCTTGTTCGGCGCGGCCTTTCAGCTTATCAGCCTGCTGCCGCCGGCCCTGACCTTTGTCGTTTACGGGGCATCCACCCTGGCCATGCTCTGGCTTTTTATCCACAACCGCCTGCGCCGACTGGAAGGCGCCAGCCTGAAAGAAGCCGCTTCAGGCCCGCTGGCCTGGCTGCTGCGCGGCATTCTGGCCTTGCGCTACACGGTGACGGAAACCGGCCTGGAGGCCATCGCCGCTTCGCAGCCCGGCCAAAGCCCCGCCGGCCAGGAGAACACTTACTCCCGGCCCGCTCCCGGCATCCTTTTTCTGCCCAACCACCCGGCCCTGATCGATCCGGTCATCGTTTACTCCCGCCTGGCCGGTCTCAGGCCCCGCCCCCTGAGCGACGAACGCCAGATGCGCGGCCCCTTGCAGAGCATGGCCGCCAGGATCATCCATGCCGTCACCATCCCGGACCTGCAAAAGGACGGCAAAGGCGGCTCGGCCGGGGTCATGGCCGGTCTGGACATGATCGCCGCCGCCCTGAAGCGCGGGGACAACGTGCTTCTGTACCCGGCCGGCCGGGTGTACCGTTCGGCCCGCGAGTCCCTGGGCGCGAACTCGGCCGTGGCCCGCATCCTGTCCGAGGTTCCGGAGGCGCGCGTGGTTCTGGCGCGCACCACCGGCCTGTGGGGAAGCGCGTTCAGCCGGGCCGGCGGCGAGACCCCGGGCTTTATCCGCGAACTGCGGCGCGGCCTGCTGGCCGTGCTGGGCAACCTGCTTTTCTTCACGCCCAAACGAAAGGTTTCCGTCGAATTCGTCGAGCCCGAGGATCTGCCGCGCGACGGCGACAAAATGCGTCTGAACGCCTGCCTCGAGGAGTTCTACAATGCGGCCGAACGGCCGGCCATGGCCGTGCCGCGCCATTTCTGGCAGGGATCGGCCCCTGTGCCCCTGGCTTCGCGCGTTTTTTCCGCTCACACCGAGGACAGCCTTTCCGTTCCCGATGACCTGCGCCAGCGCGTGTACGCCCTGATCCGGGAACACGCAGGCCTGCCCGAGGATCACCCTCTGTCGCCGGAGCGTATTCTCAGCAGCGAGGCGCACCTGGACAGCCTGGCCCTGGTGGAACTGGCCGCGGCCATGGAAACGGAATTCGGCCGCGCCATACCGAGCATGGAGCGCCTGGTCACCGTGGGCGACTGCCTGCTCGCGGCTGCCGGCAACCTGACGGAAAGCGATGCCGAGAACGCGAAGATAGCCGTCCCGGCCGCCTGGTTCGCCCTGGACGATTCCACGGAAGGGGCGCAAGTACTCTCCCTGCCGGAATCGGCGCGCACCATTGTCGACGCCTTTCTGCTCCTGGCCCGCGAGGCCCCTTCCCGGCCCCTGGTGGCGGATCGCGCGGGCGTGCGCTCCCGGCGCCAGATCCTTACCGGCGCCCTTGCCCTGTCCCGCCGTTTCCGGCAACTGCCCGATCAGCGCCTGGGCATCATGCTGCCCGCCGTGCCCGCGGCCGTGGCCGTCTGGCTGGGCGCCCTGCTGGCCGGCAAGGAGCCGGTGATGCTCAACTGGACCGTGGGCTCGCGCAACATGGCCCATTGCATCGCCGCTTCCGGCATCCGCCGGGCCGTCACCTCATCCCTGCTGCTGGACCAGCTTGAACGCACGGGAAACCCGGTCAAGGACGCGGACATCGAGTGGATTCCGGCGGAAAAACTGGCCAAGACCTTACGCCTGTCGGACAAGCTCCTGGCCGCCGGCCAGGCCTTTTTCCACTGCCTGGGGCTGCGCCCCATCCGCGCCGGGCGCACGCCGGACATCGCGGCCATCCTTTTTACTTCCGGCTCCGAATCCAACCCCAAGGCCGTGCCCCTGAGCCACGAGAACATCATGACCAATGCCGGGGACGTGCTCGCCGCCCTGCGGGTTGAGCGGCGCGACCGCGTTCTGGCCATGCTGCCGCCCTTTCACTCCTTCGGGCTCATGGTGGGCCTGGTGCTTCCCGCCGTCACCGGCTTAAGCGCCGCCTTTCACCCCAATCCCACCGAGACCCTGCCCCTGGTTTCCCTGGTGCGCGACTACAAGCTTACCCTGCTCGGCGCCACCCCCACCTTTCTGGACGCGATGCTGAACCGGGCCCAGGGCACCGACGATCTGGCCTCGCTCCGTTTCGCTTTTACCGGCGCGGAAAAATGCCCGGAACGGGTGTACGCCGCCTTTACCCGCTGCTGCCCGCGCGCCTCCTTGTGCGAAGGTTACGGCATAACCGAATGCTCGCCCGTGATTTCTGTCAACCGGCCCGGCAACACCGTGCCCGGCAGCATCGGTCACTCGCTTGCGTCCGTCCGCACGGCCGTGGTTGTTGAGGAAGATGATGCCCAAGGCCATGCCGTTCCCGCGCGCCCGGCCGGGGACGACGAAACGGGCATGCTGCTCGTGCGCGGCAAAAGCGTCTTTGCCGGCTATCTCGGGCAGGCCCCGGATCCTTTTGTCGATTTCGCGGGCGAACGCTGGTACCGCACCGGCGACCTTGTCTCCCGGGACAACCTGGGCCGCCTGACCTTCCGGGGCCGGCTCAAGCGTTTCGTCAAGCTTGGCGGAGAAATGATCTCCCTGCCCCAGATGGAGGAGGTATTGCAGAACACCCTTAAGGACCGGCCCGAACTGCCCGGGGACGGCAAACCCTTTATCGCGGTTGAAGCCCGGCCGGGCAGCGAGGATGCCGGCCAGGCCGAGATTCTGGCCTTTTCCATACTCCCCCTCTCAGTTCAGGAGATAAACCATATCTTCAGAGACGCCGGCCTTGGCCCCATTTACGCTGTCAAACGCGTTGTCCGCATTGCCGAAATACCCCTGCTCGGCACAGGCAAGACCGACTACCGCGCCCTGCAAACCCTGGTGTGACGGATAAAAGGCAAAAGAGAGGATCGCTGCAAAGCGATCCTCTCTTTAATGTCTTAAGGCAACTGGAGCAATTAACGCTTGAAAGAGTCGCTTAACGGCGGGCAAGGCCCGCCTACGCCTCTTTCGCGGCAAGGATTTGAGGACAAATCCTTGCAGAGCAATTCACTCATTTCATTCGTGAAATGCTCTAACGCTTCACCCAGGAT
>JAVBOI010000070.1:0-6174 GCA_031550695.1 Desulfovibrio sp. | reverse complement strand
GATCACTTCAATGTGCTTGTCGTCAATGGCCACCCCCTGGAAGCGGTACACGTCCTGCACCTCTTCCACCAGGTAGTTGGCCAGGAACTTCTCGCCCTTGGTGCGCAGAATGTCGTGCAGTTCCGGGTGGCCTTCGGTCAGAAGTTCTCCGGCTTCCACAAAGTCGCCGTCGCCCACGGTGATGTGCTTACCCTTGGGCACCAGGTATTCTTTGGCCTCGCCAACTTCCGGGGTGACCATGATTTTGCGTTTGCCCTTGGTCTCGCCGGCGAAGGTAATGGTGCCGTCTATTTCGGACACAATGGCCATATCCTTGGGCTTGCGCACTTCAAAGAGTTCGGCCACGCGCGGCAGACCGCCGACGATGTCTTTGGTCTTGGAGGATTCGCGCGGCTTTCTTGCCAGAATGTCCCCGGCGTTGATGCTCTGGCCGTCCTTGACCATGAGCAGGGCGCCCACGGGCAGGGAATAGGTGGCCTGAATCTGCGTGCCCGGCCGGAATTTGGCCGCGCCGGCCTCGTCGCACACGGAGATGGACGGCCGGAAGTTGGTGGTCCGGTATTCGATGATGGACTGCGACGCCATATGCGTGGTCTCGTCCACCTTTTCCTGGTAGGTCTTGCCTTCAATGATGTCCGCGAACTTGACCACGCCGTCCACTTCCGAGACGAACGGCTCGTTGAAGGGGTCCCATTCCGCCAGCATGGCGCCTTTTTCCACTTCCTGGCCTTCTATGACCAGCAGCTTGGAGCCGTTGGGCAGCATGTACTTTTCCCGCTCGCGGCCCTGCTCGTCCACAATGCTGATCTGGCCGCTCTTGCCCAGAACCATGGAGTGCCCTTCCCGGTTTTTCACGGATTTCACCCGCGACAGGATGACCCGGCCGGTATGCAGGGCGCTGATGCTGGAACGCTCAATCTCGCGCGAAGCCGTGCCGCCTATGTGGAAGGTGCGCATGGTCAGCTGAGTGCCAGGCTCGCCGATGGACTGGGCCGCGATGATGCCCACGGTTTCCCCGATGTTCACCAGGTGCCCGCGCGCCAGGTCACGCCCGTAGCAGTGGGCGCAAATGCCGCGCTCGGCCTGGCAGGTCAGGGCGGAGCGGATGGTCAGGGAGTTTATGCCGGCCTCGTCAATGGCTTCCGCCACACTTTCGTCGATCAGCGTGTTGGCCGGGTAGAGCAGTTCGCGCGTGAGCGGGTGGTAGACGGGATACAGGCTGACGCGGCCCAGGGCGCGTTCCGCCAGGCGCATCTTGATGTCCCCGCCCTTGACCAGGTGGTTCAGTTCTATTCCGTCCACGGTGCCGCAGTCGCGCTCAGAGATGATCACGTCCTGGACCACGTCCACCAGGCGGCGTGTCAGGTAGCCGGAGTTGGCCGTCTTGAGGGCCGTGTCCGCCAGGCCTTTGCGCGCGCCGTGCGTGGAGTTGAAGTACTGCAGAACGTCCAGGCCTTCGCGGAAGCAGGAGGTGATGGGCGTTTCAATGATTTCGCCGGACGGCTTGGCCATCAGTCCGCGCATGCCGGCCAGCTGGCGCATCTGGTCCTGGTTGCCGCGCGCGCCGGAGGTGGACATCATGTAAATGGGGTTAAAGGACTGGTTGGTCTTTTTTTCCCCGGTTTTCTTGTTTTCCACCACGTCGTAGGAGATCTGCTTGATCATCTCGGCGGAAACGTCCTGCGTGGCCTTGGTCCAGACGTCCACCACCTTGTTGTATTTTTCCGTGCGGGTGATGATGCCGTCCCGGTACTGGCTTTCAATGTCGTCCACTTCGTTCTGGGATTTTTCCAGAATGACCTTTTTGGCCGGCGGGATGCGCAAATCCTTCACGCCGATGGTTATGCCCGCCCGGGTGGCGTACTCGTAGCCGATGTCCTTGATGCGGTCGCACAGGATGACCGTGGCTTTGGTGCCGGCGTCGCGGTAGGCGGTGCCCACCAGGCGGCCGATGTTCTTTTTGGTCAGCACGCAGTTGACCAGTTCAAAGCGCACGCCTTCCGGCAGGATGTCGCGCACCAGAATGCGGCCCGGCGTGGTATCCAGAAGCTGGCCGTCGATGCGCACCTTGATCTTGGCGTGCAGGGCCACCTGGCCGGCGTCGTAAGCGGCCACGACTTCCCAGGGATCGCAGAAGATTTTGCCTTCGCCCGGTTCAAAGTCGCGCTCCACGGTCATGTAGTACAGGCCGAGCACGATGTCCTGGCTGGGCACGATGACCGGCGAGCCGTTGGCCGGGGAAAGGATGTTGTTGGTGCTCATCATGAGCACGCGGCATTCGATCTGCGCTTCCACGGAAAGCGGCAGGTGCACGGCCATCTGGTCTCCGTCGAAGTCCGCGTTGTAGGCGGAGCAGACCAGGGGGTGCAACTGGATGGCCTTGCCTTCCACCAGGAGCGGCTCAAAGGCCTGAATGCCCAGACGGTGCAGGGTGGGGGCGCGGTTGAGCATAATCGGGTATTCGCGCACCACGTCTTCCAGAATATCCCAGACCACCAGCTCTTCGCGCTCGACCATCTTTTTGGCGCTCTTGATGGTGGAGGCCAGCCCGCGCTCTTCCAGCTTTGAATAGATGAAGGGCTTGAACAGCTCCAGGGCCATTTTTTTGGGCAGGCCGCACTGGTGCAGTTTAAGCTTTGGGCCGACCACGATGACCGAACGGCCGGAATAGTCCACGCGCTTGCCCAGAAGGTTCTGGCGGAAGCGGCCCTGCTTGCCCTTGATCATGTCGGACAGGGACTTGAGCGGCCGGCCGTTGGTGCCGGTAATGGCCCGGCCCCGGCGGCCGTTGTCGAACAGGGCGTCCACGGCTTCCTGGAGCATGCGCTTTTCGTTTCGGATGATGATGTCCGGCGCGCCCAGTTCCATCAGCCTCTTCAGGCGGTTGTTCCGGTTGATCACCCGGCGGTACAAATCGTTAAGGTCTGAGGTGGCGAAACGCCCGCCGTCCAGGGGCACCAGGGGGCGCAGTTCGGGCGGAATGATCGGAATAACTTCCATGATCATCCACTCCGGCTTGTTGCCGGATTCCAAAAAGGCCTCCACGATTTTCAGGCGCTTGGTCAGCTTTTTCTTTTTGGTCTGGGAGCGGGTGGACTGGGATTCCTCGCGCAGTTCCACGCGCAGCTTTTCCAGATCCAACTCTTCCAGCAGACTGCGGATGGATTCGGCGCCCATGCCAACTTTCATGGCTTCTTCGCCATAGTGGTCCATAACCTGAAGGAACTGATCCTCGGAAATGACCTGCAGCTTGGTCAGGCTGGTGCTGCCCGGGTCCAGAACGATGTATGAGTCAAAGTAGAGCACCTTCTCCAGATCCGCCATTGTCATGTCCAGGAGCGTGCCAATCTTGGAGGGCAGGGTCTTCAAAAACCAGATGTGGGCGACAGGCGCGGCCAATTCGATGTGGCCCATGCGCTCGCGCCGCACTTTGGAAGCAATGACTTCCACGCCGCACTTTTCGCAGACTATGCCGCGATGTTTCATGCGCTTGTACTTGCCGCAGTTGCACTCGTAGTCCTTTACCGGACCGAAAATTTTGGCGCAGAAAAGTCCGTCCCGCTCCGGCTTGAAGGTGCGGTAGTTTATCGTCTCCGGCTTTTTCACCTCGCCGTAAGACCACTCGCGTATGGACTCCGGCGCGGCGATGCTCACCTGCATAGCTTTCAGGTTTTTTATGTTGGCTATGCCAGATGTGGATCCCCTGACCGTGAAAAGATCGTCCAAGGTCATTATTTTATACCTGCCTATTATTTTAGCTGAGCGCGCGGCAAAGCCGCGCGCTCAGACGCGCTCTTATTCCAGCGGTTCTTCTTCGCCCACGGGAGTGTTGGCAAAGGAACCGGTGCGTTTCGGGCGTTTGTTGCCTTCTTCCTGGTGCAGGGTGACGTCAAGTCCCAGGGACATGAGTTCCTTGACCAGAACGTTAAAGGATTCCGGCAGGCCGGCTTCCAGGAAGTTGTCGCCCTTGACGATTTTTTCATACATTTTGACGCGGCCGGCCACGTCGTCGGACTTGACGGTGAGGAACTCCTGGAGCAGGTAGGCCGCGCCGTAAGTTTCCAGAGCCCAGACTTCCATTTCCCCAAGCCGCTGGCCGCCGAACTGGGCTTTGCCGCCCAGTGGCTGCTGGGTGACCAGGGAGTATGGGCCGGTGGAACGGGCATGGATTTTCTCGTCAACCAGGTGGTGGAGCTTGAGCATGTACATGACGCCGGTGGTGACCCGGTTTTTGAAGGGTTCGCCGGTGCGGCCGTCATAAAGCACGGTTTTGCCGTCATCCGGCAGGCCGGCCTGGGTCAGCCAGTCCCAGATCTCCTCTTCCGTGGCGCCGTCAAAGACCGGGGTCTTGGTGACGATGCCGTTGCGCAGGCTCTTGACAGCCTTTTTGAACTCCTCGTCGTCCAGGGAGTCTATGAGTTTGCTGGTGGCCGGGGTGTTGAAGACCTTTTTGACGTCCTCGCGCACCTGCTTGAGGGCTGTGCCGCTCTTGACCAGATCCGCCAATTGCGCGCCCAGTTCCTGGGCGGCCCAGCCCAGGTGGGTCTCCATGATCTGGCCGATGTTCATACGGGAAGGCACGCCCAGGGGGTTCAGGACTATGTCCACGGGCCGTCCGTCCGTGAAGAAGGGCATGTCCTCCTGCGGAAGTATGCAGGACACCACGCCCTTGTTTCCGTGCCGGCCGGCCATTTTGTCGCCCACGTTGAGTTTGCGTTTGACCGCCACATAAACCTTGACCATCTTGATCACGCCTGGGGGCAGGTCGTCGCCTTCGGTTACCTTGCCGCGCTTGGCGCTGTAGATATCCTTGATAAAGGCGAGCTGGCGGTCGTAATCCTCCAGCACGGCGTTCACGGCTTCGTTGGTTTCCTTGCTTTTGAACAGGCCGGAGAACTTCTTGACCGCAACTTCGGCCAGGGCTTCCAGAGAAGGTACGGAACCGGCTTCGGCCAGCACTTCGCCCTTCTTCTTGCCCGCGATGTTCACGCCGATTTGTTTGCCGGCCACAATTTCCAGCAGGCGATCCCGCACGGAATCGCTGAGGGCGGCCGCATGGTCGGCTTCCTTGCGCTCCAGGCGGGAAAGCTCGTATTCCTCGATCTGAAGCGTGCGCTCGTCTTTTTCGCCGGAGCGGCGGTTAAAGACCTTTACCTCAATGACCGTGCCCTCGAGTACAGTCGGCACTTTGAGGGAGGTGTTTTTCACGTCCCTTGCCTTGTAGACGAAGATGGCGCTCAGGAGTTTTTCTTCCGGGGTGAGCTGGGTTTCGCCCTTGGGGGTGATTTTGCCAACCAGGATGTCGTCCGGCCGCACGGAAGCGCCGATGCGGATAATTCCGGAACTGTCCAGATTGCGCAGCATATCTTCGCCAACGTTGGGAATGTCGCGGGTGATTTCTTCCGGTCCCAGCTTGGTGTCGCGGGCCACTACCTCAAATTCTTCAATGTGTACGCAGGTGAAGGTGTCTTCCTTCACGCAGCGCTCGGAAATGAGGATGGAGTCTTCAAAGTTGTAGCCGCACCAGGGCATGAAGGCCACGGTAAGGTTTTTGCCAAGGGCCAGCTCGCCTCCCTCTATGCCGGGGCCGTCTGCCAGGACCGCGCCTTTTTTGACCACCTGGCCGGGCAGGCAGGAAGGCTTTTGCCCGAAGCAGGAGTTCTGGTTGGACTTGTGGTACTTTTGCAGGATGTAGGCTTTTACCCCGCCGCTTTCCGGGTACAGCCCGCCGCCGGTGTAGGAGACGATGATGCGGTCCGCGTCCGCGTAGCGCACAACTCCGTCGCCTTCGGCAATGATGCAGGCCCCGGAGTCGCGGGCCACGTCGCCTTCCATCCCGGTGCCCACCAGGGGCTTGGCGCAGCGCAGCAGCGGCACGGCCTGGCGCTGCATGTTGGAGCCCATGAGGGCGCGGTTGGCGTCGTCATGTTCCAGGAAGGGGATGAGGGCCGCAGAGATGGAGACCATCTGGCTGGGGGAGACGTCCATGAGGGTGACGTCAGCCTTGGGACTGGAAAGCACGTCGCCGCGCATGCGCGTGGTGATGAACTCGTCCTTCAGATAGCCATTTTCGTCAAAGGCCGCGTTGGCCTGGGCGATGACCTCGTCGCCTTCGCGCGAGGCGTCCAGGTAAACGATTTCATCGGTCACCTTGCTGTCGCGCACCACAAAGTA
>JAVBOI010000044.1:0-20815 GCA_031550695.1 Desulfovibrio sp. | reverse complement strand
TTCATTTCCCGCAAAAGTTTTTTATCACCCGCGGAAAGAAAAAAAGTAAACTGTTACAACCTGTTGCAAAGAACACCCCGCCTTTTCCTCAGCGGCGAACGGTCTTATCCACCATTATCAAAGCTTCGTCAACTCTTTTTTTTACGTTTTTTATGCACTGAAAATATATGTATATTCAGTGTGTTATAACAAAAAAGCAGACATTCCGTGACCGCCCGGATGCCCGAACAGCCACGGAATGTTCAACGCGCTATTACCCGTAGCGGGCGTTTACCAAGGGTAACGCGACACAAAAGTGTAGAGGCCGGCCACCAGACCCACCAGGCTGCACCCGGACAGAATGGCGTCCTGCATAAGCCGCGCGCACCAGAGCAGGAACGCGGCCGCCGCCAGCAGCACAACGGCCCACACGTGGGGGGCCAGGCCGATCCCGGCCAGCAGGCTTTGCTGCCCCAGGGCCAGAAGCCACAAGCCGCCCATAAGGTAGCTGCCGCCCATGGTTGTCAGCACTTCCTCCAGCCCGTTCCAGAATTCCTTGAGCTTGGGGCGGTTGCGCAGACAGAAAAGCACGACAGCAGCCAGTATGTACCAGAACGGATCCTGCGGCAGCTTGAACAGCATTTCCTTGGCGCCCGAAAAGGCCTGCCAGGACTGGGAGCAGAACAGCCACAAGCCGGGCGTGGCAATGGCGATGGAAAGGAGGAAGGACGACCGGAACGCACAGGCCAACAGAAAATAACACACTGTAAGAATGAGCGGAAGCTGGATTACCACCATATCGGGAACATAGGCTCCCCGCAAAACAAAGAGCAGGGTGGCCAGAACCAGGGTAATTCCCTGGCCCCCCAGCCAGTATAGGGGCTTTCCGGCGCGGGAGAAACGCTCTTGCGCGGAAAGACGGCAGCCGGCGTAAAAGAAGCCCGCCGGGATCAGAATAAGAAGCGCCGGGATGGCGAGAATAGCCCAATTGAAGGCCTGCGTCGCTTGTTCCATGAGCTTTTACCTCTGAGAAAGTTGCTGACGGCAGAAGGCCGCCCGGGGACAGGTCAAAACCGCGTTTGCCCCGAATATTCGGACGATTCCGTTCGCATCCGGGCCAATTAGTTCCTCAAGTTTCGCCCTTTGTCGAAAAAACATCAAGCCTCGAAGGAAAAAAAACGCGATTTTCTTTCCTTTTTCGTCCGGATGCCAGAGCGCTACCCCCGCTCCATGCGGCGACGGCAGCGAACGGCATGCTTTTTCCGGCACGGGACAAGGGGGATTGTATTGAAGTTCCCACAAAATTCCGCCAAAATGGATTTTTCGGCCAGTTGTTTCTTCGGAACACAGCGGGCACCTTCACAGCCACCAACCCGTCACGGAGGGGTTATGCGCATCATCGTCGCGCCGGATTCCTACAAAGGCAGCATTTCCGCCCTTGGCGTCGCCGAAGCCATGGAACGGGGCATCAAAAAAGTGTTCGCCCAGGCGGAAGTGCTCAAGTTGCCCATTGCCGACGGCGGCGAAGGCACGGTGGAAGCCCTGGTCAGCGCCACGGGCGGCCGCTTTTTCCGCAAGGAAGTGACCGGCCCCCTGGGCGAGCCGGTGTCCGCCCTGTGGGGCGTGCTGGGCGACGGCAAAACCGCGGTCATCGAAATGGCCTCCGCTTCCGGCCTGCCCCTGGTGCCCCCGGACAAGCGCAACCCCTGCCTGACCACCACCCTGGGCACGGGCCAGTTGGTCAAGGAAGTGCTCGACCAAGGCCTGCCCCACCTGATTCTCGGCATAGGCGGCAGCGCCACCAACGACGGCGGCGCGGGTTTCGTCTCGGCCCTGGGCATCCGTTTTCTGGACGCGGACGGCAAAGAGCTGCCCTTCGGCGGCGAGGCCTTAAGCCGGCTGGCCTGCATCGACACCAGCGGCGTGGACCCGCGCCTGGACAGCCTTTCCCTCACCGTGGCCTGCGACGTGGACAACCCTCTGTGCGGACCACGCGGGGCCTCTGCCATCTTTGGCCCGCAAAAGGGAGCCTGTCCGGACACCGTCGCCGTGCTGGACAACGCCTTGCGCCATTATGGCGAGCAAGCGTGCGCCATCACCGGCCGCCAGATCGTGGACCGCGCCGGGGCCGGAGCGGCCGGGGGGCTGGGAGCGGCCCTGCTCTTTTTCACCAGGGCGGAGCTCAAGCCCGGCATAGAAATAGTGTTGGAAGCCATTGATTTCGATCGCCTCAGCGCCGGAGTCGATCTCGTCATCACCGGCGAAGGCCGCACCGACCGCCAGACCGCCTTTGGCAAAGCCCCGGTGGGCGTGGCCAAAATCGCCAAGCGCCACGGCGTTCCGGTCGTCTGCCTGTCCGGCGGCCTGGGCGAGGGCTACGAAGCCATCTTTGAACAGGGCATAGACGCGGCCGCTGTCTGTCCATCCGCGCCCATGACATTGGAAGACTGCCTGGCCCAAGGACCGGCCCTGGTGGAAAACGCCGCCGAACGCCTGTGCAGAACCCTCAAAGCCGGCATGTCCCTGCGCCGCTGACGGACGGGAAGGGAAGGAAAGACACATCTCTTTTCACAACACGGAACGTTTTCAAAAAAGCTTGGCCAGCTTTTCCCCGGTGGAATCCAGGAAAAAGCTGGCCGATTGAGTATGCCTTGTTTTTTGCCACTGGAATTTCAGGCTGTCACCTGTACAACAGGTCCGGATGAAACGCCCTATGGACGTTCCAGAAAACTCGAGCAGTCGGGTAAAAAGAAGGCTTCCACCGTGCCGGGGCCTACCATCAGCATCACGCCCGGCGCGGAACTCACTTCCTTTCCGGCCGCCGCTTCCGTAAAGGCGGTCGCACCCACCAGCACACACTGGGCCCGGCGCAGTTCCCTGGACTCACGGACGGGCGCAATCTCCGCGAACAAGCCGGCCATATCCGCCGACGCGTCTTTTTTGCTGTCGCCGTAGAACAACTCTTTGTCATCAGACATGGTTTGCATGCTCACTTCAGCGCGCCACGGCCGCAATCCCTGCTGGGCCAGATCGTCGAAAACCGCTTTCAGAACCGCGCTGTCCGCTTCCAGCCGCAACGCGGTGCCCACGCCCGAGCCGCCCATGGACTGGCTGCGGCCCACGCCGGCCGTTCCGGCCCAGGTCACGGGAAAATATAGAGTTTCGCCGTCCTGATCCTCGTACAGCGCGCCGGCGACGGAGGCAGCGGAGCCGGAAGAGCCGGTGGCGAATCCGCACACGCTCATCTCACCTTCCCTGGTGGTGACCCATTGGCCTGTCCAGCGGGCTTCGGGCTCGCCCGACTTTCTGTTCCGGTTCCACTCGGCCAGCAATTCCGGGCAGCGTTCCTGGGCATGATTGTTGTTCCAGATCGGGCCGGCTTCCACGTCAAAGTTTTTGGGCTCTTCACTGCCGGACGGGGCTGCCGGTGCTGCTTTCGCGAACAGGCGGCGCACGTCGTCCTGGCTCTTGGCCGTGATGATTGTAGCCTTGGGAACGGCGGCGGATCTATTTTCCGCGCTCAAAAACCAGATCACCTTTCCTTGCGCCGTGTGCGACGCGCCGTCGGCGGACTGCTCCAGGCGGGCGCCCTTGTCGTCATATACGACGTCAACCTGCATGTCGTCGCTTAGGGCAAGGCCGGCCAAGTCGTCGAACTCCAAACGCCCGGCCGCGAATTCCACCTTGATGGACAAGGGTTTTATGGCTCCGGTCACGCCAATGTGGTAGCTGGAGCCGCTGACAAGGTTGACGCGCGAGCGCGTGTCGCGCGGCGCGTGCGTGGTTTCAAGTTTGGCGTTGATCTCGATCAGTTCAAAGGGAGTGTTGTTGGTGTAATTGATGCTCAGATGCTCCGCCAGAGCGGGAAACGCGAACAGTAGAGCGGCGAAAAAGACCGCCGCGGCGATACGTTTGGACATACATTCCTCCGGGTATGCACGGCTTCAAGCAAAAAGCGGGCCGCCCCCGGATTTTCGAGCAAGACAGCGCGGGCGCGCCATCTTGTCCAGAAAGCGGGCACAGTCGTTTTCGTCGCCGCGCTCCATCGCCCATTTTTTAGGCACACACGCCGCGCGGATGCGGCACACGTTCGCCCGTTTCCCCAAAAGAGCAACCCCACGCGGGCGACGCCGGCGGGGCTGCTCTTTTGGAGTATCCTTGTCAGGAGGCGGATGCGGGTATTCGCCGGCGCGCAGTAACGCCGTGTGGCCGTATCCAGGCGAGGCCCGCGGCTGTGTCGCCCGCCGGGTTGTACTCGCAGCCGATCACACCCGAGTAACCCAGCTCTTCAAGCAGGGAGAAGAGGTAGGAGTAGTGCAACTCGCCGCGATCCGGCTCGTGCCGTTCAGGCGCGCCCGCGATCTGGCAGTGCCCGATGAAAGGAAAGCAAGCGCGCAAGCCGCCGGCCACGTTGCCTTCCTGCATCTGGCGGTGGAAAAAGTCGAATTGCAGGCGGATATTAGGCAGGTCAAGCTCTTTGATGTAATCAACGGCCTGTGCCTGAGCGCGCAGAAAGTAGCCGGGCATGCTGAGCTGGTTGATGGGTTCGAGACAAAGGCGCAGCCCTTCTGCGGCGAGGCGCTCGGCGGCGCGGCGTATGTTGCTCAGATAAACGGCACCCCCTTTTTCAAACGTGACGCCCGCCGGCAGGATGCCGGCCATGGCATGCACCATGGGGCATTTTAGGACCTTGGCGTAAAGAATCGCCTTTTCCACCGAAGCTTCAAATTCTTTTTCCCGCCCCGGCAGGCAGGCCAGACCGCGCTCGCCGGCTTCCCAGTCGCCGGGGAAAAGATTGAAAAGTGCCTGGCTGAGGCCGTTTTTTTCAAGCACGCGGGCGAGTTCGTCCGGCGTAAAGGAGTAGGGAAAAAGATACTCCACATGGTCAAAGCCCTGATCCGCGGCCGCCGCGAAGCGGTCGAGAAAGGGAAGATGCGTGAACATCATGCTCAGATTGGCCGCGAAACGAAGCATGTTCGCTCCTTTGCCGTGACGGCGGGTTGGGTTGCGGGCGACGGAAGGATGAAAACGGGAGCGCGCCGCGCTTTCTGTGGATAAACCACAACTTGGTCGGGCATCAAGTTCCTTGCTGGGATAACGGCGCTTTTCCGGGCCGGGTCGGGTATTCGCCCACCCAAAAAAGACCCCCGGGGCAATGCCGACGGGGGTCTTGTCACAGTAGCTATATTGTTACGCTGTTATGAGCCGGGGCTCGGCCCGTCTCTTAGAGCAATTAACGCTTGAAAGAGTCGCTTAACGGCGGGCAAGGCACGCCTACGCCTCTTTCGCGGCAAGGATTTGAGGACAAATCCTTGCAGAGCAATTCACTCATTTCATTCGTGAAATGCTCTAGTACATGCCGCCCATTCCGCCCATTCCGCCCATGCCGCCGCCCATGGGGGGCATGTCTTTCTTGGGCTCGGGCTTTTCAGCCACGGCGCACTCGGTGGTGAGCAGCAGGGAAGCCACGGAGGCGGCATTCTGCAGGGCGATACGGGTCACCTTCTTGGGGTCGATGACGCCGGCCTTGATCAGGTCGCAGTATTCGCCGGTGGCGGCGTCAAAGCCGAAGCCATCCTTGCCTTCGCGCACCTTTTCCACCACGATGGAGCCTTCAAAACCCGCATTGATGGAGATCTGGCGCAGGGGCTCTTCAATGGCGCGGCGCACCAGCAGCACGCCGGCGGCTTCGTCGTCGTCGGCCAGCTTCACGTCGTCAAGGGACTTGGCCACGCGCAGGTAAGCGGTGCCGCCGCCGGGCACAATACCTTCCTCAACGGCCGCGCGGGTGGCGTTCAGGGCGTCTTCCACGCGGTCTTTCTTTTCCTTCATTTCCGTTTCCGTGGCCGCGCCCACGTGAATGACGGCAACGCCGCCCACGATCTTGGCCAGGCGTTCCTGGAGCTTTTCGCGGTCGTAATCGGAAGTGGTTTCTTCAATCTGGGCGCGAATCTGCTTGACGCGGGCCTTGATGTCGTCGCCCTTGCCGGCGCCGTCAACGATGGTGGTGTTGTCTTTATCGATGACCACGCGCTTGGCCGTGCCCAGATCGGCCACGGAGAGATTTTCCAGCTTGGTGCCCATTTCTTCGGACACCACGGTGCCGCCGGTGAGGACAGCGATATCTTGCAGCATGGCCTTGCGGCGGTCGCCGAAGCCGGGGGCCTTCACGGCCACAACCTGGAGAGAGCCGCGCAGTTTGTTGAGCACCAGGGTGGCCAGGGCTTCGCCGTCAACGTCTTCGGCGATGAGCACCAGCGGGCGGTTCATTTTGACTACCTGCTCGAGAACGGGGAGCATTTCCTTCATGCTGGAGACTTTTTTCTCGTTGATGAGGATCAGGGGCTCGTCCATTTCGCAGATCATCTTGTCCGGATTGGTGACGAAATAGGGGGAAAGATAGCCACGGTCGAACTGCATGCCTTCTACCACTTCCAGGGTGGTTTCCAGGCCCTTGGCTTCCTCGACCGTGATCACGCCTTCCTTGCCGACCTTGCCCATGGCTTCGGCGATGATGTTGCCGATGGTGCTGTCGGAGTTGGCGGAAATGGTGCCGACCTGGGCGATTTCTTTCTGGTCGCGGGTGGGTTTGGCCAGAGCGTCCAGATCAGCCACAAGCTTGGCCACGGCCTTGTCGATGCCGCGCTTGATGGACATGGGGTTGCGGCCGGCGGCCACAAGCTTCACGCCTTCTTTGTAAATGGCCTGGGCAAGAATGGTGGCGGTGGTGGTGCCGTCGCCGGCCACGTCGCTGGTTTTGGAAGCGACTTCCTTGACCATTTGGGCGCCCATGTTCTCGAACTTGTCTTCCAGTTCGATTTCCTTGGCCACGGTCACGCCGTCCTTGGTGATGACCGGGGAGCCGTAAGATTTTTCAATGACCACGTTACGGCCTTTGGGGCCCAGGGTCACTTTCACGGCGTTGGCAAGCGTATCAACCCCGCGGGAAAGGCGCTCGCGGGCTTTGGTATCAAAAAGAATTTCTTTGGCAGGCATGAGTTGTTCCTCCTGAGAATGAAATGGGTGCTATTCAGCGATGCGTGATTTTTAGGAAATGATGGCGAGAACGTCGTCCTCGCGCAGAACCAGGTGGTCAACGCCATCGAGCTTGATTTCCGTGCCCGCGTATTTGTTGAAAAGCACCAGATCGCCGGCCTTGACCGTCATGACGAGCTTCTTGCCGTCATCCGTGGTCTTGCCGGGCCCGACGGCAACCACTTCACCTTTGGAGGGTTTTTCCTTGGCCGTGTCCGGAATGAACAGACCGCCAGCGGTTTTTTCCTCACCTTCGAGACGTTTGACCAGGACGCGGTCATTCAGGGGCTTCAGCTTCATGATACGCAAACCTCCGTATTGATTGCGAATGTTCAGTATTTGCAATGAAAAATCAACCTGCGCGGGCATACAAGACCGCGCTGCCGAAGGCGTGTCCATACAGGAACCGACAAGCCTTCGCAAGACCGCCGCACCCGTTGCAGACGCGCGCGGCGGCGGGCGGCACGCCCTTATTGAACGCTCTTAGTATAAGACCGTATTTCAGCTTGAAAAGAGGCAAAATGGAAAAAAATAAAAAAAATATCCTGCTACTGTAAATTTAGCATGTTACAATACTAAAAAAGCATTCCACCTTGTCTCTCATTCCCTCTTTGCCATTTGCCGTCGCAAGGCTTTGGCGCTATGATGGTGGACTTTGTTATGAAACGCGGTCGTTTTGGCCAGGGCCTGGTGACATTACGGCCCCCAACTATTTTCGCGCAGCCGTCAATGCGCCAGAGGTTCCCCGTGCTTTATCCCCTTGCCGTTGTCTGCATCGCCTTCATGGTTCTTTCCCTCCTGCTGATTTTCCTCGGCCTGCCCGGAACCTGGGTCATTATAGGCATTATCGGCCTGTGGGCCGCTTTTGTCGAAACCGCCCACTTTGGCTGGCAGTTTTTCGCTTTCGCCGTCGGGCTGGCCGGCCTGGGCGAGTTGATTGAATTCGCTGCCGGGTATTACGGCGCCAAGAAATTCGGCGGCAGCAGCAAAGGCAGCGTGGGCGGCATTATCGGCGCCCTTGTCGGCGGGTTTATGTGCGCGCCCATCTTCTTCGGCCTCGGCGCCCTGCCCGGAGCCCTGGCTGGAGGTTTTGCCGGCTGCTTTCTTGTGGAAAAAATGCGCGGCGCCAGCGGCCGGGTTGCGGCAAGCGCCGCTTTTGGCGCCACTCTCGGCCGCTTCGGCGGTTTTGTGGTCAAGCTGAGCATCGGCATCGGCATCATCTGCCTGTCCGCTCCGCTCATCTGGCAAAGCTTCTGAATCCGCGGCTTATCCTCCGCAGGCGGGTCATTCCATGACCGTATACTCCATCCTGGCCCTGGTCGGCTCCATCCTTGACCTTCTGTGCCTCATCACCGTCATCTTTGTGGAAAGGAAAAACCCCTCCTCCACCATCGCCTGGGCTCTGGTGCTCATATTCCTCCCCTTTGTCGGCTTCATCGCCTACGCCATGTTCGGCAGCGGTTTTCACGTCAAAAAGAAGAAGCGATACGCCATCAAGCTCATCGCGGACAACATGCACCGGCGGAACATCGCCAAACACATCCACGACCACGTGGACACCCCGCCCCAATCGGACAGGCCCCACGGCCGCCTGATATCCTACCTGGAAAACGACGGCGCCCACTTTCTTACCGGCGATAACGCCGCCATTGTTTTCACCGACGGCCGGGCCATGTTCGACCGCATGAAAGAGGACATGCGCAAGGCCAAGACCCACATCCATCTTCTCTACTACATTTTTCGCAACGACGCTCTGGGCCGGGAAATACTCGACATCCTCACGGAAAAAGCCCGCAGCGGCGTGGACGTGCGCATTATCTACGACACCCTGGGCAACCTGCTCTCGCGCGGCAGCATGTTCAAAAAACTGCGCCAGGCCGGCGGGCAGATCGTGGCCTTTTCGCCGCTGGTGTTTTCCTTAAGTTCCCACCTGCGCCTCAATTACCGCAACCACCGCAAAATCACCGTCATCGACGGCGCCATCGGCTACCTGGGCGGCATGAACATCGGCGAGGAATACCTGGGCGCCAACCCCCGCCTCTCTCCCTGGCGCGACACGCACCTGCGCCTGACCGGATCTTCCGTCACCTTTCTTGAGGAACGCTTTCTTCTGGACTGGACCTCGGCCACCGACCAACCCCTGCGCAACGACCAGATACGCAGCTTCATGCCCCGCCCCCTGGTGCGCGGCAACCTGAACGTCCAGATCGCCAGCGGCGGCCCGGATACCGCCACCAGCACCCTGAAAAACGGATTGCTGGAAATGCTGTATTCCGCCCGCAAAAACATCTTTATCCAAACCCCCTACTTCACTCCGGACGACAGTTTTCTTGACGCCTTGCGCATCGCCGCCGGCTCCGGCGTGGACGTCCGCCTCATGCTGCCCGGCCTCAAAGATCACCTGTTCGTGCACGCCGCCTCCCTCGGCTACGCCCGCCAACTCCTCGGCACCGGAGTGCGCCTGTTCCTCTACAACGGCTTTCTGCACGCCAAAACTCTGGTCATCGACAGCGCCGTGGCCAGCATCGGCACCGCCAACCTCGACTATAGAAGTTTCTCCCTGAACTTCGAAATCAATGCCTTCATTTACGATGAACCCTTTGCCGCCCAATACGAAGACATCTTCCGCGCCGATCTCGACAACTGCGTGGAACTGGACGAGCACTGGTTCGCCGACCGCTCCCCCCTCACCCGCGCCGCGTACAGCGCCACACGCCTCCTCGCGCCCGTCATGTAGGAAAACGCTGAGTTTTTCCGTTTGGCGTCGTTGACCCGGCACTGAATTTTTTGGTATGCCTTTGGAATTGAGCAGGGTTGAGAGGAAGGGAGAAGATATGCTGAAGATTGTTTTATTTATAATGATTTGCTTTTGCCTACATGGTTGTGGCTCCGTTACGGTGAATGAAATGGTGCATGATGCGAAATACAAAGGAAGCAAAACAGTAAGCGCAAGTATGAATGATGTTCACAAAAATATAATTCAGCTATTTGATAAATGCTCGTCTTTAACTTCACACTCCCGCACATTTGACGGCAGTATTGAGATATATGCAAAGTCTGCTGCATATTTTGATTACTATGCACTCCTCCATAATTCAGAAGGAGAAGGGACAAAAATTGAATATTATGTTGATAGTGTGAGTATTTTTAATCAAAAACTATATGTTGGGATAATGGAAAACGCGATCAACGGGCATCTAGTGTGTCCGCAGTAAAAGCGTACGGCTGGCCGCACTCGGCCTCCTCTCCTCTCAAACCCTATTCGATTGTCAAAGAACGCAAAAATTACTTTCCCTTCAATTTATCCCGCCGCTGTTGGTAGCCGGTCACGGCCCGGAGGATGTCGGTGCTCATGCATTGCTGTCCCTCTTTGCTCGTTCCGTAGCCGCTTTCCCCCTTCGGCGAACAGCAGCTTCCCAGGTGTTGCTGACATATTTTTAAGAAGAGACAAGACCGACTCTTTTGCAGGAAAGTAAAATTGGACACCTCCGCAGTGGCACCTGCCTGAACATGGCGCGGCGGCCTTTGCTCCGGACGGCGAATGGATTATGGTCGCCTCGGAACAATCCGAAAACGAATGGGGATGCGAGGGAAAAAAGCGTGCTGCACAATCTTTCCGTGGTCCTGGTCCGGCCGCGCTTTCCGGAAAACATCGGCATGGCGGCGCGGGCCATGGCCAACATGGGGGCCTCGGATCTGGTGCTGGTGAATCCCGAACGCTGGGAAAAGGACAAGGCCGTTCCCCTGGCCACCGCCCAAGGCGTGGCCCTGCTCGAAACCGCCAGAGTGGAGGAAAGCCTTGAGGCGGCGCTCGCCCCTTTCGCGGCCGCGTTGGGCACCACGGCCAGGGCCGGCGGCTGGCGGCGGGAACTGCTTTCACCCGAAAGCGCGGCCCGCCAGGCCAGGGCCGTGGCCCGCGAAGGCGGCCGCGTGGCCCTGGTGTTCGGCTCCGAAGACCGGGGGCTGCTCAACGCCGAAGTGGAACAGTGCACCCGGCTGGTAACCATTCCCACGGCGGCCGGCAACGCCTCCCTGAATCTGGCCCAGGCCGTGCTGGTACTGCTGTACGAGTGCGTCAAGGCGGACATGGAACTGCCCTTTGCTCCGGAAAATCCGAACCGTGGCTGGACCCGGCCGGCCTCGGGCGCGGACTCGCGCCGCGCCACCCTGGAAGAGGAACGGCTGCTGCTTTGCACCCTGGAAGAAGCCCTGCTCAACGTCGGCCACCTGCACGAGGACAACCCCGGCTGGTTCATGCAGCCCATGCGCCGCTTTATCAGAAAAAGCCGTCTGCGCCGGCATGAGTTTGACATGCTGATGGGCATCTGCCGCCAGATCCAGCGAGGGAAATGAAGAGAATACGGCCATAAAGGGGTGATTTTCGCCCCGGCCGGACTGGTGGATGAAGCGCAGAGAAACGCGGCGGCTGCGGGCGCGAGCCCGCGCCCCACGCTGGAAGACGTCTGGAGCGGCCGTATCCGGGCAGATGAACTGCCCCTCGTGGATTCCGTCATCCGCGACAGCGGACGCGGCTACAAGAGGATAGAGAATCTGCTTTTCACCTGGGATGAAGCCCGGCTCATGGAAAAAAGCGGCACCATAGCCGTAGCCGGACACTCCATGTTCCATGACGGGGTATTTACCGCGGCGGTCTGGGATGGCTTTGTCCGACCCGCGGACGCGCTGGCATCGTTGCCTCGCGAACCGCGCGGGGCTTTCTGGGGCCGGCCGCGCTTTGCCACCGCCGCCGCACTGACAGGCAAGGCCTTCATTCCTGATGCGGACCTGTTGGAGCGTCTGCGCAGCTCTGTTCCTCAGAACGAAGCCGAGGCCTTTGCATTTTTCGAGCAGGAAAAAAACATTCAGGGCCTTAACCGGATTATGGATTCCTTTGCTGGCCGACTCGGATACACGGAAAGCGACAAGGAGCAGCGGGAACGGATGTTTCAGGCCATGCGGGACAACCAGGCCCTTTTGAGCCGGGAACTGGGCCATGCCGTACGCAGCTTCCGCTGGCCCTGGGGAAAATACGGCGACCTTGCCCTTGAAGCCGGCAAAGCGGCCGGATTTTCCGTGTTTTACACCGTCAACAAAGGCCCCAATCCGCCAGGCCGCCCCCTGGCGGTGCGACGCATGGATTGCCGAAGGAACCCCGATATCCTGTTATCCAGGATCGGCACATACGCGCGGCCGGTCATCGGCGGGCTGTATGCATATTATCACGCCCGGATACGCCCGTGCTGGCATAAAGACAAAAAAAACGGCCGTCAGAGGCGGTGAGATGAGAAAACTTTGTCGGCCTTCGGAAAACGCCCGGACTGATCCGGTTTACACGGTCTTGCCGATTCACAGTTAGGCCCCATCCTTAAGGCAGGATGGAACCGTTTCTGTTCGCGGCGCTTCCATCGTAACAGGGTGTCTCGGTTTTGCGGACCAGTTATCCAGATCCGGTGGGACAAAGTGTAAAGCCGTCGTCGAATCGCCTTTCCCCGTGTCTTTTGAACGGAGCACGACATAACGACAACGGAGATCCGCCGCCAACGCGTCGGATCTCCGTATCATTTTTTGCAACAGGAAAAACCGAGCCTCACTCCACCGCCCTGATCTTCAGTGTAATGCCCCTCACTTCCACCACTTCCACCCTGGTGCCGGCCGGGTAGTCGGCATCTGCCTCCACCGGCCAGGAGGAATCGTTGACGCGCAGGCGGCCCCTCCCGTTTTTCAGCGGTTCGGCCAATACAGCCCGATAGCCCGCCAGTTGCTGCGTCTTGACGTTCAGGGCGCTGCCGTCCGCGTGGTCCACGCCGCCGCGCCGTTTGCGCAGGATCGTCCACCAGCCGTAGCAGGAAATCACTGAAATCAGGGCAAACAGACTCAACTCCCAGACCAGGGGAAGGTTGGCAAAAAAGCTGATCCCGCCGACCACGCAGGCGGCCGTGCCGATGCAGAGCAAAAAGCCGCTGGGCACGATCAGCACTTCCGCGGCCAGCAGCAGCCCGCCTATAATGAGCCAGAGCCAGAAGGGAGCGATGTGTTCGAACACGGCGTCCGCCTTTTAGAGTGTGTAACGCTTGAAAGAGTCGCTTAACGGCGGGCTTTGCCCGCCTACGCCTCTTTCGCGGCAAGGATTTGAGGACAAATCCTTGCGGAGCAATCCACTCATTTCATTCGTGAATTTCTCTATCGGTTCTTCGACTTTTCCTGGTGCAGCAATTCGGCCACGCCGGCCACGGAGCCCATCAGACCGGCGGCCTCCACGGGCATCATCAGCACTTTGCTGCTGCCCGACTGGCCTATGGCTGTGAGGGATTCCGTATACTTCTGAGCCACAAAGTACTGCACCGCCGCGATATCGCCTTCGGCAATGGCCCTGGACACGACCATGGTGGCTTTGGCCTCGGCTTCGGCGGCCCGTTCGCGGGCTTCGGCGCGCAGGATTTCGGCCTGCTTTTTGCCCTCTGCCTCGCGGATGTCCGCTTCCTTGCGGCCCTCGGCCACCAGGATGGCGGCGGCTTTTTCGCCTTCGGCTTCAAGCACGGTGGCGCGTTTGGTGCGTTCGGCCTTCATCTGGGCGTTCATGGCGGCCACAAGTTCCTCGGGCGGGCGCACGTCGCGGATTTCAATCCGGGTGACCTTGACGCCCCAGGGGTTGGTGGCCAGGTCGATGACTTCCAGAAGCTTGGCGTTGATCACTTCGCGCTTGGAGAGCATTTCGTCCAGTTCCATCTCCCCGAGCACAGTACGGATGTTGGTCATGGTCAGATTGAGAATGGACAGGATCAGATTGCTGACCTCGTAAGCGGCCTGGGCCGGGTTCACGATCTGGAAAAAGCAGACGGCGTCGATGGTGACGTTGGCGTTATCCTTGGAGATGACTTCCTGCTTGGGGATGTCGAGAACCTGTTCCATCATGTTGATGCGGTGCCCCACGGAATCGATGAAAGGCACAATGACGTTGAGGCCGGGCATGAGGATGCGGGTGAAGCGGCCGAAACGCTCCACGGTCCACTGGAAGCCTTGGGGCACGGACCTGAGGCTTTTCATGACCAGGACCAGGGCCAGGAGCAAAAGGACGACGGCCGTGAGCAGGGAGCCGGTATTGTCGGGCAGGGGGAATGGCATGGCGGTTCTCTGTGGGTGAAACTGTTATGGGCCGGCCCTGGAGCAAGGTAACTTTGAAAGTATCCACCGCAACGCGCCCAATAAAATGGGGTTTCCAAAGGGGTTCACCCCCTTTGACCGCACAGGGCCTGTGTCCGCGACCGGAGGCAATACAACTCTTGGGCAACTTCAAAAACAATCTGTCCTAACGTACAAGTCTAGTCACGATTTTCGCCGGTACCTGGTTCAGGCTGGCCACGCCGGTCATGGTCATGGCGCGCACGAGGTCTTCTTCCAGGGAGCTCATGTAGACGCGCACGCCCTGGGCGCCGCCGCCGGCGGCGGCCACGATCATGGGCCGGCCGATAAGCACGCCTTCAGCGCCGAGGGCCAGAGCTTTAAGTACATCTGAGCCGGTGCGTACGCCGCCGTCAAAGAAGATGCGGGTCTTGCCCTTGACCGCGGCCGCGATGCCTGGCAGCACGTCGGCCGTGCCCAGGCTGGCGTCAAGCACGCGGCCGCCATGGTTGGAAACCACGATGCCGGCCACGCCCAGGGAAGCGGCCAGCAGGGCCTCGTCCGGGGTCATGATGCCTTTAAGGATCACGGGTAGATGGGTGCCGGCGACAATGGCGGCTATGTCGGCCGGGTTGGTCGGCCCCACGGGCTGACCGCGCGAGGCCATGGCGTGGAAGCCGGCGGCGTCCACGTCAATGGCCACGGCCAGGGCGCCGGCTTCCTCGGCCATGCGCACGCGCTTTAAAATTTCCGGCACGCCTCTGGGCTTGATGGTGACGATGGCCCGCCCCTTGTGACGCTTGATCAGATCAAGGGCGGCGGTGAACATGGCCGGATTGACGCCGTCACCGGTCCAGGCCAGGCTGCCGCCGGCCTGACAGCCGGCCAGCAGGGCCTCGACAATTTCCGGCTCGTCAAGTTTTTTGGCGAAGTGGGCGGCCAGACCGGCCAGGGGCGCGGCCATGATCGGGCTGGTAAGGGTAAGGCCGAAGAGATCCAGGGTGGTATCAAAAGGGGCTGCGTCGTGCAGCGTGCGTATGTTGAGTTTCCAGGCGGCCAGAGCCTGCACGTTTTCCATAAAGGATTTGCCGTCGCCCATGCCGCCCATGCCGGGCACTTCGCCGGCGCAGACGCGGCCGTCGCACACGGGACAAACCCGACAGTGGGGCTTGAGCTTTTCGCGGGCGGCATCCCGCAGTTCTTTCATATCCATGGCTGTACCTTATGTAACAATGTCAGTAGGAAAGAAAATTTTTCGCACAATGCGGGTTGACGGCTTTTCTGTCAATGCCGGTTTTGCGGTCCGGCCCACATTTTTATCGAGTTACAATGTTGTTTTGGGAGAGTGCGTTTTCTCTTTTCAGCCAAAGGGGAAAAAATCTCTGCATATGACGCGCGTTGCGACCGCCATCGGCCGCGTGGATCATTTCAGGCTGAAAAAGCGCAGCCGCAAGGCATTTGTGACCACGGACACGGAACTCATGGCCATGGCCGCGCCGGCCAGCATGGGCGAGAGCACCGGCCCGCCGAAGAGATGGAACAGGCCGGCGGCAAAGGGAATGCCCACCACGTTGTACGCAAAGGCCCAGAACAGGTTTTCCCGAATGTTGCGCATGACGGCCCGGCCCAGGGCCAGGGCGGTCACGGCCGATTGGATGCCATGGCGCATAAGTACCACATCGCCCGTTTCCACAGCCACGTCAATGCCGCTTTGCATGGCAAAGCCCACATCAGCCCTGGCCAGGGCCGGGGCGTCGTTGATGCCGTCCCCGGCCATGCCGACCACATGGCCCTGTTGCTGCAGAGCGGCCACGGCGGCGGCCTTGCCCTCGGGCAGCACGCCGGCCACCACCTCGTCAATGCCTGCCTGGGCGGCTACGGCTCTGGCGGTAATTTCGTTGTCGCCGGTGAGCATGACGCAATGGATGCCCATATTTTTGAGCGCGGCCACGGCGGCCGGAGCTTCGGGCCGCAGGGGATCGGCCACGGAAAAGACGGCGGCCGGCTCGCCTTCCAGAAGCAGAATGACCGGAGTACGCCCCAGGGCGGCCTGCTCGTCGAGCAGGCCGCCTAAAAGATCGGTTTGCACGGTATGGCCGGCGTCAACTGGCGATGCCTCCCCACCCCCGATACGCGGGTCAAGGGGATCGTCGCCCCCTTGCGAGGCGTGAAGGCGCGGCCTCTGCGAGGGCAGAGCCCCACTCTCGCGGGCAGGCTTCGACAAAATTGCCTTTTCCTGAACCGTCGCGGCCACCTGTTCGCGGGCGAAGGCGGCGTTGCCCACGGCGGCGGCAAGCGGCCCCTGTTCCGTGAGCGCGCGACCGGACACGCCTTTGCCGGGCACGGCCGTGAAGTCTTCCACGGCCGGGAGAGTCAGGTTCTTTTCCTTGGCCGCCCGGACCAGGGCCAGGGCCAGGGGATGCTCGGACGAGGCTTCCAGGGCGGCGGCCAGGGCAAGCAGGCGGTCGTTTTCCCCGTCGCCCCGCCCTGCTCCACCCAAAGGCAGGACAGCCACCAGGGCCGGACTGCCGGCGGTCAGGGTGCCGGTTTTGTCAAAGACCATGGCCGTGACGCGGGAGGCCTGCTCAAGGGCGGCCCCGTTCTTGAACAGCACCCCGAGTTGGGCGCCGCGTCCGGTGCCGACCATAATGGACATGGGCGTGGCCAGGCCCATGGCGCAGGGGCAGGCGATGACCATGACCGACACGAACACGCGCAGGGCAAAAGCGGCCGAATCGCCGTGCAGCAGCCAGAACAGGCCGGCCAGAACGGCCAGGGCCATGACCACGGGCACGAAGTAGAAGCTTACCCGGTCGGCCAGGCCGGCAATAGGAGCCTTGCTGCCCTGGGCATCCTGCACCAGTCGGATGATGCGGGCCAGGACCGTATCCGAGCCCACGCGCTCGGCCCGCATGGTCAGGGCGCCGCGCTGATTCATGGTGCCGCCGGCCAGGGCGTCGCCGGCTTTTTTCTCAACCGGCATGCTCTCGCCGGTGAGCATGGATTCATCCACAAAGGAAGAACCTTCCACCACCACGCCATCCACGGGCACGCGGCCGCCGGGGCGCACGCGCAGGATGTCGCCGGCAACCACCAAGGCCAGGGACACGGTTTCCTCGCCGCCGTCGGCCTTGACGCGGGCGGCCGTTTCCGGGGCCAGATCCAGCAGACCCTTTAAAGCCTGGGAAGTGCGCAGGCGGGAGCGGGATTCCATATATTTGCCCAGGGAGACCAGGGCAATGACCACGGCCGCGGATTCGTAATAGAGCTCCGGGCCGTGTATGGCGTGGCCGACGCCAAAGAGCATATCCCAGAGGCCGGCGGCGGCGGTTTGCGCGCCGGCGGCCGCGTGGCCGGCGCTTTCCGGCCCGTGGGATGGGACAGAAGGGACGCTCCCGGCCAGGGCCAGAATCAGGGTGTTCCACAGGCTGTAAAGAAAGGCCGCGCCCGTGCCCAAGGCGACCAGGGAATCCATGGTCGGGGATTTGCGCCACAGCGCGGGCAGGCCCAGAAGAAAGAAGCGACGACCGGACCAGAGCACCGGCAGACAAAGAAAAAGTTGGACCAGGGCAAAGGCCAGGGGCGAATGGCGCGGGTCAAGGAATTTCGGCAGGGGCAGGCCGGCCATCTCGCCCATGGACAAGACGAGCAGCGGCAGGGCAAAGGCGAAAGCCGGGTACAGATCGCGCTTTCGGGCCGCCAGTTCGGCCCGCTGCTCCCGATCACGCTTTTCCCAGCGCCGGGCTGCCTCGGACAGGCCGCCCGCCGCACCCCCGGCCGGCGGAATCACTTCCGCGGAAAAGCCCAGGGGGCTGATGGCCGCCAGCACCGAGGCGCTGACCACGGCCGGATCGGCCAGGCGGGCCAGCTCTACCCTGGCCGTGTTGGAGGCCAGGCTGACACTGACCTTGTCCACCTCCGGCAGCGCGCCCACCACTCGCTCAATGCGGGCGGAGCAGGCGGCGCAATGCATGCCCGAAACGGCTAGTTCAAGCACGGAACCGGACGGTCCGACGGACGATTCGGCTCCTGAAGCGGGCGGCGGGGTCAACGACTCCGCGCTGAAGCCGAGATCGGCCACAGCCTTGACAACAGCCCCGGAAAGCGCGGCCGGGTCGGCTTCCGGCCGGGGAACGATACTGGCCGTATCCGTGGCCAGGCTGACGTTGACGCTTTCCACGTCCGGCATGGCACCCACCACCCGTTCGATACGGGCGGAGCAGGAGGCGCAGTGCATGCCGCCCACGGCGAATTCCAGAATGCGCTTGCTCATGGCCGGGCCGCCTTTGCCGAAAATAGGTTCGCTAAAAAGGGCTTAGGCCTCAAAGCCGATGGCCCGGATGGCCTTTTTCACGTCTTCCAGGCTCGCCGGGGAAGCGGGATCAACGTCCGTCCAGGAGGCCTGGCCTTTTTGCAGGTCCACCTGAACCGCCGACACGCCCTTGACCTTGGACACAGCCTCAGTGACCGACTTTTTGCAATGCTCGCAGCTCATTCCTTTCACAGCAACAGCAGGCATACACCCTCCTCGGATAAAAAGACGGAAAACGGGATCGCGCCTGGAAAAACGACGCGGACAGACACATCGCAAGAAACGACACAAGCTTAGTGCAGAGGCGGAAAAATATCCACACAAAAAAGGAGAATGGGAAAAGCCCCCCATTCTCCGCTTGCATCCCGTAAAAAATAGATCTACATAGTGTCTCCCGTGGGGATGTAGCTCAGCTGGGAGAGCGCGGCGTTCGCATCGCCGAGGCCAGGGGTTCAATCCCCCTCATCTCCACCAGATGTTACAAATTCAGGTACTTAGCCTGAATTTTCGTAGTCTGCCCTTCAAAATGACCGTGGATACACAACCTGTGTCCACAATGCCAACCAACCGGCGGTCTTTTGAAGGGCAGACTCATGATTTTAGCGCCAGCCACAGCCCCGCTCGCCGTAGAGGCCCCACCTTCCGACCCTCCCAAAACCGGTCCACAGCCTGTGTACACAACCGGCTCACTTCCCGCTTCCGCGACCGAAAAGCCGCGCGGAGGCAGACCGCCGGCCAGGACCGGCCCCTACCTTATCCCCCACCGCAACGCCCTGCTGTTCCACTACATCCGCATAGCGGAGTGTCCCCCATACCCCCGCCGCTACCCTTGATAACACTTTTCCTCTATAAAAACGCTTCTTTCAGTCCCCAGGCATGGGCTGTAAAGAACGACCAGGGCATTGACCATAGCCAAGGCCGAGCGTAGTACGACAGGGGGGGAGAAATTTTCCCCAATCTCGACCATTGCAAAGGCCGCATCAAAACGTTACCGCCTCCCTTTGCGGGAGGTTACGATTATCCCCGAAACCAACCACCACAATAAGCGAATGCTCGAAACCTGCGTCCTGCATATCCCGCATTCCGGGCTTGCCCTGCCCGCTGAATACCTTGGGGAAATTCTTGTCTCTGATGGTATATTGCGCCAAAATATTTCCAGGGAAGCAGACCTGTTCACTGACCATCTCTTCCACATTAATGGTGTAGATACGCTTAAACCGCGATTCAGCCGTAATATTTGCGATGTAGAGCGCTTTTGTAATGATAATGACGAACCGGAAAGTAGACGTGGGCGTGGACTCTTTTACACACATTTTGAAGACGGAACACAGTTCAAGAAATATGACAAAAGCCTGCGACAGAAAGTTGTGACTGAACTATACGACAAGCATCATGCCGACTTTACAAGGAGTGTCGAAAATAACCTCAAGCGGTACGGGCTATGCTGTATTATTGATTGCCATTCTTTTTCAGATTCTCCAGGACACCCGGATTTTTGCATAGGTACAGATCCATTCCACACGGCAGCCGCTTTTTCGGAACGCTTGTACGGCTTCATAGAACAGGCAGGATACAGTGTACGGATTAACTTCCCCTATAGCGGCAGCATAGTTCCCATGGCTTCCTATCAGAAGGACAGCAGAGTGAAATCAATCATGATTGAGGTAAATAAGCGCCTGTATATGGATGAAGCCACATTCAGCAAAAATGACGCCTTTGACAATATACGCGGGCTTTGCCTGGATATGGTCCGCCTGATTGCCGCCTCAGATGATTGCAAACAATAGGCGGTCCTCCGCCCGTTAGCGCCCTCCTCTTCTCTTTCCTCTTCCTTCTCCCTGTTACACGAGCGCCCGTCTCAAAAGGTATATCTGTACAGTTCCTGAAAGAGAACCTGCATTTTCAGGCTGGGGAATCCAACCCCTTGCAAGTGCTCATGTTCCAGATGCTTGGAGCCTTCGCGCAGTTTGAACGCGCCCTGATCCGCGAGCGCCAGCGTGAAGGCATCGCCCTGGCGAAGCTGGAAAAGCGACAACTGGGGCGGGCAAAAGCTCTGAAGCCGGAACAGGAGCAGGCCATTCGGGACAAGGTAAAGACGGGAGTGAACAAAAAAGCCCTGGTGGCGGAATTCGGCATCAGCCGGCCAACGCTTTACCGCATTCTTGCGGCGGAATAGGGTCTCCGGTTCAATCCCCGTTTTGGGGACTGAGTTCAAGATCTAGTGCCTAGTTGCAAAAATTTATATAAAAATATATACTCCACGAATCCAAGGAGTATGTATGGCTCGACCGGCACGAAAGATTGATTGTACGCCAGAACAGAGGGGCGAACTTGAGGCGATTCTGAAAAGTCGAAAGCAAAAAGCAGGGA
>JAVBOI010000110.1:0-7493 GCA_031550695.1 Desulfovibrio sp. | reverse complement strand
AATTAACGCTTGAAAGAGTCGCTTAACGGCGGGCAAGGCCCGCCTACGCCTCTTTCGCGGCAAGGATTTGAGGACAAATGCTTGCAGAGCATTTCAAATTTGAAATTATTCACGTGACTCTGCGTAGGACAATGGGGTTTCCAAAGGGGTTCAACCCCTTTGGCCGCCGGAGGCAAAACTACTCTTGGACAATTTCAAAATTGATTTGCTCTAAAAGAGGGGCAAGCAACAGGCGGGAAAGGCTGAGTTTTTTCGCCTGGCAAGGCGCAAGCCATTTTTCAAGGGGGGCTGGACTCTTCAGTCCTGCCCCCCTTGAAAAATGGCGCCGCAACGCCGCCAGGCGGAAAAACTCAGCCTTTCCTTTAGAAGAACTGGCCCATGGCGAACTCGAACCGCCCGCTGCTCTTGTTGCCTTTGCGGTCTTCGTCAAAGGGAATGCCGTAGGAGAAGCGCAGATCGCCCATGGGGGAACGCCAGCGCAGTTCCAGGCCGGCGGACTTCAGGATTTCCTTGTTCCAACTGTAGTCGTGGTCGGCGTCGATGTTAAAGCCCACGTCGAAGAAGGGCACCAGGTTCAGCCCGTACTCGTTGCTCACGCTCCAGATGTATTCCAGGTTGGCGAAAGCCATGCGCGTGCCGCCGATGCGGTCGCCGGTTTTCGGGTCGCGGGGCACGATGTCGCGGCTGTTGTAGCCGCGCACGCTCTGCATGCCGCCCATCCAGAAGCGTTCGAACACCGGCACCTCGTTGGAGCCGTTTTCGAAAATGGCGGCCCCCTTGATGCGGGCGTGCAGCACGTGATCCGGCCGCAGTTCGTAATAGGTGTGGTGTTCGGCCGTTACGGTGATGAAGTCGTCGTCGCCGCCGAGCAGGCCGCCGCCGTATTCCACGCCGAAGGAATCGATATTGCCGTGGGTGGGCCGGTCCTTGTCGGTGGTGTCACGTATGATGCGGGCCAGGCCCACGCTGGTGTAGCGCACGCCGGTGGCGTAATCTTTGATCAACTGGGAGGCGTCGTGATCCACGTCGTAGATTTCGTAGCGGTCCAGGCGGTAGCCCCAGCCCACCGAGGTGTATTCACCAATGGGGTAAGAGAAGCGAATGACGCCGCCGGTGGTCTTTTTGGTGTAGTCGATGTAGTCGTCCCGCCAGTGGTACAGGTCCGTGCCCACGGCCAGGGGGGTGTCATAGAGGCGCGGGTTGGTGAAACTGAAGGTGTAGGCGTCGCGCAGGCCGGTAAAGGCGGCCTGAAGCGAAACCATGTAGCCCTTGCCCCAGAGGTTACGCTCCATCAGGGTGCCGGACACGCCGAAGCTGGAGAAGGTGGAGTAGCCGAAACCGGCCATCAACGCGCCGGTGGGCCGCTCTTTCACCTTGATCTTGAGATCCACCTCCTCGTCGTTCTGGGTGGGCACCAGTTCGGCTTCGGCCATTTCAAAATAGCCGAGCTTGTTCAGGCGTTCCGAGCTGCGGCGCAGTTTGGCCCCGTCGAACTGCTCGCCGTCGGTCAGGCGCATTTCGCGCAAGATAACGTTATCGCGGGTTTTGTTGTTGCCTTCCACCAGCACGCGGCGCACGTAAACCTTGTTCTTTTTCTGGATGACAAAGTCCAGGTCCACCACGTGGGATTCGTCGGCGCGCTTGAGCGGCCGGGGGTTCACGTCGGCAAAGGCGTAGCCGTAGTCGGCGTAGAATTCCGTCAGGGCCTTGGCGTCGGCCTGCAGGACGGACAAGTTGAAATAATCCTTTTTTTCCGCCAGTTCGTCGCTCTTGGTAACCATGCGCAGGCGTTCGTCCGCGTCGATGAGATCGCCGGAGAACCTTACTTCGCCCAGGGTGTAGCGCGGGCCTTCGTGAATGGGAAAGACGATGCCGATGCCGTCTTCGTCGTAGGAGATTTTGGGGGCGGCCACGGTAATGTCCATGAAGCCGCGGTCAAGATAGTAGGAGGATATGGCGGCCGAGTCGCGCTCGATGAGTTCTTCCTTCAGAACGCCGGTGCCGGTAATCCAGGAAATGATGCTGCGCTCGGAAAGAAGAAGCTGGCCTTTCACGTCGTCGGCATCCAGTTGGCTGGCGCCTTCAATTTCCACTTTCTTGATGTAGAGTTCCTTGCCCTCGTTCACCACTATCACCAGCGCGGCCGAGGTGCCGCCCTGTCTGCTGTCCGTGCGGTGATCGACTTTGGCCAGGTAAAAGCCCTTTTTCCGGTACAGTTCGAGGATCTTGGAAATATCGTCGGCCAGCACGCCCTCGTTAAGGACCGAGCCGGCCTTGGTGCTCATGACGGCGATGATGTCGTCCGCGTCAATCTCTTTGGCCCCTTCCACGGCAATGTTCTCAACACGCGGCTTTTCCGTGACCGTGTAGACGAGGAAAAGCCCCTCGGGGCGCTGCTGCAGGTCTACCTTGACGTCGCTGAAGTAGCCCAGATCCCAGATGCGCTTAACTTCCTGGTCAATGGAAGCCGCGTCCGGGCGATCTCCCTTGCGGGTGGAAATGCGCATAAGCACCACGTCCGGGTCCAGAACCTTGGTGCCGCGCACCTCAACCCCGGCAATGCCGGCGCCGGACGCGGCGGGCACGCCGGGCGTGCTGGCCGCCGGCAGTTCGGCCACCACGGACGAAGCAAGCTGATCCATGGTGTATGTCAGATTGGCCGCGCCGGAGCGCTGTTCCACAAACAGCGGCTTGGGCGGCTGGGCGGCGCTGGCGGCGACCAGCCGGGCGTCCACGCTCATGGAACCGCCGGTCTGGTTCACGCTGCCGTAGATGGCGTGGGTGGCCCCGGCCGCGCCGGCCAGGCCGCGCACGGTGGCCACGTCCAGGGTGCTCACTTTGCGCGCTTTCAAAAGGCGCATCATCTGGTCGTTGGGCACCACGGCAACGCCGGCCGCGCCAAGGCGTTTGCCGAGCATGTCGGGAAAATCGGCCTCAAGCTTCGGCTGCTCCGTATCGGCATGCACCTGGAAAGGCAGAACGAGAACGCGCGACGCGGGCGAAGCCGCCCGCGCGTCAGGGGCAAAGCCGCAGACGCCAAACACCGCTACCAGCGCGAGCAGTGCGAAAATACCCTGTATCCGTTCAGCGCTTTTGCTCATACAGTTCTCCCGACTTGAGTTCGAAACACCGGCCCATGCGAGCGGCAAGGGCCGGATTATGCGTGACCACGACCATGGACATGCCGTGTTGTGCGTTAAGTTCCATCAGCAGTTCAGCCACTTGTTCGCCGTTTTTTTCGTCAAGGTTGCCCGTTGGCTCGTCGGCCAGAAGAATCTTCGGCTGCCGCATGATGGCCCTGGCAATGGCGGCCCGCTGCCGTTCGCCCCCGGACAGCAGGGTGACATTAAAATCGGCCCGTTTTTCGAGCCCCACCTGGGCGAGCATGTCGTCGGCCCGGCGGAGCGCCTCCCGGCGCGGCATGCCGCTTATCAGGGCCGGCATGGCCACGTTTTCCAGGGTGCTGAACTCCGGCAGCAGGTGGTGAAACTGAAAGACAAAGCCTATTTCCTTGTTGCGCAAAGCCGCTTTGGCGGCGGGGGTCAACGACCCCATCTCGCGGCCGCAGAAAAACAGCGCGCCGGAACTGGGCGAGGCCAATGTGCCCAAGATATGCAGCAACGTTGACTTTCCCGAACCCGAGGCCCCCACTATGGCGATGCTTTCCCCCTCTTCTATCTCAAGGGAGATCGCTTGTAAAATACGAACTTGCTCTCCCGGCCCGGAAAATTCCTTGCCAAGGGATTCCAGCTTGTACAACGGCCAGGAACCGTTGTCCGGGGCGGGTTTCGCCATGCGGGCGAATGTGGCGGCGTTTTCCGTCATTCCTGCCTCAGCGCGGCCACGGGCTCCAGGCTGGAAGCCTGGCGCGCCGGGTACAGGGTGGCGAGAAAACACAGGACCATGGCGCAGGCTCCCGTGAGCAGAATGTCCGACCATTCCAGAAGAACGGGCAGATAGTCAAGGGAATATACGCCGCGCGGCAGCTCTATGAATTTATAGTGCTTGAGCAGAAAACAGGCGCCCAGCCCCAGGGCGTTGCCAATAGCCGTGCCCATGAGGCCGATGATCAATCCCTGGGTGATGAAAATGCGCCGGATGGACTGCCGGGTGGCGCCCAGGGACATCAACACGGCGATGTCGCGCGTTTTTTCCATCACCAGCATGACCAGAGCGGTAATGATGGAAAACGAACCCACCAGCACCACCAGGGTGAGAATGACCGCCATGGCCGCCTTTTCCAGTTGGAGGGCGGCGAACAGGTTGGCGTTCATGGTTATCCAGCTCTGGCCGTGGTAATTGCCGGGGCCGATCACGTCCAGCACCTTGTCCATGGTGGACTGGGCCCGGTAAATGTCGGACACGGCTATTTCCATGCCCGTGACCATATGCTCCGGCCAGCCCATGATCTTTCTGGCCGCGTCCAGGGACACGAAGACCATGGAGGAATCGTACTCGAACAGGCCGATGGAAAACACGCCCACCACCCTGAAGGGCATGATGCGCGGCGTAAAGCCGGCGGTGCTCTGCTGGCCTGAAGGGGCGAGCAGGTTGACCCGGCTGCCCACGAACAACCCGAGCTTGCGCGCCAGGGCCTGGCCCACGATGACGCCCGGCAGGCCGCCCGAATCGGCCAGTTCCGCCACAGAGCCCTCGGTAAGCTTGTCCAGCGCGCCCAGCACGCCCGGCGCGCTGGCCGGGTCTATGCCGCGCAGCACCACGCCCTTGACCCCGCTCTGGGTGGACAGCATCAGTTCCGAATAGATGAACGGCGTGGCCCCGGTAACGCCCGGCACGGCGCGGATGGTGCTGGCCAGCTTGTCCGTGTCCTCGTTCATGGTGCCGCCGGTGCTGAAAATCACCGCGTGCGAGGTCACGCCCACAATCTTGTCGCGCAAGTCCGTGGTAAAGCCGTTCATAACGCTCATGACCACGATCAGCGACGCCACGCCAAGGGCCACGCCGGCCACGGAAATCCATGAAATCACGGAAATAAAGGCCTGCCCACTGCGGGCGAACAGATAACGGCGGGCTATGAAAAATTCAAAACGCATGGGAACTCGCAGGCAGGCAGTGAGCCGCGACAACGCGGGCACGGGAGGCGGCCGGGCCAAAGCCAGCCATCGTTCTTCGAAAAACTAATATGGCCATGTGTATCAAGGATTCTAGATCAAGTCTAGAAGTTGTCGCAAAATTGTCTTGTCGTGACACTTTCCGGCCTTCATGAAAAAACCGGCGTGTTTTCGCCGGTCTGCCGGAGGGAAGTGGGATGGCGCGGAGCATGGTCACGCGGGGCTGTTCAGGCTTCCGGCTTGAGCAGCGGGAAGAGAATGACTTCGCGGATGGAGGGGGAGTCGGTCAGCAGCATGACCAGGCGGTCTATGCCTATGCCCTGCCCGCCCGCCGGGGGCATGCCGTATTCCAGGGCGCGCAGGTAATCCTCGTCCATGGGATGGGCTTCGTCGTCGCCGGATTCCTTTTCCGCCACCTGCTCTTCAAAGCGCGCGCGCTGATCGGCCGGGTCGTTGAGTTCGGAAAAGGCGTTGGCCAGTTCCCGGCCGGTGATGAACAGCTCGTAGCGGTCGGTAATGGCCGGGTTCCGCTCGTTGCGGCGCGACAGGGGGGAAATGTCCGTGGGGTAATGGTAGATGAAGTGCGGCTGTATCAGCCTGGGTTCCACGTCCAGGTCGAACAGCTTGGCCTGGAGCTTGCCCAGCTTTTCGTTCTCCACCACTTTTTCGCCGCGCTGGCGGATATAGGCGCTCAGGGCCTTCATGTCGGTGTAGAACTCCGGCTTGTGGCCGCCGATGGTTTCCAGGGATTCGAAAAAGGGCAGGCGCTTCCAGCGGCCGGGCGTCAGGTCGATTTCGTTGCCCTGGTAGGTGATCACGTAGCTGCCGCAGACTTCCTTGGCCACGTGGGCGATCAAAGCCTCGGTCAGGTTCATGATGTCTTCGAAGGTGGCGTAGGCCCAGTAGAACTCACACATCGTGAATTCCGGGTTGTGGCGCACGGAAATGCCTTCGTTGCGGAAATTCCTGTTAATCTCGAACACTTTTTCAAAGCCGCCCACCAGCAGGCGCTTCAGATACAATTCCGGGGCGATGCGCATGAACAGGCGCATGTCCAGGGCGTTGTGGTGAGTAGTAAAGGGCCTGGCCGTTGCCCCGCCGGGAATGGCCTGGAGCATGGGCGTTTCCACTTCCAGAAAGCCCTGATCTTCCATGAAGCGCCGGAACTCGCGCACCACCTGGATGCGCTTGGCAAACACCTCGCGCGTGCGCGGCGTGACGATGAGATCCACGTAGCGCTGGCGGTAGCGGGTTTCCACGTCTTTCAGGCCGTGGTATTTTTCCGGCAGGGGGCGGATGGATTTGGTCAGCAGCGTGACCGAGCTGCATTCCAGGGTCAGCTCGTCGGTCTTGGTGCGGAACAGGCGGCCCTTGACGCCGACGATATCGCCGGTATCGAGCTTTTTGAACAACGAGTAAGCTTCGTCGCCAAGAATCTCTCTGGCGGCGTAGCACTGGATGCGGCCCGAGGCGTCCATAAGGTGAAAAAAGGCCACCTTGCCGAAGGAGCGCAGGGAAATGACCCGGCCGGCCAGGGTAAAGATCCGGTTTTCCGCCGCCAGGGCGTCCGCGTCCTTGCTTTCGTTTTCGGCCGTCACGACAGCGGCGTCATCTTCTTTGACAAAGCCGTTGGCGAACAGGCTGACGCCAGCATCCAAAATTTCACAGGATTTGACCACCCGGTTCTTGACGACCTCGTTGAGTTCGTCGCGGGTGGCCAGGCTTTGCAGCATGGGCATGAAGTAAGGGGCGTGCGCCGACTTGCTGGCGATTTTCACCGCGCCCCGGCCCTTGCCGGAAGAATTTTGGTTGTCGGAAGCGTTCAAGGCGGACTCTCTCCAAATAACAGCAGCGCGCCAACAGCCGGCGCGACCCGTGAACTGTTAGGGGTATGCCAAATGCGGCCCGCCGTCAAGAAAAGCTTGGCGTAAAACGCAAAAGTCGGGTGGCGGGGAGCGTGGTCGCGGGTGAAGTTTTTGAAAGGCTTTAGGGGGCGCCCTTTGAAATGCCGTACGCCCTAATGAGGGGTCCAGGGGAAATCATTTCCCTGGTGGGGTCTGGGGCAAAGCCCCAGCCGCCGGAGGCATACTTTTCAATGCTGGCCTGGCAGACCGCTCGGAAGCCGAAAAGGAAAAACACAAAAAAAGGGCTTGACGGAGGCGGGGCTTCGATATAAATATCGCTTCCTGTCGTGCCGAAAGGCGCGCATATTCCCCGGTAGCTCAGCTGGCAGAGCGGGTGACTGTTAATCACTAGGTCCGCGGTTCAATCCCGTGCCGGGGAGCCAGAAAAATCAAGGGTTTACGAGAAATCGTAAGCCCTTTTTCTTATTTCCAAGGGCTATTTTTACTACTCCTTTACTACATTCCAGGGAATACAGGCCGAACGCGGCATCGTTTTTTTACTACTTCCCGGCCTCGG
>JAVBOI010000017.1:0-82256 GCA_031550695.1 Desulfovibrio sp. | reverse complement strand
GGAAGGAAACTTTCCTTAAAAGTTTCCTTCCCCTTCCCCCCGGACCCCCCATCCCTATCCTTCAAACCTTTTTATATTGTGTATGATAAGTGGATCGCGGACGCGTTTTGTCTCATTTTGAATGACGGTTGGGGTTAGTGCGGAAACGGATGGCATGGTGATTTTTGATGCGTGAGCCTGATGAGTTGGATTTTCGTTTGGGCGGCTACGATTTTACGCTGCCTGAAAGCCTGATCGCCCAGTCGCCGGCGGCCGAGCGCTCGGGCTCGCGCCTTATGATCCTGCGCCGGGACAGGGACGAGCTGGAACAGGCCATGTTTTCCGATATCGTCCGTTTTCTGCCCGAGGGCTGTTTGCTGGTGGCCAACAATTCGCGGGTTGTGCCCGCCAGGCTGATCGGACAACGGCCCAGCGGCGGCAAGGTGGAATTTCTGCTCTTGACCCCATTGCCTCTGCTTGAGCCGGAGGAGGTTGAGGCGCGGGAGGCCGACATCTTATTTGACGAGCTTGGACGGCCGGAGGAAAGCCGCGCGGAAGCGCCCCGGCCGGAAGGGGAAATATGGCGCCGGGCCGAGGCCGAGGGATTGCTGCGGCCGGCGAAAAAAATTCTCCGGGGGGAACTGTTGCGCCTTGCCCCGGATTTTGCCCTGCGGGTGCTGGAACACGGCGAGTTCGGCCGCTGCCGGATGCTCATTTACTGGCGCGGCGATGTGGGCGCGGTGCTGGAACGCCGGGGCGGGCTTCCCCTGCCTCCTTATATAAGGAGAGTCGGCCCGGACTCCCCGGACTCCCCGGACTCCTCGGGCGTCGCTCGGAATACGGCCCCGGATGCCGCCCGGCAGGCCACTCCGGCAGCCGGCCCCTGGGGCACGGACGCCGAACGCTATCAGACCGTCTACGCCCGGCCGGACAAAGCCGGGTCCGTGGCCGCGCCCACGGCCGGGCTGCACTTTACCGCCGAACTGCGCCGGGAAATCGAACGCTCCGGCCGGCAGTGGGAAGAAGTGACCCTGTACGTGGGCTACGGCACGTTCAGCCCGGTGCGCAGCCCGGATATCCGCGAGCACGCCATGCACGCCGAATACGCGGAACTGCCGGAACGCGCCCTGGCCGCCGTGATCCGCGCCAAGGCCGAGGGCCGGCCGGTGATCGCCGTGGGCACCACCTCGGCCAGGGTGCTGGAAGGGGTGTGCGAGTTGCGGCCGGAGCTGTTCGCGGGGGGCGCGGGCGCCGCCATCCGCGTCAACGCGGCGGCCCCCGCCGGTTCGCCGGTCCGGGGGGAACGCAACGGCCCGGGGAACGTTCAGGCAGGGGAAGGCACCGGGCAAGCGGCCTTTGCCGGCTGGCTGTCCACCTTTGTATATCCCGGCCGGTCCGTGCGGGTTGTTGACGGGCTGATCACCAATTTCCACCTGCCGCAATCCTCCCTGCTTATGCTCGTGTCCGCACTGGCCGGCCGGGAACGGATCTTACGCGCCTACGAACGGGCCATTGCCGACGGCTTCCGCTTTTTTTCCTACGGCGACGCGATGTTGATTATGTAATCAAACGTATTTTTTTGTAAAAAAAATTGTCGCCGGGTCTGTGCAGCTCTTTGTTTTTGCCCGGTACAAAAATTTTTCATTTGTCCGCCGGCCGGGCAAAAGGCGCGGGCGGATTCTGGTCGCTTATCCGGGCGCCCGCAACGGTGTTGAAAATTTTACGTAGATATTTCACCGTGTTTACACGGCGAAAAAAATCCGAAAGAAAAAATTGCGTTCGGTTAAAAAAATTTGACAAAACCCCTTGCCAAGGTCTTTTCTTGCTGGTATTGCTCAGATCACCTGTTTCATACTTGCAAAAGGAGGAAGCTATGAGACGTATCACAACCCTGATGCTCGCCCTGGCATTCGTTCTGGGTGGCATTAGCGCCGCGAAAGCGGACGGCATCGACGTGAAGGTGAAAGGTCAGTGGGACTTTGCCTTCGGTTGGGCTACCAATGTTGGTTGGGCTAACAGTGTGTACCATAACCGCTCTACCCGCAACGACGACAACTTCATCGCCCGCCACCGGGTGCGCACCCAGGTCAACTTCATCACCTCTGAGTACCTGCAGGGCGTGTTGTTGTTTGAAATCGGCAACCTGGACTGGGGCCGTGATCCTAGCGGCAGCAAAAACGGCAGCGGCTCCGGCGGCGGTCTTGACGCCGACGGCGTGAACGTGGAAACCAAGCGCGCCTACCTTGACTGGATCATCCCCAACACCGAAGTATCGGTGCGCATGGGCATCCAGGGCGTGAAACTGCCCAGCGGCCCGCTCGGCAACCCCGTTATGGACGCGGACGTGGCCGGTATCGTGGTCAGCTCGCCCATCAACGACATGTTCTCTGTCACCGGTTTCTGGCTGCGTCCCTTCAACATGAACCTCAATGACAACGTGGACAGAAACCTTGACGACGAAACCGACATGTTCGGTCTGGTCCTGCCCATCAAGGGCGACGGCTGGGCTGTGACCCCCTGGGGCATGTACGGTTTTATCGGCGCCAACTCCGGCTGGTATGACTACCTGGCCCACGACAAGCGCCGCACCAACTCCGTTACCGATGCCGATCACACCGGCGCCTGGTGGGCGGGCATCAACTTCGAACTGACCATGTTCGACCCGCTGAAGTTCACCTTTGACGCCATGTACGGCGACCTGCACAAGGCTGACCTGACCGGTCTGAACCTGACCGACCGCCGGAGCGGCTGGAACGGCACCGTTGGCCCCAACGACCCCGACTACGGCACCCGCGGCTGGTTCATCGACGCCACCCTGGATTACAAGTTTGATTGGGGTACCCCCGGCATCTTCGGCTGGTACGCTTCCGGCGACGGCAAAAACTCCGACCGCACCGGCCAGCTCGGCCGCATGCCCGTTATCGGCATTGACAACGGCTTCCAGGCCACCACGTTCGGCGCCCTGGGCAGCCCGAACATCGCCACGGAAGGCGTCGTTATGGCCAGCGGCACCGGCACCTGGGGCGTTGGCATTCAGATCGCCAAGATGAGCTTCATCCAGGATCTCAGCCACACCATCCGCGTGGCTTACTATCAGGGCACCAACGACCACGAACTGGTCAGCAAGGGCGGCGCTTACATTCCCTTCGCCGGCGACCTGTACCTGACCGACAAGGACAATGCGATTGAAGTCAACTTCGACCATGAGTACAAGATTTACGAAAATCTGACCGCTCTGCTCGAACTCGGCTACATCCACCTGAACCTTGACGACGACACCTGGAACAACGCCAACAACGCCGGCCGCCGCTACACCGACGGCGACAGCGGCAACAACGCCTGGAAGGCTCAACTGCAGTTCCAGTACAAGTTCTAAGAACAGCCTTGCCTAGTTTCACTTGCCTTGGCGGGGACCGAAAGGTCCCCGCTTTGCTTTTAGGAAAACGCTGATTTTTTCCGTTTGGCGTCGTTGCTCGCCTTTTTTCAAAGGGGGCGGGACGAAAGAGCTGACTCGCCACTTCCTGTGGCTCGCCCTTCGGGCGCGGGAGCAATGCTCCCGCGTCCCCTTCCGCTATCCTGCGGAAGGGTCAGCCCCCTTTGAAAAAAGACTCGCGCCTCGCCAAACGAAAAAACTCAGCGTTTCCCGTGTTGCGGTATATATGAGAGAAGAAGAGAAAAAGGCGAGCGGTTTGCGACACTTTCCCACTGATTTCTCCCGTTTTCCGCGAATTTTACTTGCCAGAAAAACGATATTTTACCTATATTTTACAGAGGACTGTCTTTTCCCTTTACCCGACGGCCGTAGAGTTTCCGCCAGATGATGGTTTGCCGACATGAAGACTTTTCAAAAAAACACCACGCTTCATCACACCCAAGGAGAACAGCATGAAAACGATCACCGCGTCCATACTGGCGGCCGCTTTTACCCTGACCCTGGGCATGTTTGGCTTTGCCGGCGCCGGGCAGGCGGCCGATTTTGATAAAAGCAACGATATTTCCGTGGTCTCGCGCGAGGACGGCAGCGGCACGCGCGGCGCGTTCGTGGAACTGTTCAAGATCGAGGTCAAAACGCCCGAGGGCGGCAAAAAGGACATGACCACCAAAGAAGCGGTCATCGCCAACAAGACCGACGTCATGATGGTCAATATCGCCAACGACCCCTACGCCATCGGCTACATCTCCCTGGGTTCCATGAACAGTTCCATCAAGGCCCTGGACATTGACGGCGTGAAGGCGTCGGCGGAAAACGTCAAAAACGGCAGCTACAAAATTTCGCGACCCTTCAACATCGCCACCAAAGGCGAGCCCACGGGCCTGGCCAAGGACTTCATTTCCTTCATTCTGTCCAGGGACGGGCAGGCTGTTGTGGGCAAGAGCTACATCGCGGTCAAGGAAGACGCCGCGCCTTATGCCGGCGGCCAGACGAGCGGCCAGGCGAGCGGCCAGATGAGCGGCCAGATGAGCGGCAAGATCACGGTGGCCGGCTCTTCGTCCGTCAGCCCGATTATGGAAAAGCTGAAGGAAGCCTATGTGGCCAAAAACCCCGGCGCGGTCGTTGAAGTGCAGATGAGCGACTCAACCGCCGGCATGACCGGGGCCATGAACGGCACCTGCGATATCGGCATGTCCAGCCGGGAACTCAAGGACAGCGAAAAGGCCAAGCTGACGGCCCTTGCCATCGCCCACGACGGCATAGCGGTGATCGTGAACAACAAGAACCCCCTGACCAACTTGAGCGGCGAGCAGGTGAAGGCCATTTTCACCGGCTCCAGCAGGACCTGGAGTCAGGTGGGCAAATAAAGCAAAAGTGAATTCCGTGGGGTGAAGGGCAAAGAACCGTGGGAGCTTCCCCCTTTCCGCAAAAGGTTTTTTCCCCTTCCCTCCGTAGCCACAGGCGGCTCTCCATGCAACGGTTCCAAGCGATTTTCATGAAATACGTGTTCATGCTGTCGGCCTTGATGTCGGTGGTGTCGGTGGCGTTGATCTGCTATTTCCTGTTCGCCAACGGCATACCGGCCATCAACGAGATAGGCTGGGCCAACTTTTTGCTGGGCCGCGAGTGGTCGCCGAGCGACGTGCCGCCGCTGTTCGGCATTTTCCCCATGATTCTGGGCAGCCTGTATATTACGGCCGGGGCCATCGCGGTCGGGGTGCCGGTTGGCATTCTTACGGCCGTGTTTCTGGCCAGGGTCTGCCCCAGGCCGCTGTACCGGGTGCTTGAGCCAACGGTGGGGCTGCTGGCGGGCATTCCGTCGGTGGTGTACGGATTTTTCGGCGTGGTGGTGCTGGTGCCCCTGGTGCGGGAGCTGTTCGGCGGCAACGGCAGCAGCATTCTTACCGCTTCCTTGCTGCTGGGCATCATGATTCTGCCCACGATCATCAGCATCAGCGAAACCGCCATCCGTGCCGTGCCGGGGGAATTGTACGACGGGGCCGTGGCCTTGGGCGCGAGCCACGAGCGGGCCATTTTCGCCGTTATCCTGCCGGCGGCCAGGTCGGGCATCATGGCCTCGGTGGTGCTGGGCATAGGCCGGGCCATTGGCGAGACCATGGCCGTGATCATGGTGGCCGGCAACCAGGCGCGGGTGCCGGACGGCATTCTGAAGGGCGTGCGCACGCTCACGGCCAATATCGTGATCGAAATGGGGTACGCGGCCGAACTGCACCGGGAGGCGCTCATTGCCACGGGCGTGGTGCTTTTCGCCTTTATTCTGCTCATCAACCTGCTGTTTCTTTCGATGGGGAAAAAGGCGCAATGAAAAGAAAATTCAAGGACAGGGTTCTGGCCGCATCCGTGTGGCTGGCCGCGGGTTTCACCATTTTTGTGATGCTCTTTCTGATCGGCTACATTCTGGTCAAGGGAGTTCCCTATGTGACGCCTTCGCTGTTCGCCGTGCAATACACCACCGAGAACGTGTCGCTGCTGCCGGCCCTGATCACCACGATCATGATGGTGGCGCTCTCCCTGGCCGTGGCCGTGCCGCTGGGCATGTTCACGGCCATCTACACCGTGGAATACGCCTCGCGCGGCAACCGCTTCGTCAAGCTGGTGCGGGTGATGGCCGAAACCTTGTCCGGCATACCGTCCATTGTATACGGGCTGTTCGGGCTGCTGTTTTTCGTCACCTGGCTGGGCTGGGGCTTTTCCCTGCTGGCCGGCGGCTTTACGCTGGCCATCATGATCCTGCCCCTGGTCATGCGCACCACGGAGGAAAGCCTCAAATCCGTTCCGGATACCTACCGGGAAGCGTCCTACGGCCTGGGGGCCGGGCGGCTGCGCACCGTGTTCCGGATTGTGCTGCCCTCGGCCGCGCCCGGCATTCTGGCCGGCGTCATTCTCGGCATAGGCCGGATTGTGGGCGAGACGGCGGCCCTTATTTACACCTCCGGCACTGTGGCCAAGATACCGGAAAACGTGCTGGCCTCCGGCCGGACTTTGGCCGTGCACATGTACGCCCTGTCCAGCGAGGGTTTGTATACCAACCAGGCCTATGCCACGGCGGTTGTGCTGCTGGTGGTGGTAATCGGCATCAACACCTTGTCCGCGATTGCGGCGAAACGCATTGTGAGGGTTTGACCTCATGCCGAAGTTCGAAATACGCGATGTCGAGTTATGGTACAACGACTTCAAGGCGCTCAAGAACGTCTCCATGGATATCGAGGCGCACGAAGTCACCGCTTTTATCGGACCGTCCGGCTGCGGCAAGTCCACCCTGCTCAAGACCCTGAACCGCATGAACGACCTGGTTGAAGGCTGCCGGATCACGGGCACCATCCTGCTGGACGGAAAAGACATTTACCAGGATGCGGACGTCAACGCCCTGCGCAAGCGCCTGGGCATGGTTTTCCAGAAACCCAACCCCTTTCCCATGAGCGTGTACGACAATATCGCCTTTGGGCCGCGCACGCACGGGGTCAAGGGCAGGTACCTTCTGGACGGAATCGTGGAAAAAGCCTTGCGTGACGCCGCCATATGGGATGAAGTAAAGGACCGCCTGAAAAAAAGCGCCCTGGGCCTTTCCGGCGGCCAGCAACAACGCCTGTGCATCGCCAGGGCCCTGGCCGTGGCCCCGGACGTGCTGCTCATGGACGAGCCGACCTCTGCCCTGGACCCCATTTCCACGGCCAAAATAGAAGACCTGGTGGTGGAGCTGCGAAAGGAATACACGGTGGTCATTGTTACCCACAACATGCAGCAGGCCACGCGCATATCGGACAAAACCGCCTTTTTCCTTCTGGGGGAACTGGTGGAATACGGCGATACGGAACAGGTCTTTTCCATGCCCAGAGACAAGCGCTGCGAAGATTACATCACAGGGAGGTTCGGATGATGATGCGGGCCAAATTTGAGGAGCAACTGGCGCGGCTCAACGCCATGCTGATAGAGATGGGGGGGCTGATCGAGGCATCCATTGCCACATCGGTCGAAGCCCTGCAAAACCAGGATATTGAGCTGGCCCGGAAGACCATCACCCTGGATTGCGACATTGACCAGATGGAACGGGACATCGATTCCCTGTGCATGAAGCTGCTGTTGCAGCAGCAGCCCGTGGCCAGGGATCTGCGGCTCGTTTCCTCGGCCATGAAGATGAGTTCAGACATGGAGCGCATCGGCGATCACGCCGAGGACATTGCCGAACTGACCATTGCCATGGCCGGCACGCCGTACATCAAAAAGCTGGAGCATATCCCGCAAATGGCCGCGGCCACCATACGCATGGTGACGCAGAGCGTGGACGCCTTTGTGAAAAAGGATCTGGCCCTGGCAAAATCGGTCATCAACTACGACGATATGGTGGACAACCTGTTCACGGCCATCAAGTACGACCTTATCGACCTGATCCACCAGGACAGCGCCAACGGCAGTCAGGCCATGGACCTGTACATGGTGGCCAAGTATTTCGAACGCATAGGCGACCATGCGGCCAGCATCGCCAAATGGGTCGTTTACTCCATTACCGGCCTCCAGGACCCGCGTCTTTGCACGGAGAATGAACGCAATGCAGGCAATATGGATCGTTGAGGACGACGACAGCATCCGGGATCTTGTGCTCTATGCCCTGAAAGCCAAGGGCTTTTCCGCCGTCGGCTTTGAGGACGGGGCCGCCTTTTTCGCCGAACTGGACAAGGGCGTCATGCCGGGTCTGGTGCTGTTGGATGTCATGCTGCCGCGCGAAGACGGCCTGGCCCTGCTCAAAAAGATCAGGAACGGCAGCCGGACAAAGCACCTGCCCGTGATCATGCTTACGGCCAAAGGCAGCGAATACGACAAGGTGAAAGGCCTGGATCTGGGGGCCGACGACTATCTGCCCAAGCCCTTTGGCGTGCTGGAGCTCATTTCGCGCATCAATGCCGTGCTGCGCCGTAGCGGGGCGGCTGAGCGGCGGGAAAAGACCTTCAGCTACAAAAACGTCGCCCTGGACGACGAACGCCGTCTGGTGCGCGTGGACGGCGAAAAAGTGGCGCTGACCTTCAAGGAATACGAGCTGCTGCGCCATATTCTGGCCAACGCGGAAATGGCGTTAAGCCGCGACGGTATTCTGGAAAGCGTCTGGGGCTATGATTTCGAAGGCGAAAGCCGCACTCTGGACATGCATATCAAGACGCTTCGGCGAAAGCTGGGGCCGGCGGGCGAGCACATCAAGACCATCCGCAACGTCGGATACAAGATTGGGGAGTAACGGGCCTTGAGAAAGCGTATTTTCCGCTTCATGAGCGTCATCATTCTGCTGTCCGTGACGCTGCCGATCCTGTTCTGGGGCGTGGGCTTGTATCACAAGTTCGGGGCGCAGGTCCGGCACGGCGTCGAGAACCTGCGCGTCACCCTGATCGAGGAAAACGGCGAAGTCACCTTTGACAACTTCGCCGGCCAGCGCACCCTGGATAACCATAAAAACCGGCCCGAGGTGATCGAGGCCCTGGAAAAGGGCTATGGCGAAAGCGAGCGCCATTCCGACACCCTGTCTGAAAAAACCTATTATTACGCCATCAAGATAGCCGGCGACAAAGTCCTCAGACTGGCTTTGACCACGCAGAGCCTGTCCGCCGTGCTGACAGGGCTTGTGCCCATGATGATCCTGTGCGTGGCCCTTGTGCTGGCAGTGGCCTTCTGGGCCGCCAAAAGGCTCACGGACAAGATAATCGCCCCCATCGGCGCCCTGGACGTGGAGGCTGCGGGCAGCGATGCCTACCAGCACGCCTATGACGAGCTTCTGCCCTTTGTCAGAAAAATAGAAACGCAGAAAGAGGCGATCGTCGGGCAATGCGCGGATCTGGAAGATCAGGCCAACATGACCAGGGCGATTACGGAAAGCATGAAGGAAGGCCTGGTGCTTGTGGATAAAAGCGGCCGGGTGCGTTCCCTCAACGCAAGCGCCCTGGGCATCTTCGGCGTGCGCGATGTGGAGGGCAAGGAAGTCCTGTACCTTTGCCGGAACAAGGACTTTCTCAATGCCGTGCGCAAATGCCTGGCCGGCGGCAATGCCGAAATGGATCTGGAAAAGGACGGCAAAGTATACGCCGTGTATATGCACCCCGTTCAGAGTTGCGGGGAGGTCAGCGGCGCGGTGGTCCTGCTGCTGGACAGAACGGAAAAGCGCAAGACCGAAGATCTGCGCCGGGAGTTTTCCGCCAACGTGTCGCACGAGCTGAAAACACCGCTCACGGCCATTTCCGCCTTGTCGGAAATGATCGCCAACGGTCTTGTGCAACAGGACGACATCCGGGATTTTGCCGGAAAAATTTCCGGGCAGGTGCGGCGGCTTATCAATATCATCAACGACATCATACGGCTGTCGGAATTTGACGAGGGCAGCGTCCAGCGGGATTTCGCCTCGTTCGACCTGCGGGAACTGGCCCAGTCCGTGCTGGTGAGCCTGCGCGCAAAGGCCGACGAGCGGCGCATCGCGCTTGAGCTTCAGGGCGACCGGCCGGACATGATCGGCAACGAGCGCATGATCGACGAACTGCTCTGCAACCTTGTGGACAACGCCATCAAGTACAACGTTGACGGCGGCACGGTGACGGTGTCGCTTGGAGAGCTTGACCATGAGATTGCCGTTTCCGTGACGGACACGGGCATAGGCATTGACGAGGAGCACCGGAGCCGGGTGTTCGAGCGCTTTTACCGCGTGGACCAGGCCCGCTCGCAGCGCACCGGAGGCACGGGCCTCGGGCTCGCTATCGTCAAACATATTGTCGAGCACCACGGCGGCAAAATTGCCCTTGAGAGCGGCACCCAGGGCACCAGCATCACCTGCCGGTTCAAGAAATGAACGGGCGGGAACGCGAAACCGCGTGCTCGCCTTCGTCTTTCGGAGATGGAATGGCCATTGATTTCACAGATCCGCTGTTTCTCGCGCCGGCAAAAAAACGCGGCAAAGACCGACGCGGACGAAAGGGCCGGACGTATGCCGCGCCATCGCGCTCCGCCCGCCTGTATATCGCTATCGATTCCTCGAAAGTGCACCTTTTTCGTTTTTTTCTGGAATCCCGGGACAACCTGGGCATCATGACCGTGGTCGACCGCTGGCGGGCCGTTCTGCTCCTGCGCTTTTCGCCGCATCAGGAAAAAGAGGTGCGTGAGTTTCTGGAAGCCGCGCAGCAGTCCTTACCGTTCTCCGTGGCGTATTCTCCCGGAGCAAATTCATTTTGAAGCGCAATTACCGGCAAGTGAAAGCATAAAGACTTCCCTCTTTGCGTCTTTTTTCCGGCCGCGCGTTGCAGCGCAATCTGCGAAACATCGAGTTTTTTCGTTTGGCTAGAGCAAATCAATTTTGAAATTGTCCAAGAGTAGTAGTGCCTCCGGCGGCCAAAGGGGTTGAACCCCTTTGGAAACCCCATTTTTCCAAGCAGATTCAAGTGAATAATTTCAAAATTGAAATGCTCTGCAAGGATGAACGGATTTGAACCTTCGGCCCATGAGCACCATGCCGGTTCTATCCATCCAAGAAAGCACTGCGGCAGGGCGCTGGCATCGGAACGCCGGACGTCATTGCGCCTGCGATCCGGCTGCCTGTTTAACAAGCTCACCGCAACCATACCCCCCTGATTCCATAATCGATTTCAGTTCATGGACAAACTCGGGAGTAAAAATATGGTCGGGGTTGGGCAGCCGCAACTTCTTCACCCGTTCGTTAATCTTTACCGCGCAAAGATCGAGAAGCTCCTTATACTGTGAAAACTCCGGGTTTTCCTCAAGGCGTACTTTATACGCTGACGATATGTCGGTAATTATATATCGACTGACCGGCTTCCAGGTTCGAATACAAAGGTTATACAGGGATTGATTAATGATAAACAGGCCATACCCGCCTGCTTCATCTTCAACGGCCAGCCTTTTTTGCGCAAGTTTGTCGATATTCTTTGCTGTGTAGGTTGCTTCCAAATCATCGCCGAGATTTACAAACAAAGATTCCGCCGAATAGTAGTACTGCTTGAATCCCATAAAACTCATTCTGAGGCCGTAATCCGCGTCCTCTCCAAACCATCCGTAGTCCTCACTCCAGTGACCGAGAATATCAGATACCGGCTTTGGGATGAATATAGCACCGCCAGCAAGGGTATTCACGCAAACGCCAAGCACGCCCCCGGTTGTGTGTATGGCGCCGGGATTACGAAGGAGCGATTCTTGCGGCGCATGCCCCAGAGTGGAAAACGGATCTCCGTGTGACCAGAGATGGAAGACCTTGGCAAAAAAATCTTTATCTTTTATGACGATATCATTGTCAATTTTCATATAATACGGAGCGTCGGTCATTCTCCAGCCTATATTGGCAGCGCATGGAATTCCCATATTCTTTTCCAGAAGAAAAAGAGTATCGATGATCCCCATTTCTTTGAATTCAATCAGTCTCTTGACGAGGCTTTCGTCACTCCCATTATCGACTACGGTAATTGCGAAGGGAATCTTCCTCGAGCACTTTCTCAGCGCCAACAAAGACATTTGCGTCAGTTCAAAACGGTTGAACACCGGCATGGTAATGTTGAGCATAATGGGATCGGGCATCTGAGGCACCTCTAAAAAAAGTATAGCTGAAAAACAAAAATAAGGAGTGCCGGACGTTGAAATGCACCGCGTGGCAATCGATTACGCGAATATTCAATTTTATACTGAATAAGCAACCCGCTGCAAACATCAAATATTGCAATTTCTGGTATACGATTGTTTCGGTGTGCGATAAAGGCCATACAGAGAGTGAACCAAGCCTTATCATGGTCCGGTTCGATTACCTATCACCATCATTGCTCAAAGGCAGTTACTTCGAATCCTCAGGCGCTTCCGTCCTGTCCGCATCGGTATACGACCGAAGCCGCGACGCGACCGTGATCGTGTAGCTTTCAAACAGAGAATCGCGGCCCTGGCGTTGGCTCATGCGGTGATTCACGGTGTTGCGCCACGCGTCGACCGCCTGCTCGTTTTCCCAGACCGACAAATTGGGCAGCTTGCCCTCGTTTACGAGGCTGGCGAACCGTCTTCAGGCCTGCTGCCAGTGCAATATAGTCGTTCATGCGCTCTTTTTTCACCGTCACTTCAACCAGCACAAATAGCAATGCGATCCTCTTTTCTTATTTCGCTTCGTGCGGTTCAGCACCGGACAAGGGGCGTGCCTTTGCTTACAGAGCCGTGCCTTTGCCGGGGGTGAAGAAACTGGACGTATCAATCCCTTCGTGCTCAAGCAGCGTTACCTTCTTGCCGATGCCCCCGGCGTAGCCGGTCAGACTGCCGTTTGAACCGACAACCCTGTGGCACGGAATGATGATGGAAATGGGGTTGTGCCCCACCGCGCCGCCGACCGCCTGGCTGGACATGCTCTTTTTGTTCATCCGGGCGGCCATTGTTTTGGCGATTTCCCCGTAGGTCGTGCATTGGCCGTAGGGAATTTCGCACAGGATGTCCCAAACGGCTTTCCTGAACTCCCCGCCGCCGCCGGGCGCCAGCGGCAATTCCGAAATCGCCGGTTTTTTGCCGGCAAAATACGCGTCCAGCCACTTTTTCGCCCTGGCAAAAACCGGCAGATCCGGCTTTTCCGCAACGACGCCCTTTACTGTTGCCGCAAAATACTTTTGTCCGTCGAGCCAGAGGCCGACGATATTATCACCGTCGCTGGCCAAAGTGATTGCCCCAAGAGGGGACGCATAACCGGTGGAATACAACATGGCGGCCTCCCTGGCCTATAAAGAATTCCATAAATTGATCGTCGCGTAGCCGCGCCACGGGCGCCAGCTTTCCGCCATTTCCAGGATTTCCTTCTCGGATAACGGCGCAAGAGCCTTTTTGACGCCGTAATCAGTATGCGGAAACGCGTCGGGCCAGCCCAAGGCCCGCATCGCGATGTACTGGGCCGTCCAGGCCCCGATGCCAGGAATGGACAGCAGCTTTTTGATTTCCGCTTCCGGCTGCGCGTAGAGCGTAAAATCAAGCTCGCCATCCGCCATTTTCCGCGCCAGCCCCAGAATGGTATGCGCCCGGACGCGCGTGATGCCCAGAGGACCGAGGAGATCCGCGATGTCGCCGCTCAGGGCTGCGATGTCGTGAGCGGACGGGAAGGCGTGCGCCAGGCCTTCCACGCCTGTTTCAACGGGCGTTCCGTAAGTTTGCGCCAGCCTTCCGGCCAGAGTGCCCGCCGCTTTCACGGTTATCTGCTGGCCCAGCACCGCCCGCACGGCCATTTCAAACGGCTCGAAGCAACCGGGAAGCCGCGTTCCCGGCACGCACAGGCCGGGGCGTATGGCGTTCATCGCCGACAAGCTTTCGTAAACCGCGTCCGGATAGCAATGCAGGTCGAACACATTGCGCACCCGGGCGAGCACATGGGGCAACGCGGGCAACAAGGCCGAACTGACGGTCACGGTCAACGCGTTTTTTTGGGGGCGATGCCCCACCCGCATCCATCCGTAAACGCGCTTTTGCTCTCCGGTCGCGTATTGGACGGTCCGCATGTAGCCGTCATCGCTGACCAGTTCCACTCCGGGAATGGCCCGCCCGGCAAAAAAGTCGAGTATTTGCCGCCATTGGTACGGCGGGCGATACCCCAGCATCACGGTAACGTCGCCGTCGCCCCTTTTCGTGTCCGCGGCCTGCTTGCGCAGGGCGGTGGGCGACAGGCGGTACTGCGTCCTGAACAGGTCGTTGAAGCGCCGCAAGCTGCCGAAACCGGCCGCCATGGCCACCTCTGTCACCGAAAGGTCCGTATCCGTCAGCAGATTTTTGGCCAGCAGCAATCTGCACGTCTGCAGGTACTGAACGGGCGAAACCTTGAACGCCGCCGCAAAGGCCCTGCGCAGATGGCGGTCCGAACACCCCAGCCGGTGGACATATGCCTCCATGTTCTGCCCGCTGCCGCAGTTTTCCTCGAGCAGCCTCGCCGCCTTGCGGGCCAGGGCAAAGGTCGCGTCAATAGGCGCTGCGCCGGGCGCGAGTTCGGGCCTGCACATAAGGCACGGCCGGTAGCCGGCCTGCTCGGCGGCCGCGGCGGACTCGTAAAACGCGCAGTTTTCCTCTTTCGGCAATTTTGCCGGGCATACGGGACGGCAGTAAATGCCGGTGGACGAAACCCCGACGAAAAAACGGCCGTCAAACCGGGCGTCTTTCGCTTTGAACGCCGCATACCATGCGCGGCTGTCTGCGCTCACCATGGCCCGCCTCCTTTTGCCCCATAGTAACTCTTTTTCTCGCATTCGCTCGCTGTTTTCGGACATGGATACAGTTTTTTACATACTTTTTCCGGGAGGGTCCATAGCGCCCGCGCGCTGACAACAATGTGAAATCATAGAGCTTTATTCATCTCGCATGCGAAGAGATGGCGCGTTCTTTTTGGCGGGGCATACGCCCGGCCGTCAACGGCATCCGAAATCGAAACGCAATAGCAATGCCCCAGACACGCAACCGCTACGCCCTGCGCTGTCTGCTGTTCTTCATCAGCATCTTTATCATGGCCCCGGGCATTGCGCTCACCACCAGGGCCAACCCCGGCACCACGCCCATCGCCGCCCTGCCCTATGCCGCCCCGATCCGCCTCTGCTCCCTCACGCCTGTTCCAGATCGATACTCGTCGTGGCCACGCGCTGCAAAAAGGTCTGGTCGTGTTCCACCAGCACCAGGCTGGGCCGGTGTTCCAGGATCAGTTGCTCGATTTGCATGCGTGAAATCACGTCAATGTAGTTCAGCGGCTCGTCCCAGATATACAGGTGGGCCTCCTGGCAGAGGCTGGCGGCCAGCAGGGCCTTTTTTTTCTGCCCGGCGCTGAAGTCGGCCATGTCCGTGTCAAACTGGCGGCGCTCAAAACCGAAGCGGTGCAGCACCGCCCGGAAAAGGCTTTCCTCAATGCCCTGTTCGCGGACGAAGCTTTTCAGCGTTCCCTGCACAAACGAACTGTCTTGCGGAACATAGGAAACACGCAGACTTCCGGGTAGATGCGCCTCGCCCGCAAACGAAACCGGCCGTCCGGCCAGCAGTTTCAGCAGGCTGGATTTGCCGCTGCCGTTGCCACCTTGCAGGGCAATGCGATCCCCGGCCATGACGCTGAAGGAAATATCCCGCACCACGGTATTGTCGCCATAACGCACGGATACGCCGCGCAATTCCGCAAGCCGCCCGCTGTGAAACGACAGAGGACGCATGGACAGCGGCCCCTGATTCTCCTGGTTGCCCAGCAGTTGCGAGGCTTTCTCCACGGCCCTGCGGCGCCTGGCTTCCACGGACTTGGCCCGCTGCATCATTTTCGCGGCCTTGTGCCCGATAAAACCACGATCCACCGGCCCCTGGCCGTATTTGCCCTTTTCGGCCCGCCCGGACCAGTCGGCGCTTCGGCTCGCGCTTTCCTCCAGACGCGCGACCTCCTTTTTCAGGCGACTGTGCTCCTCCCGCTCATAGTTGTCCTGCCGGGCGCGGTTTTCCTGCCAGGAGGAAAAGTTGCCCCGTTGCAGTTCGATATCCGCCTTGTTGATGGACAACACGTGGTCAACGCAACTGTCCAGCAGGCTCCGATCGTGGGAAACCAGAATAAATCCCTTCTTGGCCCGCAAGTACCGCCCCACCGCCTGCCGGGCCCGCAAATCGAGATGGTTCGTGGGCTCGTCAATAAGCGGAAAATTACCCTCGCGCAAAAACAGGGCCGCCAGCAGAAGTTTCGTGCCTTCGCCTCCGCTTAAGGTATTGAACGGGCGTTCCAGCGCTTCCGGCAAAAGTTCCAGCAGCGACACTTCCCGCTCCAGGCGCCACTCTTCCGGGCCGTTATTCCCGCACGCGCGCCGGGCCACCTCCCGCGCCGTCAGCGATGGGTCTTCCACGGCAAAGGGGAAATACTCCATGCGGGCCGGAGCGTGGATGCCGCCGCTGTGAGCGTATTCGCCCAGCAACAACTTGAGGAAGGTGGTTTTTCCGCGCCCGTTGCGGCCTGTGAGGCCGAGCTTCCAGTTGGTGTCGAGTTGCAGGGAAACGTTGTTGAAAATCATTTGTCCGCCGTTATGGGCGAAGCTGAGATTGGCAATACTGATCAAGGCCATGGCGCAAACCTCCGGCGTGGATTTCTCCACGGCGCGCAACAAAAAAGACCGCCGGAAATTTCCTTTCCGCGGTCTCCTGCAATGCGCGATTACGCCGCGCGGACGATCAACGCCGAAACAGGATCAGGCAAAGCGAAATTCCCGCAAGTCCGGACATCCGCAAGCGGCGCGAGCGCTGCGAAGGTCGCGGCAAAAACACTGTCAACCAGGTTTTTAGCGGGAATTTTCCATTGAACCCTGTCCTGTTGGGGTTTCGAACTGTCATCCTGTGGGTGTCGTGTAAAACGAACGGGCGGCCGCGTCAAGCCGGCCGAAACGGGAAGTCAGGACAACGGCCGCGTGAGCGCGGCCAGCTTGTCGCGCGCCCGCTCCGGGTCAAGCCCCAGGGAAAGGGCGATGCGCTCCAGGTTTTCCTCGGCATCGGGGGGGCGAACGTAAAGCGGTTCGATGTCTTTGCGGGAATAGGCGAGTTGCCCGGCAAGCTCCAGCATGGCCTCGGGCAGGGGCAGATCAAAATCCGGAGGCAGAAACAGGGGAGCGCGCGCCCCGCCGGCCGGATCGTTTTCCGGGGCTCCCCCGCTGGCCGGACCATTTTCAGAAAAACCTTTACCGGCGGCAAACCCGGCGGCAACGGCCGGATAATTGCGGCGCAACCCGCTGCCCAGCACAAGGGGCCGGATAGAAGCACTGCCGTCTTTTTCGCTTTGCTCCCGGTAGGACTGGATGAACAAGGCCGCTTCAAGCGGCGAACAGACGTGGATATCCGTGAGCGGGGCGGGCGCGGCGTCGGACGCCTTCCCGGCGGCGAAAAAGGCGAAGCCCCGCATGTGGATCAGTTGTTTGCGGGCGTGGGTAAGCACCCACAACACGTGTTCCCCCTGCCCGGCCGGGTGTTTCAGGCCGCCCTCTCCCGCTTCCCAAAGCGGCCCCAGGCGACGGGCCGCGCTTAAGGCCAGCAGGGACAGGTAGCCCATGCCCGCCTGCTCCGCGCCCGTAGCTCTGACCAGACCGGCCGCTGTGGCCAGCACCAGGCGCACGCCGGTAAAACTGCCCGGACCGCGCACGCAGGCGATACGATCAATATCCCCGGGCGCGAGCTTCAGGCGGGCCAGGGCATCGGCCAGGGCCGGAGTCAGCAGTTCCGCGCCCTGCGAGGGCGCGTGCCAGGATTCCGCGCACAGCAGGGTAAACGCCGACGGCCCGGCGCTTTCCCGCCGGGCTATGACCAGTTGCAGCAGCCCCTCGGCCGCGTTCAGGCACAGGCAGTGACCGGCTTTTTGAACCTTGGGCCCGTCCCCGAAGGACGGCATGGACGCGGGTGACGGTTTCAACATACATGCCGGGTCAATTGAAAAAGCGTATCACATCGTTGAGCGTGGCGGCAATCATAAGACTGATCAGCGCGAACAGGCCGACAATGGCTGCCTTTTCCTGCACGGCCGGCGGCACCGGTCGCCTGATGATCATTTCCACCAGCAGGAACACCAGATGGCCGCCGTCCAGCACCGGAATGGGCAAAAGATTGAGCAGACCCAGGTTCACGCTGATCAGGGCGGCAATCATGAACACGCTGATCAGACCGTGGTCCGCCTGCTTGTATATGACCTGGGCGATCAGGATGGGACCGCCCACGTTGTCGAAGGAAACCTTGCGGCTGACCAGATCCGCCAGGGCGTTCCAGGTAAAGGTCACCATGTCTCTGGCTTCGGCCAGACCTTCCCGGGCCGATTGGAAGAAGCCGTAAACATGGCGTGACTGCCGTATGCCCATGCCCCAGTTTTCGATTTCCTCGCCGTTCGGCAGCGTCTGCTTGATCAGCCTGGGCTCAATGCTGAAGGTCAGGGTGCTGTCATCAGGCCGGCTGATGACCACAACCATGGGCTTGCCCTGGTTTTCCTGCACAATGGGCGGCATTTCCGTCCAGACGCGGATTGTCTTGCCGTTCAGGCTTACTATCCGGTCGCCCACCTGCATGGGAGAGGAAGAAGCGGCGCTGCCTTCCAGAATTTCCCCCACCACCGGGGTCATCTCGGTGCGGCCGTTCACCCACACCAGACCCCAGCAGATAAACCAGGCCAGCAGCAGGTTAAAGCTCGAACCGGCCGCGATGACCAGAAAACGCTGCCAGGCCGGTCGCAGACTGAAACTTTCTTCCGGCGTGAATTCTTCGGGAATCTCCGCGTCCGCAGTCTCACCCACCAGCGAGACAAAACCGCCCAGAGGAACGGCCGCCACCTGGTATCTGGTCTTTCTCCGCTTAAACGAGAATACGGTTGGCCCGAAGCCGAGGGAAAAAGTCTTTACGCCCATGCCGAAAGAACGGGCCACAAGAAAGTGCCCCAGTTCATGGAAAAAAATCAGTCCGCCAAAGACAAGAATAACAGCTATGGTTCCGATCATGACAAGTGTTTCTCCACCCTCCATCACGCCCGGCGCATCAGTTCGCGCGTCCGGCGCCGGGCTTCGGCGTCCAGGGCGAGAACCTCGTCCACGTTTGCGGGCTCGCGGGAGGCATTGTGATCAGAATACATCCCGGAATCATATTCGGCAAGTGCCCGGCCCACAATGTCGGCTATGCCGAGAAAACCGAGGCGGTCTTCCAGAAAGGCGGCCACGGCTTCTTCGTTGGCCGCGTTCAGCACCACCGGGCTGCCGCATCCCCGCTCCTGCGCCTGGCGGGCCAGGGCGAGGCAGGAAAAAGTTTTCTCGTCCGGCCGGGCAAAGGTCATGGAAGCGAGAGCGGGCAAATCCAGACGGGGCACGCCGGCCTGGATGCGCTCCGGCCAGCCCAGGCAATGGGCTATGGGGGTGCGCATGTCCGGCAGGGAAAGCTGGGCCAGATGCGAGCCGTCGGCGAATTCCACCAGGGAATGGATGATCGATTCCCGGTGCACGACCACGTCCAGGCCGGACATGGGCAGGCCGTAAAGGTGATGGGCCTCCATGAGTTCCAGACCCTTGTTCATGAGCGTGGCCGAATCGACGGTAATTTTGGCCCCCATGGTCCAGTTGGGATGGGCCAGGGCCTGGGCCGAGGTCACGCCGGCCAGTTCTTCCCGGCTGCGGCCGTAAAAAGGGCCCCCCGAAGCGGTCAGGATCAGGCGGCGCAGCCCGGAATCCGGGCCGGAGGGCGAAACGGAAACTCCCGCCCGCGCCGGGGCATTTTTGAGCAGGCGTTCGGCCAGACACTGAAAAATGGCGTTGTGCTCGGAATCCACCGGCAGGATGCTGGCCCCGCTTTTTTCGCAGCAGGCGCGAATAAGCCGGCCCGCCAGCACCAGCGATTCCTTGTTGGCCAGGGCGATGACCTTGCCAGACCTGGCCGCGGCAAAGGTGGCCCGCAGGCCGGCCGCGCCCACCTGGGCCGAAAGCACGGTGGAAACGCCGGGCAGCGCGGCAATGGTCTCAAAGCCTTCCTGCCCGGCCACAATGGTCGGGGCGTAGCCAGCGGGCAACAGTTCGCGCAGTTGGGGAATTGAGGGCGCTTCCAGCACGCCCAGGCAGTCCGGACGGAATTCGGCCGCCTGTTTGGCCAGCAGGGGCATGTTTCTGCCCCCGGCCAGGGCCGCCACCCGAAAGCGCTCCGGTTGCAGCCGGACCACTTCCAGGGCCGAACGGCCGATGGAGCCGGTGCTGCCCAGAATGGCAAGCGTGCGCGGAAAGGCCCGCTGCCAGCGCTCGTCCGGAAGGCGGGAAATGTACCGCATCACGCCACCATCGCCAGCAGCCGGGTCAGACAATACACGGGCAGGACAAAAAGAACGCTGTCGATTCGATCAAGCACGCCGCCGTGGCCGGGTAAAAGCGAGCTGGAATCCTTCACGCTCAGACTGCGCTTGAGGGCGGATTCAAAAAAGTCCCCAAGCTGGGCCGACAGGCAGAAAACCAGGCCCAAACAAGCCCAGGCCCATACAGGCAAAGCCGGCAGCGACCAGCCCATGGTCTTGCCCAAAAAGCCTTGCACCGCGCACACCAGCACGCTCAGGGCAATGCCGCCGAAAAAGCCGGCCCAGGTCTTTTTGGGGCTGACCAGGGGCCATATCTTGCGGTTGCCAAAGTATTTGCCGGCATAATAGCCACCCGTGTCGGCCGCCACGGCCGCCAGCATGACCATGCACTGTTCGGAGGGCGCAAGGAGCAGAACCAGTTGCAGCACCAGGGGAATGTAGACCAGGCCGTGAATCAGCGGGCCGTAATGCCCGAAACGGGCCTCGGCGTTGCCCCGGCCGAAATCGAACAAAAAGGCCAGGGAAACGGCGGAAAATCCCAGCACCACCGCCACGGCCGTCCAGTGCGGACCAAGGATCTGGGAAAGCACGATTGCGGCTCCCATGGTCAGTCCGAAAACTTTTCTACCCAGATACATTCCGCCCGGCCAGTACATGCTCAGGAATTCCCACAGAGCCAGGCTGGAGGCCGCCAGTACCAACAGGCGCGCGGCCCATCCCCCCAAGGCAATGGCCGCGACCAGACAGCCCAACAGCGTCAGGCCCGTGGCTATTCGCTTCTGGTGCTCGGATATCATGGCCGCCACCTCACACCCGGACCGGCAGGGTCTTTTGCAGGGCCGCGGCTATGCTTTCGCGCTGTTTGTCCGCCTCGGCGTCTTTCAGCGTCCTGTCGGCATGGCGGAAGGTCAGGCGGAAGGTCAGGTTCCTTTCGTTCCGGCCCTCGGGCTCAAAGCAGTCGATCAGGCTGACGGAAGACAAAAGCGGCGCGCGCAGATCCTCGATAGCCTTGACGATGGTCCCGGCCGATACTCCGGAATCGGCGATAAAGGTGATGTCCCGGCGAACGGGCGGGAAGGTGGGCAGCGGGGCAAAGCGGACCCTGGCCGCCTGATGCAGGGCGAACAGCCGATCCAGATCCAGTTCGGCCATCCAGACCTCTTTTTTCGCGTGATACGGGTCGGCCACCTCGGGCTTGACCTTGCCCAGCCAGCCGACCGGGCCGCCGTCCGCGTCCACGCGCACGCAAGGGGAAAGCCAGGCCGGCGCGCCCTGGCCCTCGGCCAGGGAAAAGCTCCCGCCGGGCAGGGAAAAGGCGGCGAACAAATGCTCGACCAGGCCCTTGAGATCAAGATAATCCAAATCTCCGGCCTCGTGAGGCCAGGATTGATCGTGGCGGGTCCCGTGCAGGATAATGCCCAGGCGCGGCACTTCGCGGGCCGTGGTTTCCGAAGCCGGATCAGCCGCAAAGGCGGACGCCACTTCAAAAAGCCGCACCGAGCCGGCGCCCTGGGCCAGGTTGTTGCGCAGGGAATTCAAGAGGCCCGGGGCCAGATCCGTGCGCAGCACGTTCATGTCGTCGCTCAGGGGGTTCATGATGCCGATGCGCCCGCCGGCATCCCGCCCGTTTACCGAGCCGGCCAGATGGTCCAGCTCCTTGTGGCTGACAAAGCTGTAGTTGACCGCCTCGTGCAGGCCCGCTCCCCGGCCCCAGTGCTTGACCCGGCCGAGAAAATCGTGCCTGGGCTCCGGCTCGCCCGCCCGCTCCAGAGGCCGGGAGATCTCCGGCAGCGTGGGCGGCACGCGGTCCACGCCGTAGATGCGGATCACTTCCTCGATCAAATCCGCCTCGCGGACCAGATCCCGGCGGTAGCTCGGCGGAACGACATTCCACTCCTCGGCGCTGTGCATTTCGCCGGTGCGCAGGCCGGAATCCGCGTCCCGCACCCGGCAGCCGAGTTTGGCCAGCGTGTCGGCGTAAAAAGTCCGCTCCAGGCTGATGCCGAGCAGGGCCTCGGCCCGGCCGCGGCGCAGGTGCACCGTGGGGGACTTCCAGGGCGCGGGCTCGGCCTTGGGCAAGCCCTTGCGCACCGCGCCGCCGGACAGTTCCGCCATCATGGAGGCGGCCCGATCCAGGGCATAGGTAGCGCCCACCTGATCCACCCCGCGCTCGAAACGGTAGGCGGCCTCGCTGTGCAGCGACAAACGGCGGGCGGTCTTGCGGATGTAAATGGGATTGAAGGTGGCGCATTCCAGAAAAACGCGGCTGCTTGTTTCCGTGATTTCGGAATTCAGCCCGCCCATGACCCCGCCCAGGCCGATGGTACGTTCGGCGTCGCGGATGGTGATGTCGGACGGCAGCAGCTTGCGTTCCTGCCCGTCCAGAGTGACGAAAACTTCGCCCTGATCCGCGCCGCGCACGATAATCCTGCCGCCGCGCACCGCGTCCAGGTCAAAGGCGTGCAAGGGCTGGCCCAGTTCCATGAGAATGTAGTTGGTCACGTCCACCAGATTGGAAATGGCCCGCACGCCAATGGATTTCAGCCGGTAGCGCAGCCAGTTCGGGCTTTGGCGCGTGGCCGCGCCTTCAATAACCCGGCCGTGGTACAAGGAGCACTGCTCCGGATCGGCCACTTCCAGCGTCACTTCGCCGGAAACGTCGCTTCCGGACTCCACCAGCCTCAGTTCCGGCATCGTCAACGGCAGGCCGGTCACGGCCGCCACTTCCCTGGCCAGCCCCAGCACGGACAAACAATCGCCCCGGTTGGGCGTGATCGAAATATCCAGCACCTCGTCGTCCAGGCCGAGCGCGTCCAGCAAGGAAGCGCCCACGCACGCCTTCTCGTCCAGCACCAAAATGCCGTCGTGCTCCTCGGACAGGCCCAGTTCAAACTCGGAGCAGATCATGCCGTTGGAGGGCGCGCCGCGCAGTTTGGCCTTTTTCACGGTCAGGCCCGTGGGCAGAGTCACGCCCACCTTGACCACGGCCACCTTCTGCCCCCTGGCCACGTTGGGCGCGCCGCAGACAATGTCCAGCACCTCGTCGCCCACGTCCACCCGGCAAACCGACAGCTTGTCCGCCTCCGGGTGCTTGCCGCACTCGACCACATGCCCCACCACAATGGGCCGCAAGGCCTCGTACGGACGGCTCAAACCGTCCATTTCAAGGCCAACCATGGTGAGCATGCGCCCAAGTTCGGCAGCCGCGCCCTCGTAAGGAACAAATTCCCGAAGCCAGGAAAGACTGAGCAGCATAGGGGTTCTCCGGATAATGAGCCGCCCGCGCGAAGCAGGCGGACGGCCCGCATAGTGGTCAGATTCGGGTGACGTAAAAATCGTCGCTGAGGCCGTCCCAGGCGATTTCCAGGGTAATGTCGGCGTCCGTGACGATTCCTCTGGTTCTCTTTTCTAAAATCATGCGTTCCATTTCCCGGTCTATCATGAGCCTGACAAGGCCTTCCGGACTGTACACGGGTTCGAGTTCCGCCAACGCGGGGAGGGAACACGCGGCGTTATCAGCACGTTCCATTATCCGGCATACGGCTTCATACGGACTGCTTTCCCGGATGGCCCATTCCCGGCATCGCGAGATGGCGGGCAGCCGGGCCGCGTAATCATCCCGCCCCAATACCTCGGCAATATGCCGCAAGGCGGAGGGGACATCCCGTATATCGATTATTTCAATGCCCGCCGGGTCCGGTATGCGCTCCCTGATGCCTGGATCGCCAAAATAGAGGGGCAGGCTCCAGCCAATCCAGGCGTCAGCGAGTTTTTCCGTCCAGTAATACTCAACCGCGCTGTTTTCCAGCACAATATGATACTTATACGGCTCTATGGCCTCAAGCTTGTCCTGAACGGGATTGAACTCTCTGCCGAAGCAGTCTATTTCGTCGCCGAACCGTTCCCGTAACGCGTCCAGAAAAGTCAGGCGCAAGCGGTGTCCCGGGCATTGCCGCTTCAGGCTGACGATAAGGGAAGCCGCCTTGGTTTTCTCGCAACGAAACGCCTTGAAATCATCCAGCCGTTGAAACCGCTCCGCGTATGCCGGAGCCGAACCCACCCACCAGCCGAGGGCGGGATTACGCACCAGAGCCCTGCCCGTATACCCTTCGGGAGGACACGGCCCCACCAGCACGCCGTATTGTTCCGCGTATTCCAGGGAATAGTGCCGGATATCCGGCGGTTCCGTCATCAGCAGAATGCGGCGCTCTCTGGGCACGTCCGTATAAAAATTGGCAAAAGGGCGATCGATCACGCACAGCCAATCGGCGCCGGTCACACCTTCCCCGCTGACAAAACCAATGGAGCCGCCGCGCATGCCCCCCTTGCCGTCTTCCGTAGAGGGCTGAAACCGGATAGGAGCGTTTTCTCCATAGTACGGAATGAAGTAGCAGCTCCGAGACATGGAATACCTTGGTCTTCTCCCTGCTACGCGAACTGGCGCAGGAAGCGGAGGTCGTTCTCGAAGAACATGCGCAAGTCGCCTATGCCGTATTTGAGCATGGCCACGCGTTCCACGCCCAGGCCAAAGGCAAAGCCGGCGCATTCCTCGTCAAAGCCCACGGCCTTGAACACGGCCGGATCGACCATGCCCGAGCCGAGAATTTCCAGCCAGCCGGTGGTCTTGCAGACCCGGCAGGGCTCGTTGCCGGCGCGGTGCCCTTTGCCGTTGCACAGGATGCAGGAGATGTCCACCTCGACGCTGGGCTCGGTAAAGGGAAAAAAGCTGGGCCGGAAGCGCACCTGCACGTCCTTGCCGAACAGCTCGCGCAAAAACATGGTCAGAGTGCCGCGCAAATGAGAGAGGGAAACGCCCTTGTCCACAAGCAGACCTTCGATCTGGTGGAACATGGGCGTGTGGGTGATGTCCGAATCACGGCGGTAGACCCTGCCCGGCGCGATAACGGCCAGCGGCGGTTTTTTGCGGTCCAGCATGGCACGCACCTGCATGGGCGAGGTATGGGTGCGCATGACAATGCCGTCGGACACGTAGAGAGTGTCCTGCATGTCGCGGGCCGGGTGATCCTTGGGCAGGTTCAGCGCCTCGAAGTTGTGGAAGTCGGTTTCCACTTCCGGACCGGAAATGGTGTCAAAGCCCAGGGAAGTGAAAACGCGGCAAATTTCCTCCATCACCAGGGTGATGGGATGCAGGGAGCCCTGCCAGGGGGAACGGCCGGGAAGCGTGGGATCGAAACGGGCCAGTTCCGCCTGCTCGGACTCGGCCAGAAAGGTGTTTTTGCGCGCCTCCAGCAGTTCGCTCAGGCGTTCCTTGATCGCGTTGGCGGTCTTGCCAAAGGCGGGGCGTTCTTCCGGGGTCAGTTCCGGCAGCCGGCTCATAAGCTGGGCCAAAGCGCCCTTGCGACCCAGAAAGGCGATCTGCAATTCTTCCACTTGCGATAACGAAGACGCCTGCGCCAGGCTGCTTTGCAGCGACGGCTCCAGGCGTTCCAGTTCGGCGATAAGATTCATGAGCAGTACCCCGCGTGACGGGAAAGAGTGAGCAAAGAACGCCTCCGGCGGCCAAAGGGGGTGACCCCCTTTGGAAACCCCATACGGGCCTGACGAGACGTCACGGATGCGCGAAAGTCGTTCCACCCCTGCGCTCTCGGCGGAAGGAGAATATAGCCGCTGTTCGAGAGCTGAATGAGGGCGGAACATTCTGAGTCCCCACTCCCTCAAGCATCCCAACTAAAAAGTTTTGAAGGAAGGGGATAGGGGGTCTGGGGGGAAGGGGAAGGACACTTTTACAAAAGTTTCCTTCCCCTTCCCCCCAGGGCGTCAGCACAACCTACGCCAGCTTGGCCTTGGCGAGCTCGGCGAGCTTGGCGAAGTCTTCCTTGGCGCGCACGGCCAGATCGGCCAGCACTTTGCGGTCAAGGACGATATCGGCTTTTTTCAGGCCGTCCATGAGGCGGCTGTAAGACAGGCCGTTTTCGCGGGCGGCGGCGTTGATGCGCAGGATCCAGAGCTTGCGGAATTCGCGCTTGCGGACCTTACGGTCGCGGTAGGAGTAGACCAATGACCGTTCGACGGCCTCGCGCGCGGTGCGGTAGAGTTTGCTGCGGCCTCCGCGGAAACCTTTGGCGAGATCAAGATATTTTTTGTGGCGCCTGTGGGCTGCCATCCCTCTCTTTACACGCATGGATACCTCCACGTTCACGCTTCACGGGGCGTAGGGATGCCGGCAAAGCGGATATACTGTTCCGGGTCCTTACAAGAACCGCTGATGCATTTGCCTGGGAATGCGCTATTCCCTTCGTACAGAGTGCTCTCTCTCCAACAGAGCCGAGCACGGGAAAGGCCGAGTTTTTTCGTTTGGCTAGGCGCTCGCCCTTTTTCCGAAGGGGCTGGACTCTTCGTCCCGCCCCTTCGGAAAAAGGGCGAGCAACGACGTCCAAACGGAAAAAATCAGTCTTTTCCTTAGGCGTAGGGGAGCATGCGCCGGACCGCGCGCTCGTTGGCGCTGTCCACAATGGCGCTTTGTCCCAGACGCATTTTGCGCTTGGCGTTTTTCTTGGTCAGAATGTGGCGCAGGTTCTGCTTGCGCCGGCGAAATTTGCCCGAGCCGGTAACGTCGAAACGCTTGGCCGCGGCGCGCTTGGTTTTCATTTTGGGCATGGTCTACTCCTTAACAATGCCGTATGGCGGAGACGTTCCTCCGCAAATGCCGCCCGGGGAGCCGGGCGGTTTCTTCCGTCAACAGGCGCGGCCGATTTGGCCCCGCGCGGGGCCTGAGTATCGGTCACGCGTTTGCGCTTTACAAAAGGCAAGGTGCCTCTCCGTGAAAGGAAAGGCATAATGCGCTAAATTTTTTTTGGACGCAAGCAATAAATCAGGATTCCGACGCCAACGGATTGCGCCGGAGTTCCGCATCCGTCGCCGGGCACGCCAGGGACGCGTTTACCCGGACGGAGCGCTCCCCCGCCTATTTTTTCGGCAGCGGCGCCAGCATCATGAACAGGGTCCGGCCTTCGGCCCGGGCTTCCTGCTCCATTTTGGCGATATCCTTGGTGTCTTCCACCACCCGGTCGAGCATGGTCTGCCCCCGGTCCTTGTGGACGATTTCCCGGCCACGGAAGAAGATGGTCACCTTGCAGCGGTCGCCGTCTTCGATGAAGCGCCTGATGTGGTTCACCTTGGTCTGGTAATCATGCTCGTCTGTTTTGGGGCGGAGCTTGATTTCCTTGATCTGGATGACGGTCTGGCGCTTTTTGGCTTCCTGCTTTTTCTTCTGGGCTTCATACTTGAAGCGGCCATAGTCCATGATGCGGCAGACAGGGGGATCGGCCGCGGCCGCCACTTCCACCAGATCAAGACCGGCGTCTCGCGCCATTTGCAGCGCTTCGTTGCGATCCACAATGCCCAACTGCTCGCTTTCGGCCCCGATGAGCCTTACCTCGCGGGCGCGAATCTGATCGTTGCGCCGCACGGTGTCCTGCGGCTCGTTACGACGTGGACGTACATTAGGAGAAGCGATAATTCATGCCTCCTTGTTTAAAGGGTTCGTCACAGTCCGCCTGAATACGATCGGCCACCCGGTCAAGGGCCATGGAGCCCAGGGTTTCGCCGCCGCGCAGGCGCACGTTCACTTCGCCCGCTTCAAGCTCTTTGTCTCCTACTACCAGAACATAGGGAATCTTTTCAAGCTGCGCGGCCCGAACTTTGTAGCCCAGTTTTTCGTTGCGCAGGTCCGCTTCCACGCGCAGGCCCTTTGCTTTCAGGATATCCCGCACTTTTTGGGCGAATTCGTCGTGCTTGTCCGTTACGGTAACCACGCGGGCCTGAACCGGCGCGAGCCAGGTGGGGAAAGCGCCGGCGCAGTGTTCCACCAGAATGCCGATAAAGCGTTCGAGGGAGCCCAGAATGGCCCGGTGCACCATGACCGGCCGGTGCCGCTCGCCATCCTGGCCGACATAGCCGAGATCAAAGCGCTCCGGCAGGGTGAAGTCGCACTGGATGGTGGAGCACTGCCATTCGCGATCCAGGCTGTCCGTGACCCGGCCATCGATTTTCGGCCCGTAGAAAGCGCCGTCGCCTTCGTTGATGGCAAAGGGGATTTCCAGCTTTGTCAGGGCGTCGGTCAGGGCTTTGGTGGCCCGGTCCCAGGCCTCGATGGTGCCGATGTATTTTTCCGGGCGGGTGGCCACGCCCAGCCGGTAGCTGAAGCCGAAAAGATTGAACAGGTCACGCACCAGGGTGATAACGCCGATGATTTCCTGCTCCAGTTGGTCCGGGCGGCAGATGATGTGAGCGTCGTCCTGGGTGAACTGGCGCACCCGCAAAAGGCCGTGCAGCACGCCGCTCATCTCGTGGCGGTGAACGACCCCAAGCTCGGCGTAGCGCACCGGCAGTTCGCGGTAGCTGCGCAGGTGGCGGCCGTAGATGAGCATGTGGGCCAGGCAGTTCATGGGCTTGACGCCGTAGGCATCGCCCTCGATTTCCGTGAAGTACATGTTCTCGCGGTAGTTGTCGTAGTGCCCGGATTTTTCCCAGAGCTCCCGGCGCAGAAGCTGCGGTCCCTGCACCAGTTCGTAGCCGCGCTTCAGGTGTTCCTTGCGCAGAAAATCCTCAAGAATGGTGCGCACCAGCATGCCCTTGGGGTGCCAGAAGACCATGCCGGGGGCGACGTCTTCATGGAAATCAAAAAGATCGAGTTCCTTGCCCAGCTTTCTGTGGTCGCGGCGCTTGGCTTCCTCGATGTGGTGCAGGTACTTGGCCAGGGCCGCCTCGTCGGCAAAGGCCGTGCCGTAGATACGGGAAAGCATCTTGTTCTTTTCGTCGCCGCGCCAGTAAGCCCCGGCCACGGAAAGCAGCTTGAAGGCCCGGACAAAGCCGGCGTTCGGCAGGTGCGGGCCGCGGCACAGATCCGTAAAGTCGCCAAGGGTATACAATGAAACCGCGTCCGCCGGAATTTCCCGAATGATTTCAACTTTGTAATTCTCACCCTTGCCTTCGAAAATGCGAATCGCCTCGTCCTTGCTCACCTCGCGCCGGGCAAAGGGCGTGCCGGCGGCGACGATGGCGCGCATTTCCGCTTCAATGGCCGCGAAATCCTCAACGGAAAAAGGCCGCTGCGGATCGAAATCGTAATAAAATCCCTTGTCGATGGCCGGGCCTATGGTCACTTTGGTGCCGGGGAACAGCTTCTGCACGGCCGCGGCCATGACGTGGGCGGTACTATGGCGCAAAAGGTCGAGACCTTCGTCGGAATCAAGAGTGACGGGTTCAAGAGGGGTGGTTCCGTTACGCACGGCATCGGGCAGGGGGGAAGCCAGATCAAGCAGTTCCCCGTTCGCCCGCGCGGCCACGCAGGATTTGAACCGTTTGCCCGACAGCGCCAGCTTGAGCGCGTCGGCGCAAGCAGCGCCCTCGGGCGCTTCAACCGTATTGTTTTCCACGCAGATGTTCACAGGCCGATCCTCTTGATATGCTTTCGGTTCGCTTGCCCCGCCCGGCAAAGGAAAAGGGAGGCGGAACCTCCCTTTTGCTGTTGTTTCTGGTAGGCACGAGCAGCTTTGAACTGCTGACCCCTTCCGTGTCAAGGAAGTGCTCTACCCCTGAGCTACGCGCCTACTTGTGCGAGGCAGTTGGCAACACTATCTCCATCTTCCCGCATCGTCAAGTTTTTTCCTTACGATCCGGCCGCGGAATGGAAACTTCGCGATCGCGTTCGACGCGACTGGGGCTTGCTGGCGCCACACCCCTTTTGCCTCTTCAGGCTTTGCCGGTATGCGCCTTGTACGCTTCCATCGTGTTGCGCAGGAGCATGGCGATCGTCATTGGGCCCACACCGCCGGGCACAGGCGTTATGGCCGAGGCCACCCGGCTGACGGAATCGAAATCGCAATCCCCGCGCAGCCCCTTTTCCGTGATCGAAATGCCCACGTCAACCACCACCGCGCCGGGCTTGATCATGCTGCCGTGGATAAAGCCCGGCTGCCCGATGGCCGCGAAGAGAAAATCCGCCTCGCGGCAGATGTCGGCGGCGTCCCTGGTGCCGGAATGGCAGACCGTGACCGTGGCGTTGGCGTATTTGCCCCGGGCGCTCAGCATGATGGACAGGGGTTTGCCCACGATGTTGCTCCGGCCGAGCACCACGGCCCGCTTGCCCGCGGGCGAAAGGTCGTAGCGCTCGAGCAGTTCCATGACCCCGGCCGGCGTGCAGGGCCGCAAAGCGGGCAGCCCCAGAACGAGCCGGCCCATGTTGTTGGGGTGAAACCCGTCCACGTCCTTGTCAGGGGCGATGCGCTCCAGGCAGGGCCGGCTGTCCAGGCCCTTGGGCAGCGGAAGCTGAAGCAGAATCCCGTCCACGTCCGGCCGTTCGTTCAGGCTGTCGATAAGCTCCAGCAACCGGGTCTGGGAGGTGTCCGGCGGCAGGTGCAGCAGTTCCGACTGAATGCCCACTTCGCCGCAGGCCCGCTGCTTGTTGCGCACGTATGTCTGCGAAGCCAGGTCATCGCCCACCAGAATCACCGTAAGGCCGGGCTTGCGCCCGGCCGTGGGGGCAAGGGCGGCCACCTCCGCCGCCAGTTCCTTGCGGATGGCGGCCGCCGTTGCTTTTCCGTCAATAATCCGCATAGGATCCTATTCCTCTTCCGTTTCGTCCAGCAGGCCGTAATGGGCGCCCATGGCCGGACCGTAGTAGAAGGAGGTATCTTCAAGGGCTTCTTCGATGCGCAGCAGTTGGTTGTACTTGCACAGACGGTCGCTACGGCACAAAGAGCCGGTTTTGATCTGCCCGGCATTGGTGCCCACGGCCAGATCAGCGATAAAAGCGTCCTCGGTTTCGCCCGAGCGGTGCGACACGATGGTGGTGTAACCGTTCTGCTTGGCAATCTCGATGGTATCCAGGGTTTCGGTCAGGGTGCCGATCTGGTTGAGCTTGATCAGAATGGAGTTGCCCACGCCTTCCTCAATGCCCTGGGCCAGGATGTCCGGGTTGGTGACGAACAGGTCGTCCCCGACAATCTGCACGCGGTTGCCAAGGGCCACGGTCAGGTGGCGCCAGCCTTCCCAGTCGCCTTCGGCCAGGCCGTCCTCAATGGAAATCAGGGGATATTTTTCCGTAAAGGCTTCCAGGTACTTGACCATTTCCTGGGGGGACAGCGTTTTGCCTTCGCCCTTGAGGTTGTATTTGCCGTTGGCGAAAAACTCCGTGGCCGCGGCGTCAATGCCCAGGGCAATGTCGACGCCGGGCGTGTAGCCGGCGGCCTCGATGGCTTTCATTATGTAGCCAAAGGCTTCGTCGTGGCTTTTCAGGTTGGGGGCGAAACCGCCCTCGTCGCCCACGCTGGTCACATGCCCGTCGGCGGCCAGCAGGCCGCGCAGGGTATGAAATGTTTCGGCCCCCATGCGCAGGGCTTCCTTGAAGCTGGCCGCGCCAATGGGCAGAATCATGAATTCCTGGATGTCCAGGTTGTTGGGGGCGTGGGCGCCGCCGTTGATGATGTTCATCAGAGGCACCGGCATGACCTTGGCGTTGACGCCGCCAAGATACTGGTACAGGGGCAGGGCGATAAAGTTGGCCGCCGCCCTGGCCGTGGCCATGGACACGCCGAGCAGGGCGTTGGCCCCCAGGCGGTCCTTGTTGTCCGTGCCGTCCAGGTCGATCAGGGTGTTGTCCACTTCCACCTGGCGCAAGGCGTTAAGGCCAATGACGGCTTCGGCGATTTCCCCGTTCACATGGTCAACGGCTTTTGTTACGCCTTTGCCTCCGTAGCGGGTTTTGTCGCCGTCGCGCAGTTCAAGGGCTTCGCGGCTGCCGGTGGACGCCCCCGAGGGAACGGCGGCGCGGCCGGTATGTCCGGATTCGAGTCCAACTTCGACCTCGACCGTGGGGTTGCCCCGGGAGTCAAGGATTTCCCGCGCCCAAACCGATACGATGGTACTCATGGCTGTCTCCTTATGAAAGATGAAAATCGCTTGTTGGCATGCGGGCCGAAGTCACGGTTCAGCCCTGATAGAAAATCACGTCACATTCCGGCGTCATCCCACTCACCCGGACGCATGGTCGCGGTAAAGAAAACGCAACCCCTCAAGCAGCAGATCCGGGTGAACGGCGTGAAAACAGTCGGCAACCTCCGCCAGGGCGGCGGCAAAGCCGCCGGTCCCCACCACGGTCACGGGCCCCTGCATCCCCAAGGCCAGGCGGGCGGTCAGCCCTTCGGTCATGGCGGCGAACCCGAAAACAAACCCGTGATTCAGGCTGGTGGCGGTGGAACGCCCCGGCGCCGGGGTTTTGTCTTTCACCTCAAGGCTGATGCGCGGCAGCTTGGCCGTGTTGGAAGCCAGGGCCGAGGCCGAGGACTGGACGCCGGGGCAGATCAGACCGCCCAGATAGGCGTTGCCCTCAACGCAGTCAAAGGTAGTGGCCGTGCCGAAATCCACGGAAATTATGGACGCGGCCGAGGGAAAAATACGGCGGGCCGCGTAAGCCCCCACCAGCCGGTCGGCGCCCACCTCATGCGGCAGGGCGTACCGGTTTTCCAGGGGAATGGGCAAATCCTCGGGCGCGAACAGGGTACGGACTCCCAAAAAGCGCTCGCAGGCGCGGCGGATAAGCAGTCCCATGCCCGGCACCACCGACGAGGCCACGCAGGCGGTCACGCAAGCCGGCTCCATTTGCGTATGCCGCAGCAACTCCAACAGGGTCAGGCCAAACTGGTCGGCCGTCTGCCTCTCGTCGCTGGGCAGAACATAGGAAGCGACGAGAGCGTCCCCGACGCTGACGCCGATCTTCGTGTTGGTATTGCCGATATCGAAATAGAGAACGCCTGTGGCCATGATTTCCGCGCCGTTGTTTGCCCTGCCGAAGCTATCTATCTACCCTGTTCTGACAAAAATTCAAGTTTTTTAGAGCCGCTTCGATCCCGCTGAAACGCCTGCGCCCCTTTGGCAAGCCATTATGACGACCCACGGGCATTCGCGCCGGAACAGGCGTTTTCCGCCCGGCGCAAAGATAGCGCGATGCGGATGTTATTGCAGCAGCGTCCAGGGTGTGGATTCCAGTTTGCCCCGCCGCAAAAACCTGTAGGCCAGCAGCGCCCCGCTGTCGTTCACCCGCGCTTCCAGAATGAAATTGGGGTCCGAGCGCCCGAACAGGCGGGCCGGGCTGTCCGGTGACATAAGATAGCGCAGGTCGGCGAACGCGTATTCCGTGACCTTTTCCGTGTACTCCGCCTGGGTCAGATAGCTTGCCGGGCGCTCCGCCTGCACCATCAGGGGGGCAAAATCCTCGAACTGCCGAAAAATCTTGTTCTGCCGTTTCAAGGCTTCGTACAGCATGGGTTCCGGCTGGACAAAGCGTTCCCACCGCGGCTCTTGCGCCGAGGCCAGAAACAGGGTGCCCATGCGGTAGGTGCGCCCTTCTTCCACAACCGCCTTCCAAACAAGGGGCGAGAAGGGTTCCGTCAGCAGGCGCAGGCTGCACCCCGGCGCAAGGGACGGGGCATACAGGGCCGTGGCCACCGCGTTCACGCCGAGGGCGGCCAAGGGGTACAGCAGCACCCAGGCCAGGCCGACACGGGCGGCGCGGCGCGCCCGGACCGAAACAAACGCGCCCGTGCTCGGCGCTCCGCCCCGGTGCGGCCGGACGCCGGCCAGGGAGTCGGCCGGCGCCGCCGCATATTCGGGCGGCAGCCGCCAGGCGTAAATCATCAGGCCGAGGGCGGGCAGGGTGAGCAGCAAATCCACGATGAACATGGCGGGAAAGCCCACCCGCATAGCGGAAAAAGGCAGAAAAATCCGCGTGCCGAAGGTGGTCATGCAGTCAAGATAGATGTGGGTGTACAGGGCGAACAGGGCCGCCAGGCACAGGCTGCCGAGGCCGAAGCGGCCAGCGCCGGAAGGCGGCCGGGCATCACCGTCGGCTGCGGTCGGATTAGCCGCCTTGCAACGCATCCAGAGATAAAAAGGCAGTACCACAAGCAACGCCAGCAGGGGCTGCCAGACCAGGGCGTGGGTTATGCCCCGGTGCACCACCATCAAAGCTTCCGGCGTGGACCCGAAAAAGATGTCGATATCGGGCAGTTCGCCGGCGGCAATGCCAAAGCCCAACAGCGCGGCGCGCCGGGGGGCGCCCGGAAAGGCCAGCGGCGTCAGCGCGCCCGCCACAAGGTGGGTGAGGGAGTCCATTCCGGGCTTTTCCTTTACGGATTGATGCGGTATAGGTGTGGAGCGGCCAAAGCGCGTTCCAGCGCCACTATGCTGTTCAACCCAATGAATGTAAAGGGCAATCCATGCGTAATCCCTCGCCCGGCATCACCCCGGAAGGCGGCCCCGCCATCGGGCTCTGCGTTCTGGCAAGCCTTGTTTTCGCCATACTCGGATGGGCGGCGCCGGCTCTGATATTTCTTCTGCTCACCCTGTTCAGTTGCCACTTTTTCCGCGACCCGGAACGGGTCGTGCCCGTCGGCCAGGATCTGGCCGTCAGCCCCGCTGATGGAAAAATCATCAAAATCGCCATGATGCCCGATCCCTTTACCAATGAGCCGCGCCAGTGCATCTGCGTGTTCATGAACGTGTTCAACGTGCACGTGAACCGCAGCCCGGTGGCCGGCCGGGTGGCCGCAATCGCCTACCATCCGGGAAAATACATCAACGCCGCCTTTGACAAGGCCTCGTCCGACAACGAACGCTGCGCCTATGCCCTTGAGGATGCGACCGGCGATTCCTGGACCATGGTGCAGATCGCCGGCCTCATTGCCCGGCGCATCGTCTGCCGCGTGGACCCCGGCGACGGCCTGGCCCGGGGCGAACGTTTCGGCATGATCAAATTCGGCTCCCGCGTCGACCTCTACCTGCCCGAAGGCTACGCCCCGGCCGTGAGCATCGGGCAGAAAGTCCTGGCCGGCCAGACCGTCCTGGCCGTCAAGGCGGTGGAAAAAGCATAAGGAGTTGGGGGTAGCTTGGGGATGCGGAGGAGACAGAACGTTTACCCCGCTCAGGCTCTCGCATAAGAGACGTCGCGCGCACGAACCGCCTCATCGACAAACCGGAGAATCAGCTCATGGACAAACCTGTCCCGAGACACAAGAGCTTCTATATTCTGCCCAACCTTTTCACCACCGCCAGCATGCTGGCCGGCTTTGTCGGGCTGATCTGGGCCGCGGCCGGCCGCTATGAGGACTGCGCCCTGGCCATACTGTTCAGCGCCCTCATGGACGGGCTGGACGGCCGGGTGGCCCGGTTGACCAACACGGCCAGCGAGTTCGGCGTGCAGTACGATTCCCTGGCCGATCTGGTGGCGTTCGGCGTCACCCCGGCCTTCATGATGTTCAAATACTGCCTGCACACCTACAACCGGCTGGGCCTGGCCGTGGCCTTTTTGTTCGCGGTCTGCGGCGCCCTGCGCCTGGCCCGGTTCAACGTGGCCGCTGCCATGCCCACCACCGACAAGCGCTTTTTTACCGGCCTGCCCATACCGGCCGGCGGCTGCACCCTGGCCTGCCTGATCCTGTTCGTTCCCGCCCTGCCCCAGTTCGTTCAGGGCGGCCTGCCCCTTGTTTTCCTGATCTGCACTGCCTGCATCGCCTTTCTCATGGTCAGCCACATCCGCTACGCCGCCTTCAAGGAACTGGGCGCCTTCAAGGCCCATCCCTTCCGGAACCTGGTTCTGGTTGTCGCCCTGTTCGCCCTGATCGTGGCCAGCCCCAAGGTGTTCGGACCGCTCGTCCTGTTCGGCTACATTCTTTCCGGGCTTGTCCACACCTTTCTCATTCTGCCGCGCATGTCGCGCATCGCCCACCGGGCCGCGCCGAACACGGACCCGCAACCCGCGGCTTCGGCAGAGGCCGGTCCCGCCAAAAAGCCGTAAGGTCCGCTCCGGACCGCGCGTTCCAGGTCACCGCGACGGCTGGGGGAAGCAATCCCCCGGCCGTTTTTCGCGTCCAAATGGCCGGTGTTGCCAGACGCCGGCGTTGCCGATCAATGCCCGGCCTGCCGACGGCTCATCCCATTGGCCGGCTTCACATTTTACTTGTTTGCCGGCGCGGCATTGAGTACTGTTGCTCTATTGAGCAAGCTCTTACACATGCCGTAAGCGCACTGCGGCACTATTTTTTTAAAGCGTAATTCCTGGTTTATCCTTTTTTCAAAAACAGCCGGCAAGGAGTCATCATGACTGTCCACCACGACCGCTGGCAGCCTTTTATTGAGCGCTATGCAAAAGAAACATGGCGCGCCCCTGTTTTTCGTGATGTTATTCTTGAAGAAATTCGCGGCTGCAAAGAACGGGGCCCGTCGCCCACCGTACTGGATATCGGTTGCGGAAGGGGCTTTGACGACGCGCCGGAATTGCAGCGCTCGCTTGCGGAAGCCTCGGGACGCTACATCGGCATAGAACCGGATACCAACATCCCTCTTGAAAATTACTTTACCCAAATATTTCAGTGTGTTTTCGAAGACGCGCCCCTTGCGCCCGATTCCATCGACATCGCGTTTTCCGTCATGGTCATGGAGCATATCGAGCACCCGCAACTGTTCTGGGACAGGCTGTATGCGGCCCTCAAAAAGGGCGGCGTCTTCTGGGGCTTTACCGTGGACGCCCGCCATCCCTTTGTGCTTTTTTCCCTGGCCATGGAACGGCTTAACATCAAGGACTGGTACATACGAAAGCTGCGCGAGCAAGAGGCGGAGCGCTACGAGAACTATGGCGTTCACTACCGCAGCAATTCCCCCGACGCCGTGCGCGCCTTTGCCCGCCGATTTGCCCGGGTGGAGTTCCCGCCTTTCAGAGCCAAAGAAACATTCGCCTACTATCTGCCGAGAGGGCTGCGCTGGGTCGGCCTGACCTGGAACGCGATCAGCGGCGCCCTGAAGCTGCCCGGCAGCATTCTGATCATGAGGGTGGAAAAATGAACGGAGGATGATATGGCTATCGGGAAACAACTCCGCTTCGGCATCGCTCTGGCGCTCTGCGGGGCGGTGCTGGCCGCGGCCCTGCCCTGCAGGACGGCGCTGTCGGCGCAGCCGGCCTTCACCAACCGGGGCATTGGCGGATCCGGCGGCATGTACTGCCCCACTATTGCCCCTCACGATGAAAATTTCATTCTGCTCACCTGCGACATGGGCGGGGCATACCGTTCCCTGGACGGCGGCGAGAACTGGGAACTGATCCACTTTGCCCAGCGCCTGAATGAGATGCAGTACGCGCCGCACCCGATCATTCTGCCGCACCGCATCTACTGGGTATCCGAAAAAACGCGACTGTGCTTCAGCGACGACCGGGCCGAAACGTGGACGCTTCTTCCCCCCGGACCATGGGTGAAGCATCCTCCCGCCCCCAACACCCGCAACAGTATACTATCGTTTGCCGTTCTGACGGAAAAGGACGAGTATTTTCTCGTCAGCGCGACCAAAGGCGTGTGGCTGGGGAAAAAACTCTACTGGGCGCCTGTGTCGGAAAAGGCCGGAGGCCCGGTGCTTGTCTCGGAAGGATGGATTCTTGCCGCCGTGGGTGAGGGGGAAATTCTCGCCAGCAAGGATCAGGGCGACAGTTGGCAAGCGCTGGCGCCGCTGCCCGACCGCGTGGTAGCCCTGGCCACCGCCGTCGACCAGCAGGGGCAACGCCTGATTATGGCCTCTGTCCGGGGCCATGGCCTGTACCGGTCCCTGGATGCCGGGGCAAGCTGGCAGTTGTGCAAATCCCCCTTTGAAAATGAAACTGAATTGGCCATTCCTCGCGGGCAGACGCAGCTTGTCTACGCCATGCAAACTGGCAGCGACAAAACGCAACAACTGCTGCGGAGCGAAGACGGGGGCCAGAATTGGCGCAAGGTGTTTCGCATGCCCCCCACGGGCAAGGCCAGGAGCCCGAATGCCAATGTGGAACCGTCCTGGTTGCAGCGTCTTCTTTTCTGGGACTATTATTTCACCCGCAACGGTTTCGGCATTGCCGAAACCAACCACAACCTCTGTTTCGTCACCACGCAGGGCGAGCTCTACCGCAGCCGCGACGGGGGCGAGTCCTGGACCCCGAATTTTTTCCGGCTGCTCCCTTCCTTTGAAGAAGGCGTGGACCGCTGCCAAAGCATCGGCCTGGAAGTTACCGCCTGCTACGGCTATTTTTTCGATCCGCACGACAGAAACCGAACCTACATCTGCTACGCCGACATAGGTTTTGCCCGCTCCCTTGATACAGGCCTGAGTTGGTCCTGGGCCGCCCGGGGCTCACCCTGGCCGAATACCTTTTATGATCTGGCCTTTGATCCTCTTGTTCCCGGAAAGCTCTATGCCGCGGCCAGCAACCGCCATGAAATATTCAACTTTCTTGGAACAAGCAAGGTGTTCCCCGGCAGCCGGGTGCATCAGGGCGGAGTGGTGACGTCCGACGATTTCGGGGCAAAATGGGAAACGCCATACGTGCGCAAAGAGCCTGGCGCGCTTCCCGCGCAGGTCTGCTCCACAGTTGTGCTGGATCCCGCCTCTCCGCCCGAAAACCGCAGGCTTTACGCCGGCATTTACGGAGAAAATCCAGAGGCCGGCGTGTATTTGTCCACTGACAACGGAGTCTCGTGGCGGCAAACCCCGGGCCAGCCCGGCGTATTGCCCAATCGCCACGTGGCCCGCTTGCGCCTGCACCCCAAAACGGGCGAGCTGTATTGTCTGGTTACGGGATTGCGCGCCCCCTCGCCGGATTACTTCAACCCCGAGGGAGGCGGCATATGGGTTTCCGGCGATCAGGGCGGGAGTTGGCGGCACATCAGCGCCGGGCAAAGGCTCAACCGCTGGGCGACGTCCTTTGCCTTTGACCCGCAAGACCCGGCCGTGCTGTACGCCACCGCGGCATCGCCGCAAGGCGGGGTGGGCGTGGGCGGGGTGTATAAAACCACGGACAGCGGCAAAACCTGGATGCAGGTGCTGACGGACACGGACGCCTACCGCCTCACCGGCATAAGCAAGTATGACCACCACACGGCGGTGGCCGTGCATCCGCTCAACAGAAACCTGGTCTTTGCCGGAACAACCCTGCAGGGGCTGCTGTACAGCCTTGACGGAGGAAAACGCTGGAACTGGTGCCGGAAATATCCGTTCCCTTCCGTCCAGAGCATCACCTTTGACCCGGAAAACCCTGACACAATCTTTGTCGTAAGTTTCGGAGCGGGCATTTTTTCCGCGTCTATCAAGGACATCATTGAAAAATAGCCGGGCGGAAAACGCGCAAAAGCGTTCCGAGCGAAAAATGAGCGCGCCCCGCGTAAAACGAAAATTCCCCCGAAAGGCGTGGCCTTTCGGGGGAATTTTCGTTTTACGCGGGGATACGCGTTACATCTTTTCCAGCACGCGCATGGTGGACTGGGCAATAGCCGCTTCCTCGTTGGTGGGAATGACCAGCACCGGCACGCGGGCGCCTTCGGCGCTGATGTCGCGGGCCACGCCGGAGCGGCGCTTGTTCTTTTCCGGGTCAACGGCGATGCCCAGAATGTCGAGATCAGCGCACACGCCCTCCCGGGTCATATCATCGTTTTCGCCGATGCCGGCGGTAAACACCAGGGCATCCACCCGGCCGAGAATAGCGCAATAAGCGCCCACGTATTTGCGGATGGTATGGCAGAGCATCTCAAAGGCCAGCTGGGCCTTTTGATCGCCCTTGGCGCGGGCCGCGTGCACGTCGCGCATATCGCCCATGCCGCATATGCCCTTGAGGCCGCTTTTACGGTTAAGCGCATCGTTGATGGCCTCGATATCCATGTCGGTGTGGCGGGCGAGATAGGCGTGAATGGCCGGATCGATATCGCCGCAGCGCGTGCCCATCATAACCCCGGCCAGGGGGGTCATGCCCATGCTGGTGTCCACGCATTTGCCGTCCTTAACCGCGGTAATGGAACTGCCGTTGCCCAGGTGGCAGGTAATCACGTTGAAACCCTCGTTGGGCCGATTCAGGAATTTGGCCGCCTGGTGGGCGACATAGCGGTGCGATGTGCCGTGCGCCCCGTAGCGGCGGACGCGGTGAATCTCATACAGATCGTATGGCAGAGGATACATATAGGCGCTGGGAGCCATGGTCGTGTGGAATTCCGTGTCGAACACGGCCACGGAAGGGGCGTGGGGCAGCAGCTTCATGGCCACCTGTATGCCCTCTACGTGGGCCGGGTTATGCAACGGCGCAAGCGGGGCCAGATCGCTGATGCCCACCAGTTCCCTTTGCCCGACCTTGCAGGATTCCAGAAAAACCTCGCCGCCCTGAACCACCCGGTGGCCGCAGGCGCAGATTTCCTCAAGGCTGGTGATAACGCCCAGGCCTTCGTCCGTGAGCAGTTTCATGACCCTGGTCATGCCGGCGGTGTGGTTGGGAAAAGGACGCTCCTCGGAAAGTTTGCGCTCGCCGGCTTTATGGGTGAGCATGCCCAGACGCTCGCCAATACGTTCCACCAGCCCGGAACACATGACGGTTTCGTCGGGCATGTGGATAAGCTGGTACTTGAAGGAAGAGCTGCCGCAGTTAAGAACTAGGACTATCATATTGTATCGCACCTCTGATCGTCCGGCGACGACCGGTATTGGTATTGCGCTTCCATGGCCGCCGAAATGCGGCCGCAAACAGAAAAAATCACGTCCGGGCTTGTGGGACCGTTCCGATTGTCAGGCCGCGCCCGCCTGCCTCTCCTCCCTGCGCCGGCTCTCGCCGGAGGCGACGCAGGGAGCGGTCATCGCAAAAACATTCCCTACGCGGAACCCGCCTGCTTGTTGGCCTGGGCCTGCACGGCCGTGATGGCCACGGTATTGACGATATCAGGCACAGTACAGCCGCGGGAAAGATCGTTCACCGGCTTGTTCAACCCCTGAAGCACCGGGCCGATGGCCACCGCGCCGGCGGCGCGCTGCACCGCCTTGTAGGTGTTGTTGCCGGTGTTCAAATCCGGGAAGATGAACACCGTCGCCTGTCCGGCCACCTTGCTGTCGGGCAGCTTTATCCGGGCCACTTCCGGATCGATGGCGGCATCGTACTGCAAAGGCCCTTCCAGGAGCAAATCCGGAGCCCGCTCCCTGGCAATGCGGGTGGCTTCCACGACCAGATCCACGTCGCCGCCCTTTCCGGAGCTGCCGGTGGAGTAAGAAAGCATGGCCACTCTGGGCTGAATGCCGAAAATACGCGCCGTTTCCGCCGAGTTGATGGCGATGTCGGCCAGTTCGGTCGCGGTGGGGTTGGGGTTAACCGCGCAATCGCCAAAGGCCAGCACCCGATCTTTCAGGCACATGAGGAAAACCGAGGACACAATGGACGCGCCCGGCTTGGTTTTGATGAACTCGAACGAAGGCCGGATGGTATGGGCCGTGGTGTTGATGGAACCGGAAACCATACCGTCCGCGTCGCCCTTGTACACCATCATGGTGCCGAAAAAGCTGGGATCGAGCATGATGTCGCGGGCCTGTTCCAGGCTTATGCCCTTGGCCTTGCGCAGTTCATGGTAGGTTCTCGCGTACTCTTCGAACATGGGCGCCTGATCCGGCTGGAGAATGGGAACATGCAGTTCCAGGCCGAGTTCGGAAATTTTCGCGTTCACCTCGGAAAGCTTGCCCAGGAGGATAATATCCGCCACCTTGCGGCGCACGAGGATGTCCGCGGCCCTCAGGATGCGCTCTTCCGCCCCTTCGGGCAGAACAATGCGCATCTTTTGCGAGGCCGCCCGCTCAATGAGGTTGTATTCGAACATCTTGGGGGTAATTTTGGTGCTGCACAGATTCACAAGCCGTCTGGATATCTCGCGCGTGTCCACGTTGACGGCGAAATGCCCCAGGGCGGTGTTGATCTTGCGTTCGTCGCCCGCCTCTATCTTGCCGTACAGGAGCGAAAGCCGCTGGGTGGTCTTGTAGGTGTGCTCCGGCACGAAAAGAATGGGCACGGGCACGCCGGTCCAGCCCTGGATCAGCTTGTGCACGCTGTCCGGCACCGGCAGGCCGCCGGTGAGCACTATGCCGGAAATGTCCGGATAGGAGGAAGAAAGCCGCGAGGCCAGGCTGCCCAGAATAACGTCGGCCCGGTCGCCGGGGGTGACGATCATGCACCCCGGCGTGATGTATTCAAGAAAATTTCCCACCTGCATGGCGGCGATCAGGTAGTCGTCCACCAGCACGTCAAGCCGTTCCTGGCCATACAGCACGCTGGCGCCCAGCCATTTTCCCACCTCCCCCACAGTGGGTCTGGCGAGAGTACGCTCTTCCGCAAGGACATAGGTGGCCAGGGCATTGGAGCTGTTGCCCCGGCTGTGCAGGTCGACCGTCAGTTCGGCCACCTCCGCCTGGTTCAGGCAGGAGCGGTTGACCACGCAGGCGATCACATCCAAACCCTTTTCGTCAAGCTGGTCCAGGATAAGCTGGGTCGAGTCCCTAACCTCCTCAAAACCCTTGTCCCTGGCATTGGCCACCACCAGCACCGGGCTGCCGATATTGGACGCGATGGCGCAGTTCAAATCAAACTCAAAGGCCGCATCCTGGCCGGCGAAGTCCGTGCCTTCGCAGAGCACGAAATCGTATTTCGCCTCAAGCTTTTTGTATTTATTAAGAATATTTTCCAGCAGGGCCTCGTGCTGGCCGCTGTTCATCTGGTTGCGGGCATCCTGCAGGGTATAGGCGTAGCTATCCTCGTAAGGCATATCCAAATCGAAATGCTTCAGGATCAGATCAATATCGGGATCGCGCGCGGAGCCGTTCTGCGGCTGTTTAATGATCGGGCGGAAAAAGGCGACCTTGCGGATGCTTCTGAGCAAAAGTTGCATCATCCCCAGGGCAATGGCGGACTTGCCGCTTTTGCCTTCGGCTGCCGTTATGTAAAGATTTTTAGCCATGAATGGTCTCCGTATGGCGGGGTTGACCGGAATTTTCGCGACATTAATCCCTTACTACTTGCACAAAAAGGCACAAAGAACAAGCGCAAGGCCATACTGCCCGGCCACCCGATCCGGGGTCGAAAACCCGCGCGGCAAGGAATGAACGGGGCTTTTTCGTATTCGCCCCTGTGCATGGAAATTATCCATGGACATATGTGTTCACTACGCGCGCCCTTTTCGGCGGGATCGCCGTTTCAGGGCCGGGGCTTCTCTTGGCCCGAGGCGCAATGCGCGAACCAACTGATAATGATCCCGCCCGCCTGGGCCACGTTCAGGGAATCGAAATCGCGCAGCATGGGGATGCGGATCAGGCAATCGCAGCGTTTTTCCATGCTCACCCGCATGCCGTCCTCCTCGCTGCCGAGGATCAGCATGGCCGGAAGCCGGGGCACCAGGGAAAACAGATCCACCACGGGCTTGCCCGAGCTTGCGGCAATTCCGGTCGGGCGTCCCTTTTCCGAACCGCCCGCAAGGGCGGGCGCCCGTTGCCCCTGGGCCGGTTGCCGCGAATCACCGGAAGAGGATTCCTGGCCCTGGGCTCCGGATCCTTCGATCCCGTAGCCGGAAGCGGCCCCGTAAACGGTGAACCCGCATTGCTTCGCGCTGTCCACCGCCTGGCCGAGGTTGGAAACCTTGGACACGGGCAGCCGCTCCAGAGCGCCGGCCGCGGCTTTGGCGGCGGCGGCGCCGAGGTATACCCCATTATGCCGGGGGGCCACAAGCCCCGCACCGCCGAGAGCGTAGAGAGTCCGGGCCAGCGTGCCGGCATTGCCCGGGTCCTGAACCTGGTCGAGCGCCACCACAAGCGGCAGGGGAGAATCCATGACCTTGGCCAGCATTTCGTCCAGATCGACGAAACCGGCCTCAAAAAGACGGGCCACAACGCCCTGGCTGCGCCCGTCGTACACGCGGGCGAAAGAAGCCGGGTCCAGCAGGGAAAAGCGCACTCCGGCGCCGCGGCACAAGTCGACAATGCGTTCCATGTCCCGGCCGTGGCGGCCTTTACGCAAAAAGACCGCGTCCACGCGTTCGGGCGTGCTTTCCAGCAGCTCGAGCACCGGCTTGATTCCCGGCAGCACCGGGGCCTCCTGAGCCCCGCCGCGCCCTTCCGGGCGGATATCGGTATGGGGCGGCGTCTGTCCCCCTTTTCGGGAAAAAGCGCGACCGGAAGCGGCCCGGGCATCGGCCCGTTCTCCGGTTCCTCCCGGAGCTTTTTCGTGACGCGCGGGACGGGCGGCCTCGCCGGTCCCGCTTTGCCGGGGGGGCGAGCCGGCGCGCCCGTTCCGGTCATCCGGGTTCCGGGCGCCCGTCTGGCTCGAACGGCGCCGGGCTGGTTTTGGAAAAGAAGAACTCATTGTTATGCTCGCTTGATGCGTTTTACGCGAATGTTGCAAAAATACCCAGGTTGCTTCAGAAGGCAAGTTGCGGTATGACTACCTGCTTCCCGCAGCACGCGGCAGACCGTGAAGTTAATGGCCGGCTCGCGCTTCAGCCCTCTCGTACCTTCCAATCCCGCGCAATGCAAGCCCGTTCCGCCGGTAAAAAACCGCCAGAACCGGCTGCCACGAGGATTCCATGGCACCATCATTTCAGCTGAGAAAATTCCCGCCGTTTTTGCCCACCGCCGGACCGGCCGCCTTTGGAACGAGAGTGTTGCCTGTTTTCGCCCTGATGGCCTGCATCCTGATAGCCGGCGGCTGCGCCAAGGCGCCGAAGGAGGACCCCACCGCCAAGTACCGGACCACCATGGAAGAGACCATGCCCGGCCCGTACACGCCCAGAGATGACGGCCTGCCCCTCACGCCGGCGGAACTTCAGGCCTTCAAGACCGTGGGCGACCTGGACCGCGACCTCAGCGCCGAGGACGCGCGCACGGTGGAATTGCACTTCAAATACTTTGTGCACGAAAAACGCGGCACGTTCGAGCGTTTTCTCGAGCGCACGTCGCGCTTTCTGCCCTACATCAAAAAAGTGTTCACCGAACGGGGTATCCCGCCCGACATCGCCTACCTGGCCATGGTGGAAAGCGGCGGCAACCCCAACGCCATTTCTCCGGCCGGCGCGGTCGGCCTGTGGCAGTTCATGCCCTTTACCGGCAAAAAATTCGACCTGACACAGGACAGTTGGGTGGACGAACGCCGCGACCCCTATAAAGCGACCTACGCCGCTTCGGACTATCTGCTCAAGCTGTACAACGATTTCGCCAAATGGAATCTGGCCGTGGCCGCCTACAACGCCGGCGAGGGCAAAATCGGCCGGGCCGTGAACGGCACCGGGGCCACGGACTTCTTCGATCTTTGCCGCCTTGACTGCCAGCTCGAGGAAAGCGCCCGCCTCAAGACCGAAACGCGGGATTACGTGCCGCGCCTGATCGCCATTGCCAAAATCATGCGCAACTTGAAGCGGCTCGGCTTCCAGGAGCCCTCGCCCGACATGGCCTGGGACTTAAAGCCCGTCAACGTCCCGCCCGGCACCAACCTTTCCGGTCTGGCCCGCCATCTGGGCCTGACCTGGGACGAGTTTTCCGGCATGAACCCGGCTTTTCGCCGCACGGCCAGCCCGCCGGCGCGGGAATCCACCGCCTATGTCCCGCCGGACAAAATGGCCGATACCGTGCGCTGGCTGGCCAGCAACGAAGCCCGCGTCTATGCCGGGCTGAAGGAATACCGGGTAAAGAAAGGCGACTCCCTCGCCTCCATCGCCAAGCGCAACAAGGTCAGCGTGGCCGCCATCAGGGAGGCCAACGGCATTTCCTCCCTGCCCAAGCCCGGTAACGTCATTCTTCTGCCCGGCAGCGGCCAGAGGGTGGAACCCGTTTACGCCGCCCTGCCCCCCACCGCCTCTTCGCCGAGCGCCAGCGCCGGCTCGTACACGGTGCGCTCGGGCGACACGCTGTATTCCCTTGCCCAGCAATGGGGCACCGACGTGGACAGCATCCGCCTGGCCAACCGCATGGGCAGCAAGACCGCGCTGAAGCCGGGGCAGCGCATCAGCATTCCCGGCGACAGCAAGAACCGCCCCCCGGCCCCCGCCGGCAGAAACGCGGACCTTTCAAGCGGCCAGCCGAGCGCGGCGCGTGGCACCTACACCGTGCGCCAGGGCGACACCATCGGCGGCATTGCCAGAGATTGCGGCGTGTCCGTTTCCTCGCTGTGCGCGGTCAACAAGCTTGACGGCAAAAACCCCAAAATACGCACCGGGCAGAAGCTGACCATTCCGGGAAAACCCGGCGCCGTGGAACGTACTACCCCCAGGCCGGCTCCTTCGGCCAGAGCCGACGACGCAAAGCCGGGCCGCGCGGATGCGGGAAAAGCGCCCGCCAGGGCAAAGGGCGGCAGCGTCACGGTAAAGGCCGGGGACACCCTGTACAGCATTGCCAGGGCCAACAACGTTTCGGCCCAGGATCTGCAAAAGGCCAACAAGCTTGACGCCAGCGCCAAAATCAGACCGGGACAAAAGTTGTTGCTGCCATAACCCTCCTGTTGCGTGTATAATGACCGCATCCGCATCGCCTTTGCCGCCATGCCGCCTCATGGCGTTGCGGCCTTCAGGCAGATCGGATGCGGTTTTGTCTTCAACCTGTAAACAAGAGCTCATGCCATGCTGTACTGTATTTTGTGCGTATGGAATGAAGAAGACATCATCGCCTCAACGGTTCGTCATGCCTATGCCCAGGGGTGTGACAGGGTTTTCATCATAGATAATGACAGCACGGACAAAACCGTGCAGCAGGCCGTCAGGGCCGGGGCCGTGTATCATGCCAGGTTTGCCAGCAAGCATTTCGATGAAGCGCAAAAGACTGTTTATATCAATAAATGCGCGTTGGGTTTGAATGAACGGTCGCCGGACGATAGAAACTGGTGGCTATACCTGGACGCGGATGAGTTCCCCGACTTCCACAACGGCAAAAGCATTAAGCGGAATCTGAGCGAGCTGCCTGACGATGTCCGCGCTGTCGGCGGGTATGCCTGCAATCACCTCCCCACGCATGAGCCGTATTGTATCCCCGGGTATCATCCCGCCGATTTTATGCCGGTGGGTATTGTCGATCGCACAAGTATTTGGAAATACAACTTGCTAAGACACGACAACGATCAACCTCCGATATATGCCAGAAGCGGCGCCCATACGTATAATACGAACGGCGGCGCCATGCGCGAGGCGGACATCCGCTATATCATCCACCATTTCAATTATCGAAAATTTGATGACGTTTCAAGAAGGCTCCGCATCCTGTTGGCCCGCGACGAATACGGCAAAAGCCGGATAGACTGGATGGACCAGATGACCAGGATAGTTGGGGGGCAAAAATCTGGCTATCATGAGAGATTGGAGATGCTGGACAATGTATATAAGAAAAATCATTACCAGAATCTGAAAATCAACAAGCTGGAATATGATTATACCGTAATGTGCCGCTGGTATAACCCGGCAGACCTGGGTGATGCCGTAACCGGCCACTGTGACGGTCTTGGATTTCATATTTGGCTGGGCACAATGCTTTTTCACCTGGGAAGGTATGAAAAAGCGCTTTTTGCCTTTCATGACGCCCTGGAGCTTGCTTCCGGCGAGCCTTTGCATGGGCTCCTTCTTCTGTCACTTGCCCGCTGCTACAAGAGAATGGAAGATCCCACGTTTGAAACGGTTGTTCAGATTCTTGCCGCGCACCCGTGTGAAGAGATACGAACCCTGGCTCGCGAATTATGATAAAGATAGCGGCCCGTTGCCGCGATAAAGCAACTTACCGGCAGCGGCTCCGCGCGGACGCCCCGGAAACGGGCAACCGCCGGCCGCGTCTGGATTCAGCAAAAAAATTCTTGTATTGTCCCCTAAAATTACTGTGCGTTAACCCACCAACAAGACATTACATATTAATATTATTGCCTTAGCTGCAAGTTAGGCATATAATTTTTTCGCTTTTGGATACTGTCTGGCACCCAGTTGCGCCATCCATCAATAGCGCCTTTCCTTTTTTCGGACACAAGCAGGCTTGTCGCATGGGAAACACCGTGAAAACGGGGCCTCCCGGGGAAGCCCATTGTTGAAAATCATTTTCCAAAAGCAATAGCGATGGAGGCGTTTTACCAATCAAACCGAGGAGGCTGTTCATGTCTCAGGCAAATTCGGACGTCGTGTTTGACGACGGCAAAAGCAAATTTTCCGACATATGGCGGAAAGAGGACTACTGGGCCATCTGGCTCGGTTTCGCAGTGCTGATAGTGGGCTATTGCCTGTTTGCCGCCCAGGTGCCGGGCGGTTTCGCGGAAAAGATCGACAAGGCGAATTCCGTCATGCAGGCGGAAGCCGCCAAGGCGCCGTTCAAAACCATCGAGTTCCTCCAGGCGCAGGATTCCAAGCTCAAGCTCAAGGCCAGGGACAGCGAGGCCGGCAAACGAATTGCCGCCCAGTTGAAAACGCCTGGAGGCTGGACGTCCAATCCTCTTGATTCCTTGATGGTTTCCGAGGCGGCCGCCAGCGCGAGCAACGAAAAGGCCAAACCCGGAGCCGAAGCGGCCAAGGCCAAGGCCGAGGCGGCCTTGTCACTGGCGCGAGAAGCGCAGCAAACAGCCGCCGACGCGGGCTACAAGGATGAAAGCCTGAACGCGCAAGCGGAAAAAAAAATTGCCGACTGGCGCGCGGCCCAAAGCGGCTCTTCGAAAGCGGCCGCCAAGACCACCGGCAAACCCTTTAACCTGATTCCTTCCCTGCTCCAGCTGATGATCGGGTTCATGATCTTCTTCGGCATCGGCATGGCCTTCATGGGCCACAATGTTCCCCGCTACGCCGTCGCTTTTATCCCCGTCTTTATCGTGGCCGTGCTGTCCTTCATGATGGGTTCGCAGGCCACCATGAAGCAGTACGGCATCGGCTCCGAGGCCTGGGCCATCATCATCGGCATGCTGATCGCCAACACCGTGGGCACGCCGCAATTTGTCAAACCCGCCCTTCAGGTGGAATACTACATCAAGACCGGCCTGGTGCTTCTGGGCGCCGAGGTGCTGTTCGACAAAATCGTGGCCATCGGCATCCCCGGCATTTTCGTGGCCTGGGTGGTAACGCCCATCGTGCTTATCTGCACCTTCATCTTCGGCCAGAAAGTGCTCAAGATGCCTTCCAAAACCCTGAACATCGTCATTTCCGCCGACATGAGCGTGTGCGGCACCTCGGCCGCCATTGCCACGGCCGCGGCCTGCCGGGCCAAAAAAGAGGAACTGACCCTGTCCATCGGTCTGTCCCTGGTGTTCACGGCCATCATGATGATCGCCATGCCGGCCTTCATCAAGTTCGTGGGCATGCCTGAAGTGCTCGGCGGGGCATGGATGGGCGGCACCATCGACGCCACCGGCGCCGTGGCCGCGGCCGGCGCGTTCCTGGGCGAAAAAGCCCTGTACGTGGCCGCTACCATCAAAATGATCCAGAACGTGCTTATCGGCGTAACCGCCTTTGGCGTGGCCGTATACTGGTGCACCAAGGTGGATTGCGTGGCCGGCCAGGAGGGCCGCAAGGTGCCCCTGCGCGAAATCTGGGACCGTTTCCCCAAGTTCGTCATCGGCTTCCTGATTGCCTCCATCTGCGCCTCTCTGGTCAGCGGCGGCCTCGGCTCGGATCTGTCCAACGCCATGGTCAACGAAGGCCTGGTGCGCGGCATTGCCTCGCCCATGCGTAACTGGTGCTTTGCCCTGGCCTTTACCTCCATCGGCCTGGCCACCAACTTCCGCGAACTGGCCCAGTACTTCAAGGGCGGCAAGCCCCTTATCCTGTACGTCTGCGGCCAGAGCTTCAACCTGATCCTGACCCTGATCATGGCCTACATCATGTTCTACAAGGTCTTCCCGGAAATCACCGCCAAGATCTAAGAACTCTTAACAAACGATCGAACCGCGCCGGGCTTCACGCTCCGGCGCGGTTCGCACCCATCACAATGACAGACAATCCTTCGCAACAGCCCTCCTCCCGCCCCGGTCTGGCCGGCCGCCTGCTGCGCCTGTGCCTGGCCCTGGCCTGTCTCTGGTTCGTCATCTACGTGCTGGCCCCTCTGCCGGTGGAGCATTTCGAACCCATGCGGACCTTTGCCCGGGCCGCCAGGGAAAACGACATCACGCCCGGGTCGCTGTACTATACCGACGTGCCTGTTTCCACCCAGGCGGAAATGAGCAACCGCGACACCATCCGCTATTTTTACGGGAAAAAGGAGCGCCAGGGAGAATAGCTCCCTGGCGCTCCTTATGGGGGCATAGCAACTTTACGCTTACCCCAAACAACAAGGCATCATGCCCACAAAACGGGGTTTCCAAAGGGGTTCACACAGAGCCTGCGCCCCCGGCCCCCTTTGGCCGTCGGAGGCACATCAAACTCTTGGGCAACTTCAAAATGAATTGGCTCTAATACCCGCCCAGCGCCTCCAATGAAGGCGCGATCACGATCCGGGTGTCCGGCCCGGCAAAGGCCAGCGCTTTTTTCATGGCCCTTTCCGAAACGCTCACGCAGCCGGCCGTGGCCCGGCCTGTGGAACAGTGAAGAAATATGGCCGATCCGGCACCAGGCGCGATGGGGTGCGTGTTGTACTCGATGACCAGCGCGTGGCCGTAGGCGATTTTCTCCCTGGCCAGATTTTCGGCCGAGCGCCAGTCCTTGTCCGGTGCGTCCGCTCTGACCCAGGTATTGTAGTGCCGGGATTGCGGATCATCCACCCAGCAGTCGCCGGGGCGCAATTTCGTATACGGAATCCGCGAACCGGGATCGTCCAGAACGCCGAAGGCCCTGCCCAGCGCGTACACGCCGGCCGGGGTTTTGCCGTCGCCTTCCCGCTTGTCCGCCGCCGCCGCAATCCCTGCCCTGCCGACAAAGGCGGAAGCGCTGAACACCTCTTGCCAGACGCCATCCCGCCTGGCAAAGGCAAAAAGCGCGGCCCGCGTCGCATCACCCGCCTCGCCCACAACCACCAGCAGCGTATCCGTCCCCTCGGCCGCCCGCAAATCGGAAACAACGGCCGCCGTCACCCCGGCCAGGGCAACGGCGGCATGCGGAGTGAAAAGCAGGACGGAAACAAGCGCAATGCGTCGCACAATCACGCCCAGGATGGCGACAATGCTGACGCGCACGGCCCGATCCCTCCCGCGCCTATTCGGGGATGGGCGTCGGGGCGCCATCCTCGGAGTCGGAACCGGAGGCGGCGCCGTCCTTTCCGCCCGAGCCCTTGCCGAGAATCAGGGCCCTGCCCTGCCAGGGCCCCAGGGTCACGGTGACGCTCTGGCCGGAAACGGAATGCCTGCCCGAGCCGAGCGGAGTGACGCGCGCCAGGGCCGCGCCCTGAGCGCCGGACAAGGCAATGGTCTCGGTCACGGACTCGCGGGAGAAGTTGCAGACCGAAAGCAGATAGCTTTTGCCGTCGGGCAGGCGGGACAGCAGGGCGATGCTGCCCTTGCTCTTGGTTTGCGGACGGGCGATCAGCGTGCCCTTTGACAAGCCGTACTGGGAACGCGCGCGCAAGAAACCGCCGATGCGGACCAGGAAGGAATCCTTCTGGTGCGCCTGCGCGTCCGGGGCCGCGTATATTTGCGGAGCTTTGGGCATGCCCAGGTTGGTCACGGCCAGGCCTTCACCGGACGCGCTGAGGGAGTAGCTGCCCCGGCAGGCGTTGGCCGGATCCCCTCCGGGAGGGGAAGACAAGGGCATGAGTCCCACGAGGTCCTGGCCGGAAAGCATCAGTACCCCCGGCTGCATGGCCTTGAAGAAGACCAGCAGACTGTGGCCGCTGGCAATCGCCTTGGCGTCGGCGGACGACCCGCCAAGGGCCAGGGCGGCCAGACCGGCCGAAGTGGTGTAGAGATAGTTGTCCTTGACCAGCGAACCACCGCCCCGGGCAGCGGCCGAGCGCATGGCGCCCTGGACGCTCTGGCGGAACGGGCCGGCCTTTTCCCCGCCCGACGTGGCGGCAAGATAGCTCAGGTGGGGCAGGCTGTAGTTGATGCCGTCCTGGGCGGGCAGGGTGTGCACCAGCCTGCGGCCGTCGATATGCAGACGGATCAACTCGTCGGCCATGAACCGGGCCAGGCCGGCGTCGCCGGTAAGCAGGGCGTGCTCGGCGGCCGGAGAAAAAGCGCTGTCAAAGATGAAATCCGTGCCGGAGCGGAGAAAACTGTTCAGGCTGTTCAGGGGCAAATCGTCGTCGCGCACCCAGGTCCAGCCGCCGTAGCGCCGGATTTCCCGGCTCATGGACTGGGCGGCGCTTAAGGCAGGCTCAACGCTGAACGAACCGCGCCCGCCGCCCTCGTTCGCGGCATCCAGGCCCTGGAAGGCCTCAAAGCGCAAGCCGATGAGAGCCTGTCCCTGCAAACCCACCTGCCGGACGGCGCTGCCCGAAAGAATGCGGTGGGCGGTCTGGGAGGGGTCTTCCCAGTTCAGCACCGGGCAACGCGGGCTCTGGTAATAGCGGTATACCCACCGGCGGCTGTTGCCGTCCACGCCGCGCACCGTTCCGGTGGCGGCCCAGCCGCCCCTGCGGCCGAGGGGAGACGTTTCGTCGCGCATGGCCCGGGGCAGAAGCCCCTTGGCGTTCAAGGCCGCGATCTGGCTCGGGTCAAGGGCCGCGCCCTCCCATTCCGAGCCGACCGCGGGCAGGTTTGTCCAGAGATTTTCAGGAATATCCACCATGCAATAAATGCCGGGATATTCGCGCACGTTTCTGGCGGCCAGGAAAAAGTCCGGGCCGAGCCCGGTGGCCGCCGGCACCAGATCGGAGCCCAGAAGGGACTGGCTGTCTATGATGCTGCCCATAAGACGCCGGTACTGATCGTCCTTGCCCGCAACGCGGGAAAATTCATACTGCACCACGTCCTCGCCGCTGTCCCCGGTTCTGCCCTCCTTTGCCCACAGCGCGCCGCCGCCCTGGATGGGCGCGACGTACAGCCCCTTAAGGCCGGCTTCACGCATCACGGCCCGGGTGCTGGAATCGGCAAGCTGGCTGAAAACCGTGTTCCGGCTTGACGTCAGAAGGGTCAGGGGATGAACGGCCAGCCAGGCGTCGGCAAAGTTCAGCAGGCTGTCCGCGGAACCGTTGTTGGATGACGGACGCCAGGCCAGTTCGCTGCCTGAAACCACTTTTGCCATTTCCGCCGACTTGGCCAGCATGGAATTGCGCTCAAGATACTGCAAATAGGCCGGGTCAGCCCTGGGCATGGAAGTGCTCTCTTCGACCGTGGGGGTGCCTTCGGACGTTGAAGCGGCTTTGCGCGCGCGTTTTATGGCGCAGGCGCCAATCAGGCAGAGCAGCAAAAGTGCAAGCAAAAGAAAGCGCAGGTGCCGGTAGTGCATGAAAGCTCCTGGAATTCTCGGGGTTTCTTCACAAAAAATCATCCCACGCCGCATGCGCGGAAAGTATGGGTTAACCTTTAAATATTTTTAAGAAACTTTCAAGGCCTTCTTGCACAAAGCATAATTATTGCGAAATATAACGATAAAATCGTAAAATAGTGGACGGCAACCCTCTCAGCGGATGCAGTTCGAAACGCCGGGAGCGCATGCGCCGCCTTCGCCGGCGCAATCCGGTGGCGTTGCCGGAGCCGCGCACACTCTGTTGCGTCCCGATTGCTTCGCTTCATAGAGAGCGGCATCGGCCATGTTGATAATCCGCTGTAAAAACGTGCCGTGCCGTTCTCCAGGCCATTCGGGAAGCACAACGCTCACGCCCAGACTGACTGTCAGGGGCAATAAGCCGGACGCAAGCACCACCGGTCCGCCGGCAATGATCGCGCGCATCCGTTCGGCCCCACGTTTACCCTGTTCCAAATCCGCGTCGGAAAAGAAAAAAATGAACTCCTCACCCCCATAGCGGCCCATGTTATCCGCCTGGCGCAGGGAGGAAATGCTCAAGGACACCACGTGCCTCAAGGCAAGATCGCCGGCATGGTGTCCGTATTCGTCATTTACCTTCTTGAAGAAATCGATATCCATCAAGGCGATGCAGCAGGGGGTGTTCCTGGCCTGCGCCGCTTTCAGCCCGGCTTCGGCGATATCGAGGAAGGAGCGGCGGTTAAGCGCTCCGGTCAGGGGGTCGTGATCCGCCAGGTACTTGAAGCGGGCTTCGCTCTGCTTGAGAGCCCGGACAGCGGCGGTGCGCAGTTCCACCTCCTTTTTGAGCGAGTTCGTCAGCCGGCGCAGGGCTTCTTCCGTCCTCCTGAGGTTGGTCATGGTGGTATCGAGCTGCCAGGTCATGTTGTTAAAGGCCTTTGAGAATTCGCCCATGAAGTCCACGCGTTGGGATAAATCTCCCTTGGCGACCTGCTCCACCTGCCAGGTCAGATGCCGCAGATTGGCGAGATGCCCCTTGAGCAGACCGGCGACATAGCCGCGCGCGCCGACTTCCCGCGACAGATCTCCCTTGAGAACCAGCGTCATGTGCTCGCGCAGGGCCGTGACCTTATCGTGCAGCGCTCGCATCTCCTTGTTGTCCTCCAGTTCCAGAGGCAACGAGGGGGGGACCGGGCTGGAAAGCAGCCCGTCAATGTGCTGGATGACAGCCAGCACCAACTGTGCGCAAGTGTCTGTCGGCATGTATGAAACGGCCCGGTTTGTACTTGTTCGCAAACGGCAGCGAGCTGAGGCGTCGCGTCCCTCCCCCTGGCAGTTCAGTACAGTGGAACGTGGTGGGCGGCAAGGGCTTCGCCCAGGCTTTCCAGAGCGGCCCGCCGATTTTTTTTGTCGACCCTGAGCAACGACCAGACAAGCTCGGTCTGCCGGCCCGGCGCGAGTTCAAGGGCAAAACGAATGCTCTCGTCATCGCAAAGCGTGGCCGACTGCACGGCCGCGTATGGAATAGCCAGAGGATCGACAAAAAGCCCCGGCGTCACGGTGAAATACGTTTGGTGAAGGGAAAGGGCGTGGCACTTTCTGGCCCGCAGGCTGAGATAGATTCCCGTCAACCCCAGACCAAGGAACATGACGCCCATGTCCAGCAGCCCCGCGACAGTGCAGACCGCGAACAGGACAAAGCCGCCCGTGGTGGCATACGGCAACGTGGCGGCCGAGGCCTGGGAAAAAACCGCCTGCGCCGGGCCGGACGAGAAAGCCATCTCAAGCCCGGCGTATTTGCACCGGTAATGGCTGAGAATGCAGCCTATGAGATACACCAGCCCGGCGGGCAGCATAAAAAAACTGGCGAACACCGCCAGCGCCAGGCCCGCTTTGAACCGTGAGGCGATAAGTCCCACAGACACGGCCTGAAGCCCCAGCAAAAAAAGGGCAACCGGCTGCAGCACGCCCAGCACCTCGAAAACGGCCGGGTCCATCTGGGGAACTTCCGCCGGGGACAAGCTGTTCAGGGCGGAAAACAGAACGAACATCAATATGCCGTTCAGCAGAAGTCCGGCCCAGGCGGCCGGATGTATGTAGCGCATGAAAATTCTCCTGTGTCTCATTTGATGAGTACACAAGACTGACGCCAGGCGTCAACTATCATCGCAAAAGGAGTTTTCCGGCATCTTTCAGCAATTGCCTGGCGTTTTCCGGCGTTGTCAGGGCCCCATCGGCCGTGTTGCGCATCAGGGTCCTGACATCCACGCTGGAGGAAATAGAAGAAAACGGCCCGGCAATATTGACCGGAATTGCCGGAGGCTGCCCGGCGATTCTGAAATCCACGCCAAGATCCAGTTGCTCGAAAGCCAGGTTGACTGTTCCGCCTCCGGCGCCGGTAAGGGCCTTGGATTGCAGGGTGATATCCTTGCTGGTGATGATGCCGCGCTCTATTTTGCCGCTGCCCGATATGCGATCAAAGGCAAAATTGGAGGGCGCGTCCGCCACGCCGCGCAGATTGGAAGGGATGAGCGAAAAGTCCCGCACCTCGCCTTTAAGCACCTGAAGGGAGGTAGTTCCTTTCAAGGTCGGGGCCATTTCCTTCCAGGATCCGCCCCGACCGTTCACGTTCGCGTCAGCGGACAAGGCTCCGCTGACAATGGTTTTCGCGTCCAGAACGCGGCACAACTGCTCCATGGCCACGCCGCTGACCGTGGCGGCCAGATCCAGGATCGGGGTTTCCTTGCGAAAATCCAGGCGGGCGGAACCCGTGGCTTTGCCGCCGAGCAGTTCCAGGGAAAAGGGAATGGCGGCCTGCCCTTTTTCCATTTGCAGGGTGAAAGCGAGCTTGCGGATCGGCAACTTGCCCGCAGTCAGGGAGGCGACGGTCACGGCCACGTTGCCGTCCACTCCGACCACGGCGGGGATGGATTTCTTTCCCGAATCGCCCTGGCCTTTTTCTTCCCGGTCCGGCGCGTTTCCGGGCGTTCCCCGCCCGCCCGCAGCTTTGCCCGAGGGGGAAACCTTGGGCCGGGTGAGGTTGGGCGCGCCCTTCACGTCCTCGGAGTCGGGCGAGGATGTGCCGGGCGTCAGACGGGCCTGCAGGGCGTCCAGATCCAGGCTGTCGATGCCGAGTTCTCCGGTAACGTTCACGGGCGCGCCGCCCTCGGGCAGGGCGACGGTGAAATTGCCGGCGTATCCGGTTGCGTCAAGGCTGCCTTTCAGGTTCTTCACTTCCAGGCCGCGCGCGGCCGGATCATAGCGGACATCCGCCCGACTCTTCAGGACAATGGGCTCGGCGGCCAGACCGGCCGCTTCCAGTTCAAGGGAATTAACGCGGGCTGAAAATATCCCCGAAGCATCAAGGCGGGCCGCGCCGTTCAGTGAAAAGCGCGCCTTGCGCCCGTCCCTTTCGTCTATGATGCCGCCGGAGGCGGCAAAGGGCACGTCCGCGTTCCGGCGGACGGAGTCAACGGCAAGCTCGTCCAGGGTGCCCGTGTAGGACGCGCCTGTGCGCAGATCGCGGTAGATCACCCGCCCGTCCTTGCAGGTAAAGCGGTCCACCTGAATGACCATATGGGAAAAGAACCCGCCCTTGTCCTGGCCGGGCCGGGCCGGGTCCGTCAAAGGCACGGCCCGGACGCCATCCTCCCCGGCGGGAGAGGCGGCGGAAGCGCCGGGCGAATCTTCCGGGCGCCCGGCGACTTCGTCCGGCACGGCTGCGGCGCCGCCTTTTTCCTTGCCGGCCCCAAAGCCGTACTCCCAGTTATTTTGCCCCGAAGCGATGGAGATCAGGCGTACGACCGGGCCGTTCAGGCTGATTTCCTCTATTTGAAGAACGCCCTGCAAGAGCTGCCCCATGGCCAGGGAAACCGAGGCGCTTTCCACCGTGACAAAGGCCTCGCCGCCAAACGTTCCGGGATCGTTCATGACCAGCCGCCCGGTCTTCAGCCTGGGCGACGGAAAAAAAGACGTTGTGATGTCTTCCTGAAACTGCAGGTGTCTGCCCGTGGCTTTTTCAACGGCGGCGCTGATCCGCTGGGTGTAGGAATTGGGGTTGAAGCTGGCCAGAAAGATGCCCAGGCCCACGGCCGCCAGCAGCACCAGCCCGACAAAGCCAAGAATAATAATCAGCAACGCCCGTCTCATCCCGGGTCCTCCCTGGGCGGTATCGTGGCCGCGACGGCCCGTTCGGTTTTCTTGTTGCGCAATACCTGCCTGTTTATACTATGCCTGAAACCTTGTTTTACGCAATGCTTTTGCCGCCGCCCAAAGCCAGGAGCCGCCCCCCCGCCCTTAGAACATTTCAAGATTGAAAATACTCATTTCACTCCGGCAAACAGGATGGGGTTTCCAAAGGGGGTCACACAGAGCCTGTGCCCCCCCTTTGGCCGTTGGAGGCAAGGCAATACGATTCTTGGGCAACTTCAAAAGTAATCTGCTTTACCCGGACCGCCGGCCCCATTTGCGCAGGGCCGTGTAAAGCTTGTGCGGCTCAATCGGTTTGGTCAGGTGATCGTCCATGCCGCCGCCCAGGCTGATTTCCCGATCGCCGACCATGGCGTGGGCGGTCATGGCGACAACGGGCATATCCGCGTGCGCGGGATTGGCGCGGATGCGGGCGGTGGCGGTGAGACCGTCCATTTCCGGCATCTGGATATCCATCAGGACCAGATCGTATTTCCCTCTTTCCAGGGCTGCCAGGGCTTCCAGCCCCGTGCCGGCCACATCCACGACAATGCCCTTTGCGGCCAGCAGTTCGCGGGCGATCATCTGGTTGATGTCGTTATCTTCGGCCAAAAGCACGCGCATGCCGCGCAGATCGGCGAAATCGTCCTCAATGTCCGCGTCGGCCCTGGTTTCCGCCGGTAAGGCCTCCGGGACAAAGACGTCATCTTCCGCCGGGGCGGGCCGCGCCCGGCCGCCGGAAATTTCCCTGTCCGCCAGGGGGAAGGTGGCGGTGAACGAAAAGAGACTGCCTTCATTCGGGCGGCTCGCGCACCAGATGGTTCCGCCCATCATTTCCACCAGGCTGCGGCAAATGGCGAGACCAAGGCCCGTGCCGCCGTATTTCCGGGTAATGGAGGCGTCGGCCTGGGAAAAGGGCGTGAACAGGCTGGCCACCTGCTCCGCGCTCATGCCGATGCCCGTGTCCCGGATTTCGAACAGCAGCCGTACCTGGCCGGGAGAAGACGTTTGCGGGGGCGCATCCAGGGACACCCGGAGCGACACCTCCCCGGACGGCGTGAACTTGACGGCATTGCCGGCCAGATTCAGCAGGATTTGCTCCAGGCGGAGCGGGTCGCCCACCAGAAAGTCGGGCACGTCGGTCCCGACGGCGATTCGGAGCACAAGCGCTTTGGCCTCGGCCTGCTCCGTGATGACGCCGTTCACGTTGCGGATAAGTTTCCGCACGGAAAAGGGGATGGATTCCATCTCCATCCGGCCGGCGTCAATTTTGGAGAAATCCAGAATGTCATTGATGATGTAGAGCAACAATCGGGCGGAGTGATCGGCTTTTTCCACATACAGTCGCTGCTTTTCCGTCATTTCGGTCGAGGACAGCAGGTGGGTCATGCCCAGGACGGCGTTCATGGGCGTGCGTATTTCGTGGCTCATGTTGGCCAGGAATTCGCTTTTGGCTCTGGCGCTCTTTTCCGCCAGATCGCGGGCCAGCCGCAGTTCCTTTTCGGTTTCCCGCATTTCGCCGAGCATGGCCTTGAGCTCGCGCAAATCGCGCATATACCCGACCACAATGTACCCGCTGCCCCGCTTGACCCGCACCAGGGTGATTTCCATCGGAATGGGTTCGCCGTTCAGCTTCTGGTGAGTCCATTCAAACCTGATTCGGCCCGTGCTGAAGGCTGCCTGAATCCTCTCCAGGGCCAGTTCCAGAGAAAGGCGCCCGTTTGGCTGGAATTGAGGCGAAAGATCAAAAAAACGGTTGAGAAACTCCTGCTTGGAAGACAGGTCGAACAGACGGACCGCCTCCTCATTGCAGTCGATATTCCTGAAGCTTGTGTCCCAAAAGGTACAGCAGAGCGGCATGGCGTCGAGCATGATCTGCGTTCTTTCCTCGGCCTCAAGCAGGCGCCGTCCGGCAAGCATGGCCGCCAGGTGCGCGCTTACGGTCTGCACGGTCTCGACATCGGAAAGGCCCAACCGGGGAAAGAACGGAGGCTGCTCAAGCAGCCGCCCGGTGATCAGCACAGCCGCGACTTCCTTGTGCAGTAACACGGGAGAGGAGATGAAGTACGGCAGGGCGAGGGATTGGCGCAAGCCAGCCAGGCGGTCGGCGGGTTCGGCGCCGGTGACCAGCACGGCATGCCGCGGTTCAAGCAGTTCCGCGTCCAGGGTGAAGCGCTCCGCCGCGATGCGCGTTTCTTCCTCGGGCGGGTATCCTTGCAGCACGGAAGCCCTGAAGGCGCCGCCGGCCTCGGGCACAAGCACGGCGGTGCGCTGCATGTTCAGGGCCGCGTTGATGCGTTTGCTGACGGAAATGAAAACGCTCTGGTAATCGCCGTCCTGCCCCAGGGCCACGGCCAACTCCGCCATCAGGCTGAAGCCGCGCCGTTTTTGCTCCAACTCGTGGCGTATGCCCACGGACTTGACGTCAAGGGCGAGTATTTTCGCGGCAAGCTCCTGGCTGTGCCGGCGCAGATAACGGAGTTCCCCGCTTGTCTCATCTTCCGGAACAGGCGGCACAGGCCGGGGCAAGGAGTGATCGTCGTTCATCACGGCACACTAAACAGGCAGAACACACCTGTCCAGTCAAGCCCGCGCGGACGCCCCCGCACCGAGGCTATTTCCACGCCCGTGTACATGCCCAGCAGGGGAACCCGGTCGGCCACGGCCCGCTGGATTTCGAGCGCGTCTTCCAGATCGGAGCCGGCATAACCGGCGGCGCGTCCGGCGCAGTTGATGTACAGGGCGAAAACAGGCCGGCGGCCGTCCAGGCGGGCGAAAAGCGATTCCAGCTTCGGCGCGATGTAATCCAGGTCGACGCTACGGTACATGATCTGAAATTCCGTGCCTGCCACCATGTCCGGCTCGAACATGACAAGCCCTTCGCGTTCCTTGTCCACGGCCAGGCAAAGGCGGTTCGCGTAGGCGTCCTCGTCGAACTCGCCCCACTTGTCCCCCTTGTTGACGCCAAAGGTCAGAAAAAAGGGATAGCCTTCCGGCGGCAGGGCGGGGCCCGTCACCCCGCCGATAAAGCGCAGGGCCGGCTGCCCGTTGATTTCGAGGATGGTCTGCTTGTCGGCCCTGGTGACCGTATAATAGCCGGAGGCCGGGCGGCAGCCGTGCATGACGGCCGTGTCCACGCGCACCGCGCCGGAAAAGGCCAGGGCCAGGGCGGCGTGGCGGACTATTTTCGCGCCCGCCCACTGGCTGGCGGCGGTGCAGGCGTAGTCGCCCATCATGCCGGCGCCGAACAGGTCGGGCAAAAAGCCCAGGCCGCGTTCCAGACCTTCCAGCAGATAGGTGGCCATGTGCATGCGCACATCGCCCCCGGTGCGATCGACACTGTCATAAAGCAACAGCACAGGCGAGGCCGGGGTCGTGCCCAGGTCGAGCAGTTTCCGGCCCAGGCGCTCGCCCACCGCTGCCTCGCCTTCGGTAAGATCCCCTTCGACCAGCAACTCGCAGCGCGCTTCTTCCAGCCAGAGCAGGGCCAGCCCGATCTGGTCCCCGGCATAGCCGAAACGATTGTTGGAGATGATGCCCACCGCGCCCCCGCCGACAATGGACGCGGCAGGGCCGATCACGGAGGCAACGGCCTCGCGCAAACGGCCGGCATCGTGCCAGGCGGTGGCGAAGAGCAGCGCCAGATCGCAAGGAGTATCGCGTCCGGCCCGCTTGGCGGCTTCCAGCGCGGCTTCACGGCCGGCCGCCGCTGTGTCGGGAAGTTCACTGTAGCCGACTCCCACATGCATACGGTTTACCCCTTCTCCACGGAACGTGGGACGACATTGTCGGGGCGACAGCTTCCGTTGCGAACGGTAACACGGAGCATGCCACTCCAGTTTATTGTTACAGCAAATTTTAGAGAAAACAATAGCAAAGTCGCGGATATAAAAATATACAGCCCCGGTCGCCGGCCGGTGCGGGCATATTCCTGTTGCCTAAAAAAAATTCGCGCGTATCATGGCGATTCCCCATGCGAATGTAATTCCATGTCGCGGGAAGAGCCGGAGAGCGAAGCGTCTCCGGCTTGAAGGCGGCGTTTTCTTTCCCCGCGTGTCTCCCACGCGCCTGTTTGAAGGAGCGGCTTTGGAAACTCCTCCCATTATCGAGTTGCGGGGCGTGGCCAAGTATTTCGGCAACACCTGCGCCCTTCACGACATCAATCTGGAAATAGCCAACGGCGAGTTTCTTACCTTGCTCGGCCCTTCCGGCTGCGGCAAGACCACCATTCTGCGCCTTATCTCCGGTTTCGAACGTCCGAGCAAAGGCGAACTGCTGCTGAACGGCGAAGACATCAGCGACACGCCGCCCGAACGCCGGCAGGTGAACACGGTGTTTCAGAGCTATGCCCTGTTCCCGCACATGAGCGTGTGGGACAACGTGGCCTTTGGCCTGAAAATGCAGCGCCGGCCGAAAACGGAAATCAGCCAGCGGGTGGCCGAGGTTCTGCGCCGCGTCCACCTGGACGCCCTGGCCGACCGGATGCCGCGCCAGCTTTCCGGCGGGCAGCAGCAGCGGGTGGCCATTGCCAGGGCGATCATCAACAATCCCCTGGTGCTGCTGCTGGACGAACCCTTCAGTGCCCTGGACTTCAAGCTGCGCAAGCAGATGCAGCTTGAGATCAAGCATTTGCAACGCCAGCTCGGCATCACCTTCGTCTTTGTCACCCACGATCAGGAAGAAGCCTTTGCCATGTCCGACCGCGTGGTGGTGATGAACGAGGGGGAGGTCCGCCAGATAGGCACTTCGCAACAGATATACGAAGAGCCGGAAAACCTGTTCGTGGCCCGTTTCGTGGGCGAGATCAACGTGCTGGAGGGCGTCATCACCGGCCTTGGCGGCGACGGCGTCTACACCGCGGACGTGGAAGGCGTGGAGTATCCCCTGCACACCCGGCGCGAATACGAGTTGGACGAAGAGGTCAAGGTGCTTTTGCGCCCCGAGGATCTCAAAGTCTACCTGGAACAGGAAAAAGCCTTGGAGCCGCCCTTCTTTCTGGGGCGGATCGACGAAACCGTGTACAAAGGGGCCACGGTGGACATCCTGCTTACCCTGGACAACGGCAAACGCCTGCAGGCGGCGGAGTTTTTTAACGAGGACGACGCGGAAATCAGCTACCATCCCGGCGATCGCGTGGCCGTGACCTGGGTGGCGGGCTGGGAAGTGGTGCTTGACGCGGAGGGCGAATAATGCGCCCGGCGGCCGGCGGCGGCGGCTCCGTGTTCCGGGGCGTCTGCATCGGCCTGACCTGGCTGTGGCTGGCGGCCTTTGCCCTTGTGCCCGCCTTTGCCCTGATGCTGGTTTCCCTGCTGGACAGGGGGGACGGCGAATTTTTCATTCCGGTCCTTACCCTGGACAATTACAGCGAACTGCTCGGACCGGTGTTCCTTACCGTGTTCTGGGATTCGGTGAGCCTGGCCGCTTTAAGCACCCTGGTCTGCCTGGCCGTGGGCTATCCCTTTGCCTATCGCATCGCCAAAAGCGCGGCCAAGTGGCGCCCCTGGCTGCTGCTGCTGGTCATCATTCCCTTCTGGACCAACTCGCTTATCCGCACCTACGCCCTGATCCTGATCCTCGGCGTCCAGGGCATGGCGAACAAGGCCCTTATGGCCCTTGGCCTGCTCTCCGCGCCTCTGGAGCTGATGTATACGGATTTCGCCGTGTTCGTGGGCCTGACCTATACCCTGCTGCCCTTTATGGTGCTGCCGCTTTACGCCTCCATCGAAAAGCTCGATCCCAGCCTGGCGGACGCGGCCAAGGATCTGGGGGCCGGCTCTTTGCGCACCTTTTGGCACATCACCCTGCCCCTTACCCTGCCGGGCATCGTGGCCGGCTGCATCCTGGTGTTTCTGCCTTCTCTGGGCTGTTTTTACGTGCCGGAAATTCTCGGCGGGGCGAAAAACATGCTGCTCGGCACTTTCATCAAAAACCAGTTCCTGGTGGCCAACAACTGGCCGCTGGGGGCCGCGGCCAGCTTTGTGCTCACCATCATGCTCATCATCATGGCCGGGCTGTACCGCCTGAGCAGCCTGCGCGTGGCCGGGCGCGAACGTAAGGGGCCGGCCGGGGCGCCGTCTCCGCGGGCCGCGGTCCCGGCGGCGGGAGGCGAGTGATGCGCGCCGCCGGTTCGCGTTTTTTCAAAGCCGGGTACGTTACCCTGGTCTACGCGTTTTTTTACGTGCCCTTGTTTGTGGTCTTTCTGTATTCGTTCAATTACAATAAATACACCACCAACTGGGGCGGGTTTTCCGTTCGCTGGTATGAGGCGCTGTTCCGCAATTCCGCCATTCTGGACGCGGCCCTGAATTCCCTGATGGTGGCCGTGTGCGCCGCCAGCCTGGCCACCCTGCTGGGCACGATCACCGCCCTGTCGATAAAGCGCTACCGCTTTTTCGGCCGGAAGTCGCTGTACGTGGCTGTGTTCATGCTTACGGTTTCGCCGGACCTGGTCATGGGCATATCGTTGCTGATCCTGTTCATCGCCCTGAAAATGGAGTTGGGCTTTCTCACCCTGTTGCTGGCCCACACCACCTTGTGCGCCCCCTTTGTGGCCGTGACCGTGCTGGCGCGACTGTCTGAGTTTGACGAGCACCTCATCGAGGCGGCCCGGGATCTCGGGGCTTCGGAAGCCAGGGCCTTCCGGCACGTGCTTCTGCCCCTTACCGCCCCGGCCGTGGCCGCGGGCTGGCTGCTCAGCTTCACCCTGTCCATGGACGACGTGCTCATCAGCACCTTTACCACCGGGCCGACCTTTGAAGTGCTGCCGGTGAAAATTTATTCCATGGTCAAGCTCGGCGTTAAACCGGACATCAACGCCCTGTCGGCCATCATGTTCGTGATCACTCTTGTTCTTGTCGTAACGGCCCAGGCCTTAACCCAGATAAGGAGAAAATAATGCACCAGCGTCTCACGCCTTCGCAGTCTCCCGCCGCAAGGGCGGTTCTCTGTCTTTTCGCCCTGGCCCTGTTTTGCGCCCTGGCCGGTCTGACGCCGGCAGCCCTGGCCGCGGATAAAAAAGCCAAAGCCCCGGGCAAGGGCCAGGTGGTTGTCTACAACTGGTCGGAATACATCCCGCAGAGCGTTCTGGACGATTTTACCAAAGAGACCGGCATCAAGGTGGTGTATTCCACCTTTGAATCCAACGAGGCCATGTACGCCAAGGTCAAGCTGTTGCGCGGCCGTTCCTATGACGTGGTGGTGCCGTCAAGCTATTTCGTGGATCTTTTGCGCCGGGACAAGCTGCTCAAGGAACTGGACCACAGCAAGATTCCCAACCTGTCCCGCCTTGATCCCAAGCTGATGAACCAGGAGTACGATCCCGGCAACAAGTACAGCATTCCCTACATGTGGGGCGTGGTGGGCCTTGCTTACAACAGCAGGTATATTCCGGACGGCGCCGTTACCAAATGGGGCGATTTGCTCAAGCCCGAGTTCAAGGGCAAGATCATCCTCACCGACGACCTGCGCGACGCCATGGGCCTGGCCCTGCGCGCCGGCGGGCACTCCATCAACACCAAAGAGCCCAAAGAACTCAAGGACGCGTATGAGTTTCTGGCCAAACTCAAGCCCTCAATACGGATTTTCGACGTCACGGCCATCAAGCAGGCCCTGATCAGCGAGGAAGTGTGGCTGGGGCCGATCTGGAACGGCGACTACCTGGTGGCCAAAGAGGAAAACCCGGCCCTGAAATACGTGTTCCCCGCGGAAGGGGCCATGCTCTGGGTGGACGGCTTCGTCATACCCGTGGGCGCGGCCAACGTGGACAACGCCTATGCGTTCATCAACTACATGCTCCGGCCGGAGGTGGCCGTGCGCTGCATAGAGGAATACAAGTATTCCTCGCCCAACCTGGACGCGATCAAGCTGCTGCCCGAGGAACTGCGGAGCAATCCCATTCTGGTGCCGGGGCCGGCGGAACTGAAGAACTCCGAATTCACCAACGTGATCGGCGACGCCCTTGGCGAGTATGAAAAGTATTGGGAGCAGGTGAAAGCCCTGCAATAACGTCGGCAAAACGGCCTGAATAAAAACGGGCTGAGCTTCGCCTTGATGCGGAGCCCAGCCCGTCTATTTTAGAGCATTTCACGAATGAAATGAGTGAATTGCTCTAAAATGTTTATACACAATTTAAAAGTTGAAATGCTCTAAAGCCAAGGGCCCGCTCCTGGCAAAGCGGGCCCTTGGCGTCAAAGATGAAACAGTGCCTGAAAGAGCGGCTACGCTTTGGCGGCGGTCTTCAAGTCGGCCGTGGCGTCCGTTTTCTCCCAGGTAAACTCCGGCAGTTCGCGGCCAAAGTGGCCGTAGCAGGAGCTTTTGCCGAATATGGGCCGCGAAAGGTCAAGGCGCTTGCAGATATGGAAGGGCCGCAAATCAAAGACTTCGTTAACCGCCTTGGTAAGCACGGTATCCGGCACATGCCCGGTCCCGAGGGAGGAGCAAAGCACGGAAACCGGTTTGGCCACGCCGATGCAGTAGGCAATCTGCACTTCGCACTTGGGGGCCAGGCCGGAGGCCACGACGTTCTTGGCAATATAACGGGCCATGTAGGCGGCCGAGCGGTCGACCTTGGAAGAGTCTTTACCGGAAAAAGCGCCGCCGCCGTGGTGGCCCATGCCGCCGTAAGTATCTTGAATGATTTTGCGCCCGGTAAGGCCGCAGTCGCCCATGGGGCCGCCAATGACGAACCGGCCGGTGGTGTTGATGAACACTTCGCAATTCGCCGGGTCGAACAGGGCCGGGGGCAGGGTGGGCACGATCACCTTCTCGGTAACCTCGGCCACAAGCTGCTCCTGGGACACGTCCGGGGCATGCTGGGTGGACACCACCACGTTATTGATGCGCACGGGCACGCCATCCACATATTCGAAGGAAACCTGGGTCTTGCCGTCCGGCCGCAGGTAGGTGAGCGCACCGCTTTTGCGCACTTCGGTCAATTTCTGGGAAAGCTGGTGGGCCCAGTAAATGGGCGCGGGCATCAGGGTAGGAGTTTCCGTGCAGGCAAAACCGAACATCATGCCCTGGTCTCCCGCGCCTTGGTCTTCGTTCTTTTCGCGGTCCACGCCCTGGGCGATGTCCGGTGATTGCTTGTCGATGGAAGACATCACGGCGCAGGTCTGCCAGTCAAAGCCCATGTCCGAGCTGTTGTAGCCGATGTTCTTGATGGTCGTGCGCACGATCAGGGGAAGATCCGCATAGGCTTTGGTGGTTATTTCGCCGGCGATAAAGGCCATGCCGGTGGTGACCAGGGTTTCGCAGGCGACGCGGGAGTTGGGATCCTGGGCGAGCAGGGCGTCGAGCACGGCATCGGAAATCTGGTCGGCCACCTTGTCGGGATGCCCTTCGGTCACGGATTCGGAAGTGAAGTAGTATTTGCCTTTGGCTGGGATCATCGAAAGCTCCTGCGCTACGCGCGCTGTCCGCGAATTTGCGGGTACACGTTCGGGAAACGGCCGGCGCCGGGGGAATGCGGCGACCATATCAATAAATCCGTATATAGTTTTATTGTTCTATACCCTGCACGGCCGCTTTTGTCCAGAAGCAAAAACTGAAATCAGGGCAGGACGCGCCCGGCGAAAATGCGGGCAGCGATGAGAGAAAAATCAACGCGGCCTTGCAATAGTTCGTCAATCGCGTACATAATACTATACATGCCATCAACCTAAGCAACGGCCGCGCGTCCGGCGTTCTGGCGCAAAGGGCGCCGCCGGCTTCAACCCGAAGCGGAGGCTCTATGAAACGCCTGTTTTTCCCCCTTTTTCTCTGCGCGGCGCTGCTTCTGGCCGCTTGCGGCAAAGTGCACGTGCCTTCTTTCAATTCCATGAACGATGTGGATGTCGCGGCCGTGAACAACGGCCAAAAGGCCCTGGTGGTCATGCGCGCTTCCACCCCCTGGGGCAGCCCGGCGGAAACCCGCTGGCTCCATGTGGAAACCGGCGAGTTGTACAAGGTGACCTCGCAGTTCGCCGCCAACCGCCAGGAAGAAGCGCGCGAATTCGATCTGGTCACCCTGCCGGCCGGCAAATACGTGCTCGCCTATGTCATGTATTCCACCGGAAGCAAGGGCGTCTGGCCAGGCGGCCCCTTTGACATCGACCCCACCAAGTCCGACGTGACCAGGCTCGGCCAGATCAACATCTCCACTTCGGACAAGGATGCTTCGTCCCAGACAACCATCTCCGCCCTGCGCAGCACCGGTCTGGAAAAGGACGGCAAAACCCCGCTCATCGCCTCCTTTACCCTTACCCCGGGTCAGGTGGTCTTTTTGGGCAACATGACCGTGGAATTTTCCATCAAGGGCAAGCAGGTTCTTCCCGGCTACTACCCGGCCGGCACCATTTCCTGGTCCGTCAGCCATGCGGATCTCGAACGCGCCCGCCTCGTGCTGGCCAAGGAAGACCCCGGGCTGGCCCGCTCCCTTGAGAACAAACAGCTCGTCCGGGGCAGCCTGGCCAGACGATAATCCCCCCTTCTTTTTTCCGCCGTCCGCCGCAAGGGTACGCGCCCTCAGCGGCGGGCGGGTGAAAAGCGCGACCCGGCCCTGCCGCCGTCGCGCTTTTTTTTGATTTGACTCTCCCCCCTCCGGCTTTATAGTCGCCTTGCGGTTCCTGTGAATCGCGCTCCCGCCCGCCGCTCCGCGCGGCAAGGGGCAGGTTCACGCCGATGAGGAGAAACGAGTGCCACGACGATACCTTCAGGGAACGCTGGACTTTGCCTGCGCCATCTACGCGGTAATCAACGCCCTAGCCCACACCCGGGGCCTGGATCTGGCCGGGGCGCGGCGCATGTTCCAGGAAACGGAAATCTCGCTGGCCGAAGTGCCGGATCTGTGGAAAAGTTTTTTGCGCAACGAAACGGATCACTACTGGCTGGTGCGCTATATGCTGGAACGCTGGTGCGGCTCCGCGCCCTGGAAGCTGAACGTCCGCCAGCCCTTTTCCGATTGCCTGCTGCCCGGAAAAGGGGGGATGGATCTGGCCGGGGTTACGCTTTTTCTGCCCGAGGCCGAAAGCGCGCAAGGGCCGGCCTCTCCCGACAAGGCCGGAAAAGAGGCCGCATCCGTCTGGCGAACCCTGGAGGAGTGGTTTGACGACCGTTCCGGAAACCGGCCCAAGCGCGCCGCGTTGCTGCGTTTTCACCGCTTTCTTTTTCACGAGTGCCCGCCTGTTGTTTCGCACTGGACCACGGTTCGCGGCCTTACCGGCGACGTGCTGCGCCTGCACGACGCCAGCTCCGAGGCAAACGCCCTGTTTTCCCTGGAAAAAGACGTCCTGCTGCCCGAAAACGGCAGCCGCGGGCTGATCCGCATCGTGCCGGAATCCGTGGTTCTGCTCGAGGCCGGACAGGAAAACGGAAAATAGGTCGGAAAGACGGCAGACGCCCTTCCGACCCCCACACGACAGGGTGACTCCCCGTTTTCCCTCCGGCGGAACGCATATCCGACGCGCAATAAAATAAAATAGCGAGTGAAGACTTTTCCTATAATAAATCGAGAAAATTCAAAGACTATCTGCTATTGGAAAATCGTTGCCCTTTTTCCTTGTATATTGCATAGTTCAAGGGAAGAGAACAAAATGCGGCCCTTGCTTGGCACGCCTGTTGCTACTACCCTGGCATTCGACAAAGTTATGACACAGGGTTTGCCATGGCTCCCTTTTCCTTCAGGCTCGAACAAGTCCGCCGTTACCGCAAGCAACTGGAAGAACAGGCCATGCAGGCGTTGGCCCAGGCTACCATGCGTCGCGACGCCACCCTGGCCCGCATAGCAAAACTGCACGAATCCATTGCGGAACAACGCGCCCGCCTGTGCAGGGCCGAGAGCCTGAGCGCGGCGGAACGCTGGCTGGCCCAAACATACGAAACCGCCCTGAAAGCAGACCTTGCCCAGGCCAGGGAAATTCTGGCGGAACAGGAAAATGAAGTGGACCAGCGCCGGATAGAGCTGGTGCAAAGAGCCCAGGACCGCAACCTGCTGGACAAACTTAAGGAAAAGCAGGCCGCGCGCCATGCGCTGGAAGAACGAAAAAAAGAGCAGCACAGTTATGACGAAACAGCGACCCTCCGGTACAAGCCTGCGGCCTTCTAGGCTCTGCCGGCTGTTGATTCTGGTTTTTTCCCTCAAGCTCACCGTGTTGGGGCTGTTGATTCTTGAGCCGATCATGCCCGGCCAGATATCTTCCCTGCCCGGCCTTTCGCTGCTCTTTCAAAACTCTGACGCTTCCGGCCGGGCCATGGCCAACGCCGCCACCGGCCCCGCCGCCGGCGCTCCGCCTTCCGTCGATGCCGTTCTTCCGGACGTGGGCATGCAGCGCAACAGCCCCGGCGCGGCTTCGCCCACCGTGTCTCCGGGCGCCGCTCCCGGCATAGCCGCCCCGGTTGGAAACGACGCGGCCGCCAAGTCGTCCCGGACCCTGCCCGCCATCGCCCTGGCCAAGGAAGGGCAAAAGCCCGGCGCCGCCAACGGCACCAGCAAGCTGGGCAGCCTGGACTCCATGTCCCGGCGCCAGGAAGACCTGGCCCGCAAGGAGCAGGAACTGCGCGTGCTGGAAAGCGAACTGTCCGACAAGCTCGAAAAGATGCGCATTCTCGAAAACCGCCTGGCCATGATGATCAAGGACGCCGAAGAAACCAAAGACGCCAAGTTCCGCCATCTGGTGGACGTGCTCGCCAACATGAAGTCCAAGCAAGCCGCGGCCGTGCTGGAAACCCTTGATCCGAAAATCGCCGTCAGGGTTTTGTCGGGCATGCGCGGCCGCCAGGCCGGCGAAATCCTCACTTTTGTCAAGCCGGAAATAGCGGCCAAACTCACCGAGGATCTGGCCCGCATGCAGCTTCCCCTCGACTGAGGCCGGTTCATGCATGCCCCGGCTTAAGCTGACCCTCGCCTACGACGGCACCCGCTATGCCGGCTGGCAGTTGCAGGCCCTCAAAACCCGCGAGCGCCCCCCCACGGTGCAGGGCGAGCTTGAAGGCATTCTGCAACGCATGATCGGCCGGCGCGTTCCCGTGTTCGGAGCCGGACGCACCGATGCCGGCGTGCACGCCGAAGGCCAGGTCTGCCACCTTGACCTGCCCGAGGACAAAAGCGGCATCAACTGGCGCTGGGCCCTGAACGCCCAACTTCCCTACGACATCCGGGTGCTCGACGCCCAGTGGGTTTCCCGGGATTTTCACGCGCGCAAAAGCGCCCGGCGCAAAGGCTACGCTTACAGCCTCTGGATGCATCGGGACAGAGCCCTTCCCCGCGCGCGCGACTTTGTCTGGAGCGTCATGCCCTTGGACCTGGCTCGCATGCTCGAGGCCGCCGCCCTGCTCTCCGGCCGCCATGATTTCGCCAGTTTCCAGAACAGAGGCACGGCCCAATTCCATACCGTGCGCACGCTCTTTTCCATCACCTGCCGGCGCGGCTGGCTGGCCGGCTTGATTTGCCCGCCGGACTGGCCGGTGGCGACCTTTATTTTCGAGGGCGACGGTTTTCTCAAACAGATGGTGCGCAACCTCATGGGATTGCTGGTCTGGATCGGGCTGGGCAAAGGCGCCCCGTCGGACGTGGCCGCCCTTCTGGCCGCCGGGGACCGCAAAGCCCTGCCCTGCCCCACAGCCCCGGCCCGGGGCTTGACCTTGCTGGAAGTGATGTATGAAGAGCCGGGGGAAGGGAGAGGGAAACTTTGAAAAGCCCGCTCGACCTGAGCGCAGCGAAGACGAGCTACTACGAAAAAAACGTCCTTCCTCCAGACCCCCATCCCTCTCCCTTCAAACCTTTTATTTGGGGTGAGCGAAGGCGAGCGGGGAAACAGATGTTACGCCCCGGCGCGCCTCTCGGCCGGGGGACGCGCAAGGCGGCCATTCCCTATTCTCTTGTTTGCCGCCCAAGTGCGCGAGGCGGACAAGACACGGCAGGTTTTCTACACAGGACGGATTGCCCATGCAGACCCACCAGACCACGGATATTCCGCCTCCCGGACCGGGCCGGCCGGGCGAACGCATCTGGGGCACCCTGGACGCCTTTGTGGAGGGCGGTCCCGTCCTCGGCCGCAAAGTGGCCAACAGCACCTTTCTCGAAGCCCTGCTTCGCCTTGATCCCTTTGACTCCTACCACTTTTTTCTGGGCGACGCCGGAGCGGACGCAGCCTTGCGCGGCTGGCTGCGCGAGCGCTTCCCCGCCCTGGTGGACAGGGGAGCGTTTCGCATCGGCCGGCGCGAGCAACTTCAGGACTGCCTGGCCCGAACCGTTTACCACTGCATGCACCTGTCCGACGGGCTGACGCGCTTTTCACAATTAATCCAGTTACGCAACGCCGTTGCCGCCAATATTTTTCCCGTTACCGGCGTTACCCATTCCTTAAGTTACGCCCGCTTTATGCCGGAATACCTGAAGCTTCTCTGGGCCGGCATCAGCCCGCGCGACGCCCTGGTAACGACATCGGAAAGCGTCCGGTTGGTTATGGATCGCATCTTCACCGGCCTGCGCCGGGAATACAATCTTGACGCGAACCGCTTTCCCGGCCCCCATCTGGAGCGGATTCCGTTGGGAGTGGCCGCGGAAAGCCTGCCCGGCCCGGAAGAACGCTGGAACGCGCCGGAAACCGGCGAAAACGACGCGCCGGACCGGACGCGGGCGGCCAGGGACATGCGCGCCCGCCTCGGCATGGACCGGGAAGTGCTCTTTCTTTATCTGGGGCGGATCTGCCCCCACTCCAAGATGGATCTCATGCCCCTGTTCTCCGCCCTGCGGCGGGCGGAAGGCCTGCGCCTGCCCAAAGGCGGTTACGCCCTGGTTCTGGCCGGCTGGGCCGGCGAAGACCAGGATCTGCCGGCCGCCCTGCAACGGTACGGCGAAAGCATGGGCATACGGACGCTGCCCCTTGTCCGCCCCACGGACGAGGAACGCCGGGCGCTCTATGCGGCCGCGGACGTTTTTCTTTCCCCCTCGGACAATATTCAGGAAAGTTTCGGGCTGGCCGTGGCCGAGGCCGGCGCCGCCGGACTGCCCGTTATCGCCTCGGACTTTGACGGTTACCGCGACATCGTCGTGCACGGCGAAACCGGGTTGCTCACGCCCACCCTGGGTTTTTCGGACACTACGGAAACGGAAACCCAGGCCCTGTTCTGGTTTGACAACCAGTATCACCTGAAGCTGTCCCAGTCGTGCGCCGTGCATGTGCCGGCCCTGGCCGGGGCCCTGGCCCGGCTGGGCACGGACCGAACCTTGCGCGAGCGCATGGGCGAGGCCGGCCGGAAACGGGCGCTGGAGCGTTTTTCCTGGCAGGCCGTCATCAAGCGCTATGTGGCCGTGTGGGACGAACTGGCCGCCCGCCCTCTGACAATGGACGAGGAGCAACGCTTGCGCGCGTCCAGGCATCCGCAGCTCATGCGCTTTGGGGACTTTTTCCACGGGCATTTTTCCCGGACTGTTGACGCGGACTGGCTCGAAAGCGCGCGTCTGCGCCGCACCGCCACGGGCGACGCCCTGTATCGAGGCCTGCTTCCCCTGGCCCATTACGCCGGCATGGAGCGCCTGCTTGATGCCGAAGCCGTGCGCCGGATGCTGCTGGCCGCCCGCAAGCCGACGACCGGGGTCGATCTTATGCGTGTCCTGCGTGAATATTTCCAGGAGTCCTCCCCGCCGGGCTTTATCCGGGAACGGGCTGCCTTCACCCTGATCTGGGCCCTCAAGCACGATTATCTGGAATACGCGGAACGGGCTGAAAACGGCTGACAGCGGAAAGGCCGGCTCAAAGCCCTTGCCCCTGCCCGCGCACGGGGCACGCGATCTTCCAAAAAAACGATGCCCGCGAGACTGGAAGTCTCGCGGGCATCGCGCTTTTGGGGGCGGACCCGATTACGGACAACAACAACACTGTATAGCGCGCATATCGCCACGCCCTGAACACCGCCCCCAAATGTGGGGAACTTCACTTCGCCGCGGTTTGGGCGAACAAGCGCCCATTACCAGGAAAACAGTCACCCACGCCGCATGCCTATTTTGTTGCCGGTTCTTGGCACAATTTCGCTTTGCGCTTGTCGCCTACGGCAGTTTCACGGTAATCTTTTCCCGAGGCGCGTTTTCAGGATAGTTTTCCCAATCCTTGGCCTTCTTCAGACAGAGCTTTTCCGCCGTCACCACGCCGCTCGCAAAAGACACCAGTGTGTAATCGCACAGCGCCGTGCCCTGAAGAACCGGCGTGGTCTTGCCCGTGGCCAGATCGTGACGAGCGACCGAAACAGGGCCGCAGGGGTCGTAGCCGCATGCGCGTCCGGGGTCATCCACTTTCATGGTATTGAAGAGAACGTCCGTGTCGCTGATCCACACCAGAGTGGGTTTATCCTCGGCCGCGTAGTAGCCGACGCCTTCTTTATCCAGCCGCTTCATGGAGGGAAAGGCAAAGAAGGTCCAGTCGCGGACCAGGGAGCCGCCCAAATCCACGGCCAGCACTGTCCCGCCGGGGGACAAAACCGCCTCGGCGGACATGTCGGCGTTTTCCAGAGGAGCGGAGGCGGCCGGCTTGCCGTTTTCGTCAAAAATATACACGCCGGGAGCGACCCCGTATTTTTCCACATCGTCGTCGCCAAAAGCCGTGTACAGCAGTTTGGAATTTTTCACCGGCTGCGCCCCAAAGCCGTCTTCCGGCACTCGTACTTCCTTGCCGTCGCGCTCTATCACAACCGTATTGGCCGCGCCGCGATCGAGAAAAACTTTCGGGGCCGCCGCCTGCGCCGGAATCGCGATGCAGCAGCACAGCAGGGCAAGGCCGCAGAGCGTGGGAAACCTCATCATGATCGCATTCTCCTTGTGTTACTTTCAAGAACAGCGCCGCGCCCGGCCGCCAGGACAGCTTTACTCCGGGGCGGTTTCGTTTTATCCCCCATAAAGAACCCTTGCGGGGAACCGTTGCGGCCGCTCGCTTACAACGCCGTCATAACGCGGGACTCAGCAACCTTTATGCCAACGCAGGTAAGGCGGCGGGATAGGGAATTCCGGCAAAGCCACTGCCCATTTTATGGGCATACTTAACAACAATGCCCAAGCGCGCCCGGAAACGCCCTTGCAAGAGCCCCGCGCGATCTTGGCACGAAATGTGCCTCTTTTCCGCCACCATGTTCTGAACAAAAGGAGAACAATATGCGCGCATTGTATGCTGCCTTGCTGACAGCGGCTTTCATCCTGGCGGGAACGCAGGCGGGTCTGGCGGCCGCCACCCTGCAAAACGGGGAGATGACGTACGAATCGGGCGGGAAAAAGACGGTTTTCACGAGCGATGACGTAGCTGTGCAGACAATCAAAGGCTCGGACCTGGTCTTCCTTACCCTGGATGAAGACCCGGCCAAGCGCATCGGCAAAAAGCCGACCCTGTTCGTGTTTGACGCCTCCGGCGCCCTGGCGGCGGAAACGTCCGCCATCCCGGACGTGGACATAGAACAGATTTCCGCGCTTTCCCTCTCGCCCAAGGGAGGCGTTCTGGCTGTGGACAACGGCACCTGGGTTGTCAGAAGCTGGAGTTTTGTCAGTTACCCCGCGCTGGCTCCGGTGGGAAAACCGGTGGCCTACCTCACGGGCGAGGATTTGCCGGATCTTATTTGGGTGAATGACGACGCCGTGCTCGTTACCGTCATCAACGAGAACAGCGGGCGCAAATGCGCCGATTACGACCCCTGCGGCCCGCGGTCGGTAGTGCTGCACAGGATAAGCACCGGGAAAACCACGCCTGTTCTGGCCGGAACGGATATTTGCGACTACGGCATGTCCGGTTTTGACGGCAAAAGCGTAACCGCGATCAAAACCTGCGGCAAAACCGCCAAGGACTGGGCAACGGCCGACAGCAAGGAAAAAGGCCTTACTCAGAGCAAGGAGAGCGCTCCCCTGCCCGACAAATTCTAGAGCAATTAACGCTTGAAAGAGTCGCTTAACGGCGGGCAAAGCCCGCCTACGCCTCTTTCGCGGCAAGGATCTGAGGACAAATCCTTGGAGTGAGGCGCACGCGACATACCAGGCGTTCCCAAGGCACACGGCCTTGGGAACGCCTTTTTTTCAAAGAATCGTACTCGCGCCTTCTGGCGCGCGATTAGTTGCCAAGTTTTTTGGCATTGGCCTGGCGCGGGCGGTCCAGCCGGCCGGACGCGCAACCGCGCCGGCCGAAAGCCTCACGGCAATGCCATCCTGATTGGCGCGCCTTTTGCTGGTGCGAAAGCGCGGGCGGGCGACGCGGACGAAAGGTCGGACCACGCCCCCCTCGCTAAAACACGCAGTCCGAGGATCGAACATGCGCAACAATCTTCTTTCCCTCTGGCTATGGGGCCTGATTCTGCTTTTTCCGGCCGTTTTCGTCTGCCCGTCGCGGCTTCTTGCCGCGCCCGTCTTTCACAACGCGCTTGAGGCGCCTGTCACGGAGGTGTACGGCGCGGCCCCCGGCAATACGCCCTGGCCGATAACCGGGCCTGTCGCCGGCGGGCAAAAAGCCGCCGTGGACGACTCGGGCCTGAACGGCTGCGCCAGACTGATCGTGAAACTCAACGACAACACCGCGTTGCAGTTCTTTACCCTTTCCTATCTCGCCGGCAGCGAAATCCTTATCCTGGAGACGCACCGGGTAAAAGACGGCACCGTCAACGACTTTCCCCGGCTGGTCGTCAGGGAGCGGGGGCAGGGCTTCGCGGTTCCGGCCGGCCTGCCCTTTCACTTGCTTCAGGGCGACATGGAAGCGGACATGCTCACGCAAACGCGCTGGGCGGAATGGATGAACCCCCTGGGCCTGAAGGACTTTTCGCCGGAACCCTACGCCGTCAGCCTGGCCGGGTCGTCCTGGAGCATCGTGCCCGGAACGGCGGAATTCGCGGAATCCGCCAGGGGCGGCCAACGGCTGCGCGCCATACGCCTGTCCGCGCCCATGAACGGCAAGGCGTTCGCGCTTGCTCTGGACGATCTGCAATCCTGCGGGGTCTTGCCGCTGCTGCTTGAGGCGAACCCGACGGCGGCGGTCGCCTTCAGCAACGAGGGGCTTGCCCTGGAGGCGACTGCCTCGCTGCCGAAGGGAATGGAACAGGCCGATCCGGACAAACAATGGGAAGCCTTCCGGCAACAGATTATTGCCTTGAACAAGCCGGAAATTCGGGAAAACGTCTCCGGACTCCGTCTTGTTTTCGCCTCGGAGTCGCTTCGGTACGAACTGCTGCTCGCCCAGGGCGAACCTGAAGCCGAGTTGCGCATAAAGCGTCGCTGAGAACTCCCCCGGAGACAAAAAACGCATTCAAACAAATGAGGCTCGTTATGCCGCTTTTCGCTTTTCCCTTCCGCGCGCGCCGCCTGGTTCTGCCCGCGCTGCTCCTGCTCTGCCTGCTTGTCCCTGTTTTTGAGGGCAACGCCGCCGAAGCCGTCAACGAATTCATCTCCACCATAACCGTTCATCCCGACGGAAGCATGCGGGTGCGGGAGGAATATACCGTGACCGCCGAAGGGGAGCAGATCAAACGCGGCATCTACCGCGATTTCCCGCTCCGCTATTCCGGGCCGGAATCATACCGGGGTCTTGTGCCCTTTACGGTGATTTCCGCGACCCTGGACGATCGCCCGTTGGGCACGGGCGACACAAGCAGGCTCGGCGACGTCATCCGCATTTTCATGCGCGGCTCAAAGCCGCTCGACAAGGGGCGGCATCGTTTTGTTCTGGAATACGACACCTCGCTGCACCTGCGCCGCTATGGCGACCACGATGAACTGAACTGGAACGCCACCGGCGTCTGGGCCTTTCGCATCGACAAGTTTTCCTGCCGGATCGTTCTGCCCAAGGGCGTGCCCGTGGAAAAGACCATCGCCTGGCTGGGCAAGGGCGGGACCAAGAACACGGACGAGGTGGAAATCTCCCGCCCCGCGCCCAACCAGGCCGAATTCGCCGGCAAAAAGGTCTTTGACCGTTTTGACACGCACATCATGCCCGGCGAACAGCTTACCGTGGCCGTGAGTTTTCCCAAGAACGCCATTGCCGACCCCATGCCCGCCTTTCTGGAAAGGCAAAAGGTGGAAGATGCCGAAAGAGAGGCCCGCAGGGCCGAGTACGAAGCCAGTCTGGCCGAAGCCGAAGCCCGCCGGGCCGCCGAGGAAAAAAACGCCGCCGAAAAAGGAATTCTGAGCCTCGCCCTGTATCATTATGATCGTATCCTGTATGATTACCCCGCCCTGCCCCTGCATGCCGCTATATTCTGCCTGGTATTCCTGTATTTTTTCCTGTGCTGGCGGGCGATCGGAAAAGACCCGGCCAAAGGCACGATCATCCCCCGCTTCCATCCCCCCATGGCTCCTTACATGGGCAAAGGAAAGCCTCCGGAGGACTTCGTCGTTGCCCCCATGTCCCCCCTGGGCATGCAGTTTTTGCGCAATCATGGGGACACCACCAACCAGGGGCTGGCCGCCCTGCTGCTCTGTCTGGCCGTGAAAAAGCTGTGCGCCATCGGAAAAACAGAAGACGACCTTTATGTCCTGCGGCCCAGGCCGCTTCCGCAGTCCGGCCAGCCCGCCCTTTCCCCGGAAGAACGGGCCGCGCACGAAAGGCTGACGGAAGAGGCGGACACGGACGGCGAACTGATCCTGAGCCCGAAACAAGAGGCCATGCGGAGCATCAGAAGCGCCGCCAACAGCCCCGTGAACAAAAACTACAAAGCAGCCTGGGCACTGAATTCCTGGATTTCCATGCTGGGCTGGCTTTTGATTCTTCCCCTGGCCTACACCGTGTGTTTCTGGAATGCCGATATCCCGGTGCAGAGCACGGGCTCGGTGGAACTGCCCGGGCCGGCCCTGGTGTTTCTGGTGAGCTGGACCTTTACTCTGGTCTCCGCTCTGGCGATTCTCTCGTTGCGCACGGCCGGCCTGAGCGTGGTGAGTCTGGCGCTTTGCATCTTCCCGGCGGCCGGAATCGCCGCGCTGTGGAGCGCGGGCTTTTTTTCCGGCCCGTACTGGATTGCGCCCACGGCCATGCTTGCGGTCGCCTGCGTCTTCTCCATTCTGATGAAAGCGCCGAGCAAACCCGCCCGCGTGGCCCTGGACGAAATAGAAGGGCTGGCCATGTACATGGACGCGGCGGAAAAAGACCGCCTGGAAATGCTGAACAGGCCCGAGGATACGCCGCGGGTGTTTCAGACCCTGCTGCCCTATGCGTTGGTGCTGGGGTTGGAAAAAACCTGGTGCGACCGTTTCGCGGATCAAATCGCCGCCGGGCTGATGACTGACAGTGACATTGACCAGGATATCATCAGCGGCCGCCACAATTGGGAGCACTTCGCCCTTGGTCTCAGCGCCGCGGTCGCGGCATCCACCGTGGTGGAGTCGTCCTCGTCCTCGTCCTCGGAAAGCGCCTTCAGTTCCGGCGGCGGCGGCTCAGGCAGCGGCAGCGGCGGCGGAGGCGGCGGCGGATGCTGACAGGGAAACTATGCAAGGCTGAGATCAAAACCCAACCTATGCCCCAGCTTGCCTCTCAGCCCATAGTATGCCGCGCGCAACCTTTGGCCCTGCAAAGCCTTTATGCGATCTTCCAGGGCGTTGCGCTCATGCAGCGACCGGCGGAAACGTTTTTCCACTATGTGGTACAGTTCCGCTTCCACTTCGGCTTGAGAAGCGACAACGGGCGTTGCCGGCGGCTCCGTGTCGTAGGCAAAGGCTTTAAAATCCTCGGCATAAAGTTTGCCTATCAGCTTTTGGGCGCCAGGTGTGAGAAGTTCCCCGGAATACGCCAGGGGGTTTTTGTTCAACTTGCCCCGCAGAGGGGGCGGCACGTCGGGCCCCAATCTGTCCCGCAATGCCTTTACCAGGGGAGCGGGATCTTCCAGTTTGGCAACACAATCATAGGTGACCCTGTCCGGCCGGGTAAGCGCGAATTGCGGCGCCCAGTGGCGATTTTGGTAAAGCAGCCTTCGATTTTTATCGATGTAGCTGAGAAATTCTTCAAAATTTTCAGCGCACTGTTGTATAGTGAACACCGGCTTGCAATAAAAATCCGCGGTTCTAAAATATTTTCTGCTATGGCGGTAGGAATCCTGCAGCACCTTATCAACCCATGCCGAAAATACTCTTGTGTAAGGATTTCTTACCACTATAAAACGAAAGTAGTGCGGTGTTGCAAAAGCCGCCATGGCCTCATCAAAGGTATGCACTGTCACGTCAGGCGAAGTCTTTGCAAAAATTTCGGCAATATGAAGAGACCGTACAGCTTCATCAAACGACATTTTCGGAATTTTTTTCACCAGTTCGGAAGCAAGCCGTTTTCGTGTCTCTTCAACCCGATCTCTCATGCCTTCCAGATCAACAAACCAATTGCGAAGGGTCGTACATGCGCTTTTTTGAACAATCATATAACATAATTTACTTTTTTTCGATATGTAACTTTTCTTGAAGTTATCCACAAAACATGATTCGATATACTTCATCGTGCTTTCTCTAATTTTGTCAAATAATTCCTGAGAGAGTTTCATCAACCGGGGGTTAACATAGTTAAAATTATATACCAGAAAATGTACTATACGCAATTTCTTTTTATTCTATTTCTTGTAATAATTCAAAATTAGTTGGATAATTAAAATATGGAAACCGCCCGCGCCACCTCCATTTTCGAGGCCCTGTCCTCCGCCGCCAGGCTGGATACCTTCCGCCTGCTGGTAAAACACGCCCCGGATGGGCTGGTTGCCGGAGAGATCGCCAGTCTGCTCGGCATTCCGCCCACCAATCTTTCCTTCCACCTGAAAGCGCTGCTGCACAGCGGGCTTGCCGGCATGGAAAAGGAAGGCCGGTTCTGGCGTTACCGGGCCAATATCCCCCTGATGCTGAAAACCATCGCCTACCTGACGGCGGAGTGCTGTTCGGGCCATCCCGGGCAATGCCAATGCTACAGGACGGCAAGCGGCGTTTCGCCCCACTTTCTGCCTCCTGTCGTTGACGGTAGGAAACCTGAACCTGAACGAGAATAATAATGAGCACGAACAAAGACAACAAAACCGGCAAAGGCGTCCGGGAAACCGTGCGCGCCGGTTACGCGGCCATCGCTCTGGGGCGGCGCTCCTGCTGCTGCTCAAGCAAGCGCAGCGGTCACGACGATCCCCTGCGGCTGGCCAAGGCCGTGGGCTATGATGAAAAAAGCCTGGCCAATCTGCCGGAAGGCGCGAACATGGGCTTGTCCTGCGGCAATCCGGTGGCCATCGCCGCCCTCAAAGAGGGGCAGACCGTGCTCGACCTTGGCAGCGGCGGCGGCTTTGACGTTTTTCAGGCCGGCGAAAGAGTGAAGGATTCCGGCCGGGTTATCGGCGTGGACATGACCCCGGAAATGCTCGACAAGGCGCGCGCGAACATCGAGCACTACCGCCGGCGCTCCGGGCTGGACAACGTGGAATTCCGCCTGGGCGAAATAGAGTATCTGCCGCTGGCGGACAACAGCGTTGACGTGGTGCTGTCCAACTGCGTCATCAACCTTTCCCCGGACAAGCCGCAAGTATGGCGCGAGGTGTTTCGGGTTCTGAAGCCGGGCGGCAGGATATCCGTATCCGACCTGGCCCTGCTGCGGCCCCTGCCCGAAAACGTGCGGGCCATGGCCGCCGCTCTGGTGGGCTGCGTGGCCGGAGCGGCGCTGGTGGAGGAAACCAGGGCGCTGCTAGAAAAAACCGGCTTCCGTTCCGTCGTCCTGACCCCGAACCTGGAATACGTGCGCCGGATGCAGGAGTGGAACGACCCCTTGTACGCGGAAATCGCCCAGGCCCTACCGCAAGACGGCAATCTGGCCGATTACGTTGTCAGCCTGTCCATTGAGGCCGAAAAATAGCGGTCGATTCACGCATGGGCGTGACTTTTTCCAAAACCACCCAGGAGCAATGATGAGCGATCTCCCGGAACACCCGACCCTGGCCGCGCAAAACGCCCATTGGGAAAAGACCTACGCCGCCAGCCCCGAAAACTTCGGCCCCGAGCCGAGCGCGCCGGCCAAATACGCGGCCGAACTTTTTCGCGCCAACGGCAAGCCCTCCCTGCTGGAACTGGGAGCCGGACAGGGGCGCGATACGCTGTTCTTCGCCCGTGAAGACTTTTCGGTCCATGCCCTGGACTATTCGGATACAGGCCTGGCGGCGATCCGGGACAAGGCCCTGGCGCAGGGGCTGGCCGAGCGCATCGCAACGCAACGCCACGACGTCCGCCAGCCGCTGCCTTTTCCGGATGCCTCCCTGGACGCCTGTTACGCGCACATGCTTTTCTGCATGGCGCTCACCTCCGCCGAACTGGCCTTTTTGTCCGGAGAAATCCGGCGAGTGCTGCAACCGGGCGGCCTGTGCGTCCATACGGCCAGAAATACCGCTGATTCGCATTATCAAAAGGGCATTCATCGCTCGGAAGATATGTACGAAATGAACGGCTTTATCGTGCATTTTTTCAGCAGGAAAAAAGTGCACTCCCTCGCTGAAGGCTACGAGGTCATGGATATTGCCGAATTTGAAGAAGGAGCGCTGCCGCGAAAGCTGTTTCGGGTTACTTTGCGCAAGCGGTAAGCGCGCTATGAATTGAAAGGGAAAGCCCGATATCCGTCTCAAGAACAAATACCAGAGCTGCCTTCGTTATATCAAAGGCTCTAATGTCTATTTGCAAAAATTTATATAAAAATATATACTCCACGAATCCAAGGAGTATGTATGGCTCGACCGGCACGAAAGATTGATTGTACGCCAGAACAGAGGGGCGAACTTGAGGCGATTCTGAAAAGTCGAAAGCAAAAAGCAGGGA
>JAVBOI010000090.1:0-5771 GCA_031550695.1 Desulfovibrio sp. | reverse complement strand
TGATTTTTTCCGTCTGGCGTCGTTGCTCGCCTTTTTTCAAAGGGGGCAGGCCAGAAGAGGCCAGCCCCCTTTGAAAAAAGACTCGCGCCTAGCCAGACGAAAAAACTCAGCGTTTCCCAAGCGTTGCCGGCTATATTCTTTTTCAAGAGAATAGAAAGGAGATACTCTCATGAAGGTAAAAACAGACGATACCGCCATCACAACGCCCATAGACCTCAGCTCTCTGGATGTGGTCGCCGCCGCCGAAACCGGCGCGGAAATAGAGATTCTGCACCCGGTAACCGGCAAGGAGTTGGGCATTACCATCACCATTGTTGGCGCGGACTCCGAGCGGTATCGCAAAAATCTGCGCAGTCTTGCCAACAGCCGGCTGAACCGCAAGGCCCGCAAAACCGCGAGCCTGGAGGAAGCGGAAGAGGACGGCCTGGAACTGCTGGCCAAGGCCACCCTCGGCTGGAAAGGCGTGGTGGTGGACGGCGCGGAAATTCCTTTCAGCCCTTTGGAGGCCAAAAAGCTCTATAAGCGCTTTCCCTGGATCAAGGAGCAGGTGGACGCGGCCATTGCCGACCGGAGGACTTTCCTGGGGGACTGACCGGGGCGCTGTGCGAAGCGGTGCAAGAGCATGTGCGCCTTGATTCCCCCCACGCCGACGGCACCACGCTGCGAGACCATCTGGAGGCGGCCGAGGCAGCCATCGGAGAAACCCTGTTTGAGGAAATCGACATCCCTGCCGAGGCGGAGCACCTGTGGCTCTGGTTTTGGGAACTGCACGCGGGCAGGGGGAGCACCGGCTGGGGGCCGGCGTCCATCGGATACGCGGACATTGAGGCATGGTCCAGGCTGTGCGGCACCGAGCCCAGCCCCTGGGAAGTGCATACCTTAAGGCAGATGGACAACGCATACCTGGCGGCGCACAGCACGCCGCACCGAAAAAAGGACAAAACAGCAACACTGTAGGGACCGGCGTTTATGGCCACGGATCTGGCAAAACTGAATATCGAAGTGCGCGTTGACGGGGTGCCGGAATCGGCAACCCGTCTGCGCACCGTTGATCAGGGCATCCAGAACAACCGCAAGGCCACGGACGCGCTTACAGGCAGCTTCAGCGCCCTGAAAGGGGTGGTGGCGCAACTGGCCGCCGCCTACGGCGCGCTCAAATCCCTCCAGTTCGCCTCCGAGGCCATGCTGGCCGCCGCCCGCTACGAAACCCTTGGCGTGGTGGTGCAGCAGGTCGGAAAGGTGGCCGGCTATTCCGCCGTGGAGATTGATAAAAACGTCAGCGCCCTGCGCCGCATGGGCATTGCCGGCACAGAAGCCCGGAAGACCATGACGCAGCTTATCCAGTCCCAGGTGGATATCGCCAAGGCCCCCGGCCTGGCCCGCATCGCCCAGGATGCGGCCGTCATCGGCGGCATCAATTCCTCCGAGTCTTTCGAGCGCATGGTGCACGGCATCCAGAACGCACAGACGGAAGTGCTCCGCACCATCGGCCTCAACGTCAATTTTGAACAGTCGTACGCCAAGCTGGCCGCCAGCCTGGGCAAAACCACCGCCGAACTGACCGAGCAGGAAAAGACCCAGGCCAGGGTAAACGCCGTCATGGAATCCGGGGAAAGAATCACCGGCGCTTACGAGGCGGCCATGGGCACCCTTGGCAAACAGAACAGCAGCCTGGACCGGGTGCAGCAGGATTTTTTGACTGATACCGGCAACCTGTTGCTCGAACTGGGCAAAGCTTCCGGCATTATCCAGGCATATGGAAACGCGCTCGATTCCGCCTCTCAAGCCGCGCTACGCGTTCGGGCCGGCCAGATGGGCCTTAGCCAGGAAGCGCTCGCGGAAGCGTTCGCATCCGGCGGAACGCAAGCCGGCCGGGATCTGGTGGAAGGTCTGGCGGCGGCAAAACAAGAAGCCCAAGCCCTTGAAATCGCCCTGAAGGCGGCAGCCGCCAAGGGGCACGACGTTTCCGGCATTACGGAAGAATTCAACAGGCTCAAGGCGGAAACCATAGATGCTCAGGCGAAAATAGAGGAACTCGAACGAGCCAAACGCAACGCGCTGGAACAGGGGGCTGATATCAGCGCCATTCAGACGCGCATAGATGAGCTGAAGGCAAACGTTCTATCGGCCGCTCAATCATTTGTATTGGCTAGAGAAAAAATAGCCTCTCTTTTTTCCATCGTTGGGGGAACGGTTACGGCGGCCGGTCCCGATGCTCACGTTCAGGCATATAAAAAACAGCTTGATGACATGCTTAAGGGCACGGAAGAAGCCTACGCAAAAACTTCCGACCGCGCCAAAGAACTGAAGATTGGCGCTATTAAAAATCAGCAGGATTCCCTCAATGCCCTTGTCGCTGCCAACCGGCTGACCAAAGAACAGGCCGACACCATGAGTGCGGCCTTTCAAAAAGAAATAGACAGTCTGAACAAAAGCGGCAAATCCGATGGCGAAAGCGCGGCCAAAGCCGCCTTCCAGGTATCGGAAGCTTATGAAAAAGCCGTTTCCGCCGCCGAACAACTTTGCCTTAAAAATTCCGAGCTTGCTGAACAATTGCGCGGGGCCGGCCTTGATTCCTCCCTCATAAAAATTCAGCGCGAATACCAGGCGCAACTTGATGCCGTTGAAAAACACGAGCGCGAGCTGATGCACAACCGCCAGCAATACGCCAAAAGCGGCAAGCTCGATACTTACGAGCGCGCCTTGTTGGAAGTGCAGGCGCAGAAACAGCTTGTGGAAGAAAACCGTGCCCTCAACGAACAGCTTGCCCGCCGGGCCGATCTTGAGCGCGCCCTGAAGGCGGAAATCAACTACTCAAGCATGATCGGCGACATGCACGCCATGTACGACGCGGAAGTGCAACTGCTTGCCGTAGAGGTGCAAAAGACCGCCAACCTTGCCGAACAGGCCGCGCTGCGGGAAAAAATCCGGCAGGCCACGGCCCGGCGGGATCTTGATATCGGCGGCATGCTGCAAACCGGCTGGATGGCGCAATCAAAAAAGGCCTACGAGGATTTTGCGGAATTTTTTGAAAACAGCATTCCGGGCGCGCTCGCCTCAGCCGGCGATGCCATGGGGGCTTTGGTCGGCGATGTCATGAGCGGAACGAAAAGTTTCGGCAACGCCTTTCAGGATCTCGGAAAAACCGTGCAAAGGGTTGTCCAGCAAATGGTCAGCGATTTTACATCGCTTCTGTTGCGCATGGCCATGTTCGGCAGTAATGGCAGTGGCGGTTTGTTGGGCGGGGTGTTCGGCGGCATGTTTTCCAGCGGGGCCGGCGCGGTTGGCTCACAATTCAGTTCCAGCTTTGTAAATATGGCTGGCGCCAACGGCATGTGGTTTTCAAAGGGTGCGGCTTTCCCGGCCGGCGCGTTGTCGGCCTATTCAAACACCGTTGTCTCCACTCCCACCCCCTTTTCCTTTTCCGGGCTTGTTCCTTTCGCCAGGGGCGGAATCATGGGCGAAGCCGGCCCGGAAGCCGTCGTGCCCCTTGACCGCGACTCTCGCGGCCGTCTTGGCGTTTCCCTTACCGGGGCGGTTTCGCCGCAAGTGTCCATTACCGTCAACAACACTATGTCAGACGAAGCCAAAGCAAGCGTACGCCAGGCTCCCACAGCCAATGGCGATGTGAATATCGAACTGATGATCGAGCGCAAGGTTATCAGCACGCTCGGCAACGGCGCGGCCGATTCCGTCATGCGGCGGCGCTATGGGGCCAATGTCGCCGCCGTCGGGAGATAACGATGTTCGTAACGATAACGGAAAGACCGCAATGCGCGTCAGGACCGAAAAACAAAGGAAGTGGCGGGGGATAGCGCCAACCAGAGCATTTAACGCTTGAAAGAGTCGCTTAACGGCGGGCAAAGCCCGCCTACGCCTCTTTCGCGGCAAGGATTTGAGGACAAATCCTTGCAGAGCAATCCACTCATTTCATTCGTGAGTTGCTCTATCCCCCGCCGGGAGCGGCCTTGCAACCGCTCCCGCGATAAACGCGGACAGAGAAAGGCTGCCCGCGAGTACCGTCTGCCATTTCCGGACAGGCGAACGCGAGGTTTGCAAATGCCAAAGCTTTGTTTTCTGCATTTTGTCGGAAAAAGCGTGCCCAAAAGCCGAGTTCGGGAAATGTGCCGCCTGGCCGAATTTGAGGAAATAGAAACCCGCCTGATACTGGAACGTTTCTGTTCCGGAAAAACTGTCGGGCAATGCGATTTTCTCCCTGAAGATCAGCAAAGAGCGCTCATTCCGTCATTAAACCGCCGCGTGAGAAGCTGGATTCAACACAACACCGGTTTTTTCTGCCTGGAAGAACTGGAGGGTATAGCGCAATATAAGCCAGGAAAAACCCCTGAATAAAACCGCTATATTACCAACACCGCTGTTTGCATCTGCTGTATATTGCTTCCATACAGACTATGGAGGTCAATCGATGGCGACACCGGTCTACATAGAGCAAGCAGTGGCGGCGGCGCTCAAAGCCTCGGCGGAAGTCGGGGCGCTGGCGGCCGACAGGGTATACCCGCTCAAGCTCCCGCAGGGGGCAACGCTGCCCGCTATCGTGTATCAGCGCGTCGAGAGCACCCCGGACAACACATTGCAAGGGTACGGATCAGAATCCGTGACGCTTGCTCTGCGCAGCTACGCCCAGGTTTACGAGCAAGCCAAAGAGCTTGCCCTGGCGGCGCGCGGCGTCATGGCGGCCGAGCCATTCCGGGCCATGGCGATGAAAGAGGCGGATGTGTACGACGAAAAAATCGAGTTGCCCTGCGTGAGCACGGAATACCTCGTTCAACAATCAGGAGGATATGATCATGGCTGAGAACAACGGCGCCGCCGTTCTTTCCTACGGCGCGAAACTTCAGGTCGAGGACATCGCAACCGGAACCTATATCGACGTGGGCGGCCTTACCGATTTTAACGGCCCGCAAACTTCCCGCGCGGAAATCGACACCACCACCATGGGTTCCACGGCCAAGGAATACGCCCTTGACCTGAAGGACATGGGCACCTTTACCAGCACCATGCAAACCCGCTACGGCGACCCGGCCCAGCGCATTCTGCTCGAAAACATGGACAGCGCGGAAGCGCTCAATTTCAAGCTGATCCTGCCCGACGACGGGTACGGCAAGGGCGCGGTCACGCTCAGCTTCAAGGGCCGCGTTCAGTCCTTCCCGGTGCAGGGCAGCATGGGGCAGGTGATTACAACCGCCCTCACCATCCGCATTACCGGCGATGTGGCCTTTGACCTTCCCGAGTAAGGAGCATGACGTGGGCGGACAACCGAAAACCCTTGACCGTGACGGTTTTTTGAAGCGTTTTTCGTTCAGGGACGCGGCCTTGCCGGACGGCTCCATCGTCCGCATCCGGGCCTTGCCCGCGCGCTATGTGGTTGACGGGCCGGAGGATCGTTTTTCTCCCGTAAAGCTGCTTGTCAATTCGCTCTGTGACGAAAACGGGGAGCTGCTGTTTGCCGATGATGAAGGCGACCAGGCCATGAGCGTGGACAGCGCGTCTTTGAAGATCATTCTGGACGCCGTTCTGGACTTGAACGGCCTGAAGCGGGACGAGGCGGGAGCGGCCGAAAAAAACTGAGAACGAGGGAGGGCGGCCTGTCCGCAAGATACGCCGCTTACTCCCTCGCCCTCGAACTCGGCTGGACGGACGTGGACGCCATGCTGGAAAGCATGACCGCCATGCAGTTTAACGAATGGCTGGCCTTTTTCGCCATCAGGGCTGAGCGGGAAAACACCCCGCAAAGCGGCTACGGCGCAAGC